>NZ_JARRAH010000001.1:618258-927387 GCF_030553305.1 Halomarina ordinaria | reverse complement strand
ACCACCCAGTAGAGGCCGACGACTGAGAAGGTGAGGAGGTAGCTGACGACGAGCGGGCGCATCGCCCGTAGTGCCGGCCAGAGGTCGGCGGCGGGCACGTCGGGCACCTCGAACTGGAGGACCAGCAGGGTGAGGACGATGGCGAAGACGCCGTCGCTGATGGCGTTCACCCGGTCGACTCCCTCCCCCTCGACGGTCCGCACCCGCATCGTAGAGCAGGTAGGCCGCCGTCGCGTTTATGCTGGTCGCCGGGGTGGGGTGAGCGTCACGGGACCCGTCGTGTCGCGTACAAAATACGAGTTCAGCTAGCCTTTACTACGCAGGGGACGAACGCGTCGGTATGAGCGAAACGGAGCAGGAGCCGAGCATCACGGAGTGTTCGGACTGCGTCGCCCCCGCCGAGGCGTTCTCCATCGTCGCCAACGAGACGCGCCTCTCCATCCTCGAGGCGCTCTGGCGCGCCGAGGAGCGACCGGTCCGGTTCTCCCGTCTGCGCGAGGCCGTTGGGATGCGCGACAGCGCGCAGTTCAACTACCACCTCGGGAAGCTGACCGACCAGTTCGTCGTCCGAACCGACGAGGGCTACGACCTGCGCCACGCCGGTACGAAGGTCGTCCAGGCCGTCCTCGCCGGGTCGTTCAACGAACACCCGCACGTCGACCCGTTCCCAGTCGAGGGGACCTGCCTGTGGTGCTCGGGCGACCTGGAGGCGCGCTACGACGACGAGATGCTCGCGGTCGTCTGTACCGACTGCGACCGACGCCACGGCCGGTACTCCTTCCCGCCGGGCGGGTTGAACGACCGGACGACCGAGGAGGTGGCGCGGGCGTTCGACCAGCGCGTCCGCCACCTCCACTGTCTCGCCGCCGACGGCGTCTGTCCCGAGTGCAGCGGCCGGATGGAGACCCTGCTCGTGAGCGAGGGGGACTGCTGTCTCGGCGACGGCCTCCGCGCCGACCACGTCTGTCGCCAGTGCAACCACCGCCTCTGTTCGGCCGTCGGCCTCCGCCTCCTCGACCAGTCGGACGTCGTCGCCTTCCACCGCGACCACGGCGTCGACCTGGGGTCGACCCCCTACTGGACGCTCGACTGGTGCGTCTCCGACGACTCCGTCACCGTCCTCGACACCGACCCCTGGCGCGTCGAGGTCGCCATCGAACTCGGGGGCGAGACGCTCCGCGTGACGATGGACGGCGACCTCGCGGTGTGCGAGACGACCCGCGAAGAGGTCAGGCGCGATACATAACTCGACTTCAGTCCGTCCGCCTACAGAAATGATTTTCAGATTGCACTTTTGTCCCCCGGAGTCCTCCCTCTAACCGTGATGAGAACGACTCGACCCCTCTCCGGTCGCACCGGTTCGGCGACCCCCACCCCACCCACGGTTCCCGACGCTCGCGCCGTCCTCGTGGCGTTCGCGGTGGCACTGGTCATCCCGGCGGTACTGCTGGTCGTGAGCTACCCCCTCCTCGCCGCGCTGGTCGCGACGGGCTTCCTCGCGGGTGTCCTCACCGTGACCCTCGCGTCGGGGCTGGCCCGCCGGCGTGCGGGCCGCGGCGGCGCGGCGGTGCGCGTCCCCGGCACCGACGTCCGCCTGCGCGTCTAACGGGTGCGGACGGTGGTGTTCACGGACGCCCCCGACACGTAGTCCCCGTCGGGGAGGTACGTCCCCTCGCGGCCGCAGTCGGTCGTGAGCGAACAGACCGACGTCTTCCCCGGCCAGAGTATCCTGACCGACCCCTCCGAGGCGTCGACCGCCACCTCCTGTCGGTAGGTGAGCGTCGACCCGCCCTCCTGGACGAACGTCACCGTCAGCGCGACGGTCTCCGTCCCGTCGGCCGCGAGCGGGACCGACTCCCCGCCGACCGCCGCCCCGTCGTCGTCGAGCGCCCACTCGACGGTCGCCGACTCGCCGCTCGCCTCGACGGGGACCGTCGCGGTCCCCTCCGCGGTCTCCAGACGTGCCGTCGAGGGCGTCCCGACGGTTCCGACCGTCGTCTCGACCGCGTGGCGCTCGCCCTCGCGGACCGAGAGTTCCTGGAGCGCGGGCGTCACCCGGGCCTCGGGGTCGGTCCCCCACTCGCCCTGGTAGGTGAAGCGGTAGAGCGTTCGCTCGGGGTAGCGGTCGACGACCGCGAAGTTCCCCGCGGCGTCGCGGTCCTGCGCGTAGAGCACGTCACCCGACGAGAGCGACCCGCCGTTCCGGAGCGTCTGGAACGGGTGGTTGAGCCACGGGCCGTACGTCCGGGGGACGAACACGAGCGCGCGGTCGAACGACGCCTCGGCCACCGGTTCGACGCCCGTCCGGTACTTCTCCGTCTCGGCGGCGTGTTCCTCGACGGGCCCGTCGAGGGCCGTCACCTGCGCGCCCACCAGGGCGGGCGCACTGACCACGAGGACGACCAGCGCCGCGAGGCGGAGGTAGTCGGTCCGCGCGGCGAGGACTGCGCGCCCCCGCCGCACGAGCAGGCGTGCCCCCGCCGCGCCGAACGCCGCGAGGGGCAACAGCAGGTCGAAGTGGTAGAAGGGGCCGAACTCGCTCATGAACCCGTCGGTCGGGTCACCGAGGTCCGCGAGGACGTTGAACGACCCCCAGAAGAAGACGTTGCCGACGACGACACTGACCGCGACGCCGACGAACAGCAGGCGGAGCGTCCGGTCGGGGAGCGCCTCGGGACCCGCCTCACCCTCTCCGCGGACGGTGAGCAGGCCGACGAGCGCGAGGAGCGTCCCGACGGGGGGCGCGACGGTCCAGCGCGTCGCGAGTTCCCACAGCAGGTGGCCCGCCGTCCGGAGCGCGAGCGCGGGCGTGTACACCACGTCGTGGTTCAGGAGCCGTCGGTAGCCGAACCCGGGGCCGTCGAGCGGCGCGAACGCCTGGTAGGGGAACAGGAGCGCCTCGCCCGTGACGACCCGGTTGTACGCCAGTGTGACGGCCACGCCGGCGGTCCCGAGCAGGGCGACGACGGTCAGCAGGCGCGCGGTGGGGACGACGCTCGCCCCGCGCACCCCCCGCTCACGGACCACTCGCACGAGCGTGAGGAGCGCGTGGACGATGAACGGCGCCGCGAACAGCACCGCCGTGTACGGCCGGGCGAAGAACGCGAGGCCGACGGCGACCCCGGCGAGGAGGGCGTACCGGTAGCTCCCCCGGCGGACCATCCGGACGTATCCGAGCGCGAACAGCAGGTTCAGCAGCGTCGTCGGGGCGTAGGGGAGGAACGCGGCGGAGATGAGCACGAAGAACGGCGTCGCCAGCGCGACCCCGGCGGCGAGGAGGCCCGTCGGCGCGTCGTACGCTTCCCGGACGAGCAGACCGACGAGCGCGACGTTCCCCGCCGCGACGAGGCCGAGGACGACCCGCGGTGCTCCGACGGCGACCCCCGGCGCGAACAGCAGCGACGGGACGGGCGAGTACTTCGGGTAGAGGCGCGCGCCGTCCTGGACGAAGAACCACGGGCGGAACGCCCCGGGGTGGTCGGTCGTGAGCCAGAGGTTCCCCTCCAGCAGCATCGCCGCCTGCTGGAGGTAGACCCCCTCGTCGTGGTTCACCGTCAGGTAGGGGAACAGTTCGCGGGCGACGAGGAGGACCGAGAGACCGGCGAGCGCGGCGAGGGCACAGAGCGCGAGCGACCAGGCTCGTCGGGCGGCGAACCGTCGAACGGGGCCGGCGTTCGTCACTGCTGTGCCGACACGAGGTCGCTCGCTACCACGCTCGCTCACCTCGCGGGAACCCGGTCGCTCCGCTCCGGTTCGCTCCCTGCTCCCGCTCGGTCACTCGCGTTACCACGCTCGCTCACCTCGCGGGAACACAGTCTCGTCGCTCCCTGCTCCCGCTCGGCCGCTCGCTACCACGCTCGCTCACCTCGCGGGAACCACGCCAGCTCGTGGTCGGCGGTCAGGTCGACGCGGACGCGGTCGTCGAGGCCGACCTCGTCGGCGTGGTTGTGCATGCAGGAGATAGTGTCGCCGGCGTCGAGTTCGACGCGGTAGAGCACCGTCGGCCCGAGGTAGCGCCGATGGACGACGGTCCCGTTGTCGGGGCCGTCGGCGTGGGCGTGGACGTCGTCCGGACGCACCAGCACGTCGATGTCGGTGCCGTCGTACTCGGCGGTCAGCCCCGGGATGCGCTCGCGGGCGACGGGACCGAGGCCCGTCTCGACCACCTCCCCCTCGACCGACCCGGCGAGGAAGCTCGCGTGGCCGAGGAACCCCGCGACGAACCGCGAGGCGGGTTGCTGGAAGACCCGCTCGGGGGTGTCGACCTGTTCGAGTCGCCCCGCCGAGATGACGGCGACGCGGTCGGAGATGGACATCGCCTCCTCCTGGTCGTGCGTGACCGAGACGGCGGTGACGCCCGCCTCGGAGAGGATTCGCCGGACCTCCTCGCGCATCTCGACGCGCAGGTCGACGTCGAGGTTCGAGAACGGTTCGTCGAGCAGGAGGAGGTGCGGTTCGGGCGCGAGCGAACGCGCGAGCGCGACGCGCTGGCGCTGGCCGCCCGAGAGTTCGTCCGGCATCGCCTCGCCCTTGTCCGGCAACCCGACGAGTTCGAGGAGGTTGGCGACGCGGCGCTCGCGTTCGTCCCCCGCGAGGTCGCGCAACCCGAAGGCGATGTTCTCGGCCGCCGTGAGGTGGGGGAACAGCGCGAAGTCCTGGAAGACGACGCCGACGTCGCGCTCCTCGGGCGGGACGAACCCGTCGCCGGAGACGGTCTCGCCGTTCAGGCGGACCGTTCCCGAGGTGGGACGTTCGAGGCCCGCGATGAGCCGGAGCGTCGTGGTCTTGCCGCACCCCGAGGGGCCGAGCAGCGTGAGCAGTTCGCCCTCGTGGACGGTGACGTCGAGGTCCTCGACGACGGTGGTGTCGCCGAAGGCCTTGGAGACGCCGTCGAGTTCGAGGACGGGTGCCCCGTCGGGGTCGGCGGTGCGCGGTACGGCTGTCGTCGCGTCGGTGGCGTCCGTCGTGGACGCCGGCGTGTGTGTCAGTTCATTCGACATCGTATCCCTCCAGTTTCAGCATGACGAGCAGCGAGCAGGCGCTCACGGCCAGCAGCGCGAACGCCGGGAGCGCCGCCTGTCCGTAGTAACCCGCCCGCTCCGCGGTCCAGAGGTAGGTCACGAGGGTGTGCGACCCCGGGAGCAAGAGGAGCGTCGCCGGGAGTTCCTTCATCGTCGTGAGGAAGACGAGCGCCGCCCCGCCGAGCAGGCCGGGGGCCACGAGCGGGAGCGTCACCCGGCGGAAGGCACCCCCCGGGCTCTCCCCGAGCGTCCGTGCGGCCTCCCCCAGCGTGGGACTGATGCGCTCGAAGGAGGTCCGGGTCGACCCCACGGCCTGCGGCAGGAACCGGACGACGTAGGCGAACACGAGCAGCGGGATGGCGACGGCGACGGAGGAGTAGCCCTCTCCGATGTAGCGCGCGCCGAAGAAGACGAACGCGAGGCCGATGACGACGCCCGGGACGGCGTAGCCGACGTACGAGGCGCGCTCGATGACCGCTGCGAGGAGGCCGCGCCGGCGCGCGCCGACGTACGCGAGCGGGAGCGCACAGAGCGCCGCCACCACGGCCGCCCCCAGCGAGAGGACGGCCGAGGCGGCCCCGTAGCGCGGCTGGAACGTGAGGCTGTAGGAGGCCGTCCCGGCGGTGAGCCAGTGCGAGAGGACGCCGAGCGGGACGGCGAGCGCGACGAGGGGGACGAGCAGGCAGGCCGCCATCGCCGGGAGCGTCCACCGACCCAGCCGGACGGGCGTCGGCTGGCGCCCCGGATGCTCCGAGCGGACGCCGCTGCCGCGCACCCGGGCCTCGACGGCGAGGATGAACAGCGTGACGACGACCAGCTGGAGCGACAGCAACAGCGCGAGGTCGAAGTCGTACGCCCGCGCGCTGTAGATGACGCGGGTGAACACGTCGTAGCGCATTATCTGGGGCGTCCCGAAGTCCGAGAGCGCGTACAGCGAGACGAGCAGCGACCCGGCGGCGATGGCGGGTCGAATCTGCGGGAAGGTGACGCGCTTGAACGCCTCCCAGCGGGTGTGCCGGAGCGTCCTGGCGGCGTCGACCAGCGCGGTGTCCATCGTCTTCAGCGCCGCCCGCGTGGTGATGAAGACGTACGGGTAGGTGTAGAGCGTCAACACGAGGACGGACCCCCACAGCCCGTAGATAGACGGGGAATCGAGGCCGACGGTGCCGAGGACGTCGCTCACCCACCCGCCCGGGCCGAACAGCCAGACGAAGGCGAACGCACCGATGTAGGAGGGGACGACCAGCGGCATCGACAGCAGGACGGTGAACAGTCGCTTCCCGGGGAGGTCGGTCCGGACGGTGAGGTACGCGAGCGGGACGGCGATGGCGATGGAGGCGACGGTGACGCCGACGGCGAGGAGGACGCTGTTGACGAACACCTCGACGGTGGTGTCGGCGAGGAGCAGGCCGAGGCTGCCGCGCGCCTCGAACGCCCCGAACAGTAGCCACAGGGCGGGCGTGAGGACGAGTGCCGCGATGGCGCCCGCGACGAGCGTGACGCTGACCGACAGCCCCCCGTTCCCCCGCTCGGTCCCCGTGTCGGTCGCCATCAGATGGTGATGCCGACCTCCCTGAGCAGCTCGATCGTCGGCTCGAGGTCCGCGAGTTCAGCCAGGTCGAGCTCGGGCGGTTCCAGTTCGTCGACGGTGGGGAGTTCGCCGATTGGTTCGGCCTCGGGAATCATCGGGTACTCGAACGTCTCGGTGATGAAGTACTCCTGTGCTTCGGCCGAGAGCAGGTGTCGGACGAAGTTCGCGGCCATCTCCTCGTCGTCCGCGGTGTCGACGACGGCCGCCCCGGCCACGTTGAACACCGCCCCCGCGTCGTTCTCGGTGAACGCCGTGGCGACGGGCGGGTCGTCGCGACTGATGTTCGGCCCGTCGAGGACGCGCTGGATGTAGTAGTGGTTCGTGAACCCCGCGGAGAGTTCGCCGTCGGCGACGGCCTGGGCGATGGCGAACTCGTCGCTGTACTCCTGGATACCCGAGTCGAGCATCCCTTCGAGCCACGCCTTCGTCTCCTCGCGTCCCTGGAGGACGCGCATCGCGGTGACGAACGACTGGAACGACCCGTAGGAGGGCGCCCAGCCCATCACGTCGTCGAACCGGTCCTGTTCGGGGAAGGCCATGATGTCCGTCGGGATGTCGGACTCGGAGAACGCCTCGGTGTTGTACGGGATGGAGCGCGCGCGCCCGGAGGTGCCGATCCACTGGTCGTCCGGCGAGCGGAACTCCGCTCTGACCAGTTCGGTGACGTCGTCGGGGAGTGTCACGGTCCGTTCGGCCTCCGCGAGCGACCCCAGGCCGCCGGCGTCGACGGTGTAGTAGACGTCGGCCGCGCTGTTGTCGCCCTCCTGTTCGATTCGGTTGACCAGCGCGACGGAGCTGTCGTAGCGGGCGTCGATGGTGAGGTCGGAGTAGAGGTCCTCCATGTAGTCGAACAGCGCCCCGACGAGGGGTTCGCCGCGCCCGGAGTAGACCGAGATGGTCCCCGAGAGCTCCGGCATCTCCTCCATCGGTGTCCCGCCGGGCGTCCCGCGGCCCTCGCGACCCGAGCCGATCTGCCCGGTGTCGGGGGCGGTGTCGTTCCCTTCGGTACCGTTGCCGGTGTCGTTCTCGCCGTCGTCACTGAACAGCCCCATACATCCCGCGAGTCCTGCGGTACCAGCGACCGCCGCCGCCTGGAGGAACGCGCGGCGCGGTCGGTTTGCGTCGCTCATCACTTGTTTAGGTTCGCCTAAAACACTTATACCTGCTGGTTCGATTTCGAGTCGGTCAGTCGTCCGAGGCGGGGGCGGGCGCCGGTTCGGCCTCCGCGAGCGCGTCGAGGCACTCGACCCACTCGTGCATGTGTTCGCCGACGTAGGTGAGGAACTCCCCGTTGATGTAGTCGTTCTCGTGGTCGACGAGCGCCCGCGCCATCGCCTCGTACGCCTCGGCGTAGGTGCTCGCCCCCTCTCCCGCGTCGTCGACGATGTGCCAGACGTGTTCGTTGAGTTCGAGCGCCGGGACCTCGTTGTTCAGGTCGCTGAACGTCGAGCGCTCCGCCTTGTTGTGCTCACAGAGCGGGTAGCCGTTGTAGACGGTCGTCCCGAGGAGGTCGCAGGCGCGCTTGAGGAAGACGCCGCTCCAGATGTCGTCGAACCGGCCCACGTCCCAGGGGTTGTCGTCCATGGGCAGCTGGTAGAACGCGGGGACGACCTCGCGGCGGAAGGCGAGGTTCATCGAGCAGACGGTGAGGTAGTCGCCCTCGCGGGCGACGAAGTCCCCCTCGAAGTCCTCGCGCGTGGTCCGGGTCTGTGCCTGCCCCCTGAGGTCGCCGTCCATGAGGATGCGGACGGCGTCGAGGTCCGGGACGTTCGTCCAGAGCCCCTGGGAGGCGACGACGCGGTCGACGCGCTCGGTGCCGACCTCGACGGACTCGTCCATCGCGCTGTAGGGGTAGCCCCGGGGGTAGAGGCCGTGGTCGTCGGCGTTCTGCCAGAGGACGTTCACCCAGCGCTCGTCGCTCCCGACGGCCGTCGCCTCGCCCTCGAAGGCGAGGTTCTCGAAGTGTCGCCCGAAGAAGTCGAAGTCGGGATGGGGGAGCGTGTCGTCGTCGATGAAGACGCCGTACTCGAACTCGGGGTTCGCCCACAGGTAGAGCAGTCCGAAGCTCGTCTCGGCGTGGCTGGCGGCGGGGACGAGGTGCGAGTACGCCTCGATACCGTGCTCGGCGTACCACTGCTCGCGGCGACTCCCGTCGAACACCGCCCCCGAGACGTCCTCCTCGGCGAGCAGGTCGCGCATCGCCCCGACGTCACAGAAGTCCTCCGTGACGAACAGGACGTGGAGTCGGTCGAGGTCGAACCCGTGTGCGCGGGCGTTCTCGAAGTACGCTCGCATGCACTCGAACTCCCGGATCGTGGGGACGATGACGCAGGTGTCGGCGGTCATTCCTTACTCCCCTAGTTTTAGGGGTACCTAAAATAACTGCCGTTCTCGACGGGCGCACTCCTGACAGCGGTTCATCGTGTCGTGGGAATACGTTCCATGATATAAAATCACACACCTTGGTCGTTACCGGTACACAATAGCTCTCTGTAGCCCGATACTCGGTGCCGTTCAACTGATTGACGTGTTATATGTATTCGACCTACTTTCTACTAGGCCATATTAGGACAAGCCTTTCATACGGCTCGCAGTGACCACCGCAACAACGGTGCGCGGGTTCATCTCCGATGTCGGCTTCGGGCTCCGACCGGGGTGAACGGGCGCGACAGACACCACACCATGACACTCGAATCACAGACGTGCGTCGTCACCGGCGCATCACGCGGTATCGGGAAGGGAATCGCCTGCGAACTGGGCGAGCGCGGCGCGAACGTCGTCGTCAACTACCGCTCCTCGGAGGCGGAGGCGTACGACGTCGTGGACGACATCGAAGCGAGCGGGGGGAGCGCCATCGCCGTCCAGGCCGACGTCTCGGACCTCGACGCCGTCGCGTCGATGTACGAGGACGTCTCGCGCGCGTTCGGGCCCGCCGACGTGCTCGTCAACAACGCCGGTCTGACCATCGACAAGACGTTCAAGAACATGACCCGCGAGGACTGGGAGCGGGTGATGGACGTGAACCTCGGGGGCGTCTTCAACTGCACGAAGACGTTCTTCGGCGACCTCCTGGAGGCACCCGACGGCCGACTCATCAACATCTCGAGCGTGGTGGGCCAGCAGGGCAACTACGGCCAGGCCAACTACGCCACCACGAAGTCCGGCCTCTTCGGCTTCACGCGGACCATCGCCCTGGAGATGGCGCGCTCGGGGTCGACGGCCAACTGCGTCGCCCCCGGCTTCGTCCGCACCGACATGCTCGACGACGTCCCCGAGCGCATCCAGGAGAAGATCATCGAGCGCATCCCCCTCAACCGCTTCGCGGAGGTCGAGGACGTCAGCGGCATCGTCCGCTTTCTCGCCAGTCCCGAGTCGAGCTACATGACCGGGCAAATCCTCGCCATCAACGGCGGCATGGAGTGGTGAGATGAGCGAGGAACTCCATCGCACGGCGGAGGAATCCCCCGTCGAGGAGCTCCGTAGACGGCGCGAGCGTGCCCACCTCGGCGGCGGGGAGGCGCGCATCGAGCGCCAGCACGAGAAGGGGAAACTGACCGCCTGCGAGCGCGTCGACTACTTCCTCGACGACGGCACGTTCCGCGAACTCGACACCTTCGTCGAGCATCAGTCGACGAACTTCGACATGGCAGAGAAGCGCTTCCCGGGCGACGCCGTCGTCACCGGACGCGGCGAGGTGGACGGCCGTCCGGTGTTCGTCTTCGCCCACGACTTCACGGTCCTCGGGGGGTCCGTGGGCGAGGCCGTCGCCGACAAGGTGTGCAAGGCGATGGACATGGCCGTCGACGCGGGCGTTCCCGTCGTCGGCCTGAACGACTCGGCGGGCGCGCGCATCCAGGAGGGCGTCGACTCGCTCGTCGGCTTCGCCCGCATCTTCCGACGCAACACGAAGGCGTCCGGCCTCGTCCCGCAGATATCGGGTATCATGGGTCCGTGTGCGGGTGGGGCGACCTACTCCCCCGCGCTGACCGACTTCACCGTCATGGTGGAGGACACCAGCCACATGATGATTACGGGGCCGAACGTCATCGAGACGGTCACCGGCGAACAGATATCGAAGGACGAACTCGGCGGCGCCACCACCCACGCCTCGACGAGCGGCGTCGCCCACATGACCGCCCCTTCCGAGGAGGCGGCGCTCGACGACATCCGCCACCTCCTCTCGTACCTCCCGGCGAACCACCTGGAGGACCCGCCGCGCTACGACACCGGCGACGACCCGGCGCGCTCCTGCGAGGCGCTGTCGGCCATCGTCCCGGAGGAACCGCGGAAACCGTACGACGTCGTGGACGTGGTCGACGAACTCGTCGACCGCGAGACGTTCTTCGAGGTCCACGGCGGCTACGCCCGCAACCTCGTCGTCGGCTTCGCCCGCCTCGACGGCCGGCCGGTGGGCATCGTCGCCAACCAGCCCCGGGCGAACGCCGGCACCCTCGACATCGACTCGAGCCAGAAGGGTGCGCGCTTCGTGCGCTTCTGTGACGCCTTCAACCTCCCCGTCGTGACGCTCGTCGACGTGCCGGGGTTCATGCCCGGCACCGACCAGGAGCACAACGGCATCATCCGCCACGGGGCGAAGCTCATCTACGCCTACGCCGAGGCGACCGTCCCGCTGGCGACGGTCATCACCCGGAAGGCCTACGGCGGCGCCTACATCGTGATGGGGTCGAAGGAACTGGGCGCGGACGTGAACTACGCCTGGCCCGGCGCCGAGATGGCCGTCCTCGGCCCCCGTGGCGCCGTCAACATCCTCTACCGCGACGAACTGCGCGAGGCCGAGGACACCGACGCCCGCCGCGAGACCCTGATGGACGAGTACCGAGCGGAGTTCGCCAACCCGTACAAGCCCGCCCAGCGGGGCTACATCGACGACGTCATCGAGCCGCAGGAGACGCGCGAGCGGCTCGTCGAGGACCTCGCGCTCCTCGAACGCAAGCGCGCCGACGGCCCGCCGAAAGACCACGGCAACATCCCACTGTAACCATGTCCACCGAAGCCCACACCCACGTCCACAGCATCGACAGCGACGCCGAGACCGCCCTCGACGCCGAACCGACCGACCAGACCGTCGACGTCCCCACGGAGGCCGGAACCGTCTCGGTCTCGATTCCGGCGGACGCGAGCGACGAGGAGGCCGCGGCGCTCGTCTGTGCCGTCCAGGCCCACCTCGCCGACCGGCGGGCGGCCGCCGCCCGGGAGTCGACCCCCGAGACGCCCGACCGCTGGTCGCTCGCGGGTCGCTACGGCTGTCGCACCCGCTGTGACCTCCCCCGGACGGTCGCGCGCGGCGAGGAGTGGAAGATGGCCGGCCGCGCCCGCGGCCGGCGCTGACGCCGGCGAACCGCCAACACTTATCAGGGTTCAAAGTGCATCCCGCGTCATGAGGCACGACAATGAGTGACAGTATCGAGACACCACGCGACGGGACGTGGTTCCAGGGGGAGCGATGAGGGACGCGACGGAGGGACGGCGATGACGGACGTCGCCATCGTCGGTGCGTCGATGACCCAGTTCGGCCAGCGCGACGGCTGGGTGTCCGACCTGCTCGCCGAGGCCGGCCAGGCGTGTCTGGAGGACGCGAACGTCGCCCCACACGAGATAGACCACCTGTACGTCTCGAACATGGCGAGCGGCGAGTTCGAGGGACAGACGGGCGTGCCGAACATGCTGGCGCACGACCTCGGCGCGATTCCGGCGTACACCCAGCGCGTGGACCAGACGTCCTCCTCCGGTGGCGCGGGCATCTACGCGGCGTGGCAGTCGGTCGCCAGCGGCGCGAGCGACATGACGCTGCTCGTCGGCGGCGAGAAGATGACCCACTGTACGACGAAGGAGGCGACGGACGTCATCGCGTCCATCACCCACCCCGTCGAGTACAAACACGGCGTCACGCTGCCGAGTTTCGCCGGCCTGACGGCCCGGCTCTACCTCGACACCTACGACGCGCCGCGCGACAGCCTCGCGCGCGTGGCGGTGAAGAACCACAAGAACGGCGTCGACAACCCCCACGCGCAGTTCCGGAAGGAGGTCGACCTCGACACCGTCCTCGAGTCGCCCATCGTCGCCGACCCGCTCCGGCTGTACGACTTCTGTCCCATCACCGACGGGAGCGCGGCGCTGCTGTTCTGTCCCGTCGAGGTGGCCGAGGAGTACGCCGACGACTACGTCCGCATCGCGGGCGTCGGCGGCGCGACGGACACCCACGTCGTCCACGAGCGTGCCGACCCGACGACCATGGGCGGCGTCGTCGACAGCGGCGAGATCGCCTACGAGATGTCGGGCTACGGTCCCGAGGACATCGACGTGGCCGAACTCCACGACATGTTCACCATCCTCGAGTTCCTCCAGAGCGAGGACCTCGGCTTCTTCGAGAAGGGCCACGCCTGGGAGGCCGTCGAGGAGGGCGTCACCGAACGCGACGGCGACCTGCCCATCAACACCTCCGGCGGCCTGAAGTCCAAGGGCCACCCGCTGGGCGCGAGCGGCGTCGCACAGGGCTACGAGATATACACGCAACTCGTCGGCGAGGCCGGCCCGCGGCAGGTCGACGCGGAGGTCGGTCTCTGCTGTAACGTCGGCGGGTTCGGCAACTGCGTCATCACCACCATCATGGAGGCGGGACAGTGACGATGGAGGCGACCCGGTACGCCGACGGCAGCATCAGCTACCCCGGTCACCCGGTCGGCCCCGACGGGAGCGAACCGGTCGAGACGGTCGACCTGAGCGAGTACACCGCGACGGTCGTCACCTGGACGACCAGTATGTCGGCACCCCCGGGCGTGCGCGAACCGAACCACCTCGCCATCGTCGAGTTCGACGTCGACGGCGAACCCGTCCGCGCCCTCGGCCAGCTCACGGAGGCGAGCGTCGACATCGGCGACGAGGTCCGACCGGTGTACGCCGACGACCTGCGCGACCCGAACGCGGGCATCCGCGAACCCGAGAGTCAGACCTGGGACGGCTACCGGTTCGAACCGGTCGAGTAGGACTACTCCTCCTCCTCGTCGGGCGACGACGACTCGTCCCCCTCCTCGTCGCCACGCACTTCGTGACGAATCGCGTCGAGTTCCGCGTCCACGTCCACCCCGGGCGGGGCGTCCGTCGCGTCGCCCGCGTCGCGGTCCGCCCCAGTTCGTTCCGCCTCGTTCTCGTCCTCGCGGCGGTCCTCGACGGCGATGGAGATGGGGCCGTCGGCGTCGTCGGCGTCCGTCCCCGCGTCGCGCCGCGACGGGTCGTCCCTCACGTCGTCGACCTGTCGGGTCGGTCGCGACCGTCCCCGGAGCGCGTCGTCGATGTCGCGGCGGAGCGTGCGCGCCTCTCCGAGCAGGTCACGGGCGTCCTCGTCGGTCGGCTGGCCCTCCAGCGCGTCGCCGAGGTCCGAGAGGACGGCGTCGACCCCGTCGAGCGCGCGCTGGCCGGCGCGGGTGACCCGTTCGCGGTCGGCGTCGCCCCGGGGGAGGTCCCGCCCGCCCGCGATGCGGAGCAGTCCCTGGAGCAGTTCCAGCGCGCGGATGTTCGCCTCGAGGAACGAGACGAGCGTCGGGATGGTGTACTCCTCGGTGAACCGGAGGAACTCCCCGGGACGCGGCGGCGTTCGACGGCGCGGCCGTCTCTCCCGCCCGCCGAGGCCCTCTCGCTCGTCGAGGTCCGCCAGTTCGTCGCGGAGGGCGTCGAGCGTCGCCGCGAGGTCGTCGACGCGCGCTTCGAGGTCGTCGTCGCGGGGCCGATTGCTCATGTGTCGGCGTTGGCGCGCCGAGGCAAACGTGTGTCGACCGTTCGGAAGTGAGACGTGTCCTATTCTGCGAGAGTCCCGACTCTCTCCACAATCCTTATTATATCCTACCACGGACTATTCGAAAGAATAGGTATGACTGCAGAATTCGGGGCAGGTGCGTTCGCACAGGCGCTCGCCGGGTTGAAGCGCCGCGGAAGCAGCCTGCTCGTCGTCGGCGCGACCTGCGGCCGGTCCCACCTCTCGGCGTGCCGACGACTCCTGGGGGAGGACGACGAGGGACCGCGTCGGCGCGTCGTCGTCCTGACCGACGGTGTCGCGAACCTCGACGACCGGGTTCCCGAGACGGGTCAGGGCGACGACACGCTCACCGTGTTCGACCGACGACCGGCGACCCGGAGCGCGGCCGCGGCGACGGTTCCCTCCGAGGGACTCCCGACGACGCTGGGCGCACTCGAACGCGACGTCGTCGACGCTATCGAGACGTTCGACCGGGCCGCGGAGGGACTCGCCCCGGCCGAACTGCGCGTCTGCGTCGACTCGCTGCGACCGCTGGTCGAGGGGTACGACGAGGCGGACGTGGAGTCGTTCGTCGAGGGCATCACCGCCGCGACCGTCGAGCACGGCGGGATGTGTCACGTCCACCTCCCGGTCGGACGCGACAGCGAGACCGTCGAGCGCCTCGAGCCGTACTTCGCCGCGACCATCGAGCTACGCGAACTCCACGTCCCGCGGACGCTGGCGGACGACTCGCCGCACGTCACGACCGAACAGCGCTGGCACCTCCACGACGAGGAACTCAGCACCGACTGGCTCCCGCTCTAGGGGGACCAAAACCTTTTAGCGTTTAGGCGTGCCTAATTCGCGTAATGGCAGCACCGGCACCGAGTTCAGCGCCCGCCGACCGCTCAGTGACGGCCCACTACCCGTCGCCCGACCGCACCGTCTTCACCGAATCAGGTAACGCCGACGGCTGGATAGCGACGGACGTCGTCGTCGACGTCGAGGAGTAGCGCCCGCACGACGGCTCTCGCTTTCTCGTCCTATCTCGGTCTCTCCGCTCTCTCGGATCACATCCGCCACTCCGAGCGACGCCGTCGCTGGTCGCGCGCAAAAAACGGGAGAAGGTGTGGACCTCAGTGGGTCGCTTCTTCGAGCACCAGCGTGTCGTCCTCGAGGTAGTGTTCGATGTGGTGGGCGTCCTCCTCGACCTGCGCCAGGATCTCGCGGAGGTGCTCTTCGGTCGTGTAGTCACCGAGGTTGGAGGCGAGTTCGATGTGGTCGCGCATCGCCTCGATGATGTCGCCGTACATCTCGAGGTCGTTCTGGAGCGACGTCCGGACGTCGTAGACGTCCTCGCCCTCGAACTCGACGGTGGCACGCTCCTCCTGGTTGGCCGGGCCGGCGACGGGGACGCCACCGAGCGCCTGGGCGCGCTCCGCGATGACGTCGGCACCGAGTTCGACCCGTTCGTAGGCCTCCTCGAGGAACAGGTGCAGGTCGCGGAACTCCGCACCCTCCACGTTCCAGTGGTGCTTCTTCAGCTGGTGGTAGAGGACGTAGGCGTTCGCCAGGTCCGTGTTCAGCGCGTCGATTATCTGTTCGGACCGGTCCTTGTCGATGCGAAGGGAGTTCTCCTCGACCTCGTCGGCAAGCTGTCGAACCGCTTCTTTCTGGGTGCTCATCTCGTTTCTAACCTCGGGCGCGACCCACTTAAAGATTACCGTCTGAGAAAAATTATTTCGGGAAGCCAAAAGCCAGTTTCCCATCTGAGTACTATTTTGACAGAATCGTGAAACAATCGTGCTCTCCCCGGCACGTCCCGAGGCGGCCCCTATCGACGGACCAGAACGAGCGGCCGGTGGTCGCTCGGCTCGTCGTCCGGCCTTCGCTCGTCGTCGCGGCCAGCCACGTCCGGGCGCCGTTCGGCGGTCACCGCGTGGACGGTCGTCACCGCCGCGCGCGTCGCGTCGTCGAACCCGCAGCGGTCGGCGAAGTGGTCCCAGACGCGTCGCTCGACGCGCAGGTAGTACGCCTCGGGCGTCCGTTCGACCAGCGGGTCGAACCGGAAGGCGCGTCGCCACTCGTAGACGAGGCCGTCGACGCTGACGGCGCGCTCGGCCGCGTCCTGTACCGCGTCGAGTCCGCGTCGGACCGCCGCCGCGTCCAGTCCCCGTTCGGCCGCGGCGGCCGACACGACTTCCTCGTCGAACACCGCGCCGAGCGTCCTCTCCATGCGACGGGTTCGACCGGCGCGGATAAATAGGTCGCCGCGCGCTCAGCGCTCCGCCGTCGCGACCTCCTCGTCGTCGTGGTAGACGACGGCCCGGTCGGGGCCGTCCTCCCGGAGGCCGAACGTCGCGTTGTAGGAGATGTCGATGACGCAGTCCTCGCACTCCCCCGGCCCGTCCTCCGAGACGTACCGCTCGACGGTGGCCGTGAGTGTCCCCGACTCGACGGTCACGTCGCCGAGGCGTGCCCGGTAGCAGGCGTTGTCCCCGCTGATGACGCCCTCCACCTCGACGCTGCTCGCGGAGGGGAACGTGATGGTCGCCTCCTCGGCCCCCTGCCCGCAGTTGGACGACCGCGCCTGGAACTGCGTCGACCCGACCGAGTTGCTCTCGCTCCCGCCGCTCTCGTTCGACTCGTCGCTCCCGCCGTCGGTCTCGTTCTCGTCGTCCTCCGGGGGCGCGTCCGTCGCGTTCTCTCCCTCGTCGGTCTCGTTCTCGTCGTCCTCGTCGGTCCCGTTCGACTCCCCTTCGCTCGCGTCGTCGGTCGGTTCGGTCCCGTTGGTCTCGTTCTCGTCGGTCTCGTTCTCGTCGGTCTCGTTCCCGTCGCCGGTCGAGTCGGCACCCGAACACCCGGCGAGCGCTCCCGCGAGTCCCACCGCAACCGTCCCCAGTACGGTACGTCGGTTCATACCGCGGCCTCATCGTCCAGCATGAAAGCAGTTACGCTGGTGTCAGTATCGGAGGGGGACTTATACCGACGGGCGCCGCGAGACGCGATATGCATCAACGCGCCCAGGAGTTCAGCGCGCGAGCGCGCGACGAGTACGACTTCGACCCGTCGGTCACGGAGTTCCCGGAGGGGACGCGGACGGCCGCCGACGCGGCGGCAGCCGTCGGCTGTGACGTCGCCCACATCGCCAGTTCCATCGCGCTCCGGGCGGCCGACGACCTCGTCGTCTGTGTCACCAGCGGCGCCAACCGGGTCGATATGACGAAGGTCGCCGGGGTCCACGGGGTGGCGCCCGACGCCGTCGAGATGGCCGACCCGACCGCCGTCCGCGAGACGCTCGGGTGGTCCATCGGCGGCGTCCCGCCGTTCTGTCACGACCGGGCGGTCCCGGTCTACCTGGACGAGACGCTCACGGAGTACGAGACGGTGTGGGCCGCGGCCGGTACCCCCGAGGCGGTGTTCCCTATCGACCCCGACCGCCTGCGCGAGCTAGCGGGTGCGACGGTCGTCGACCTGCGCGAGGAGTGACCCCGCGCGCTCGGGGACGCCGAGGTGGGCGGCCCCCGCGGCCAGCACGAACCCGGCGATGGTCACCAGCACGATGATGCCGCTCTCCTGGAGGCCGAAGTAGTACGAGACGACGATGCCGGCGACGACGGCCACCTCGGCGACGACGACCGCGAGCGCGAGCGACTGGCGAAAGCTCGTCGCCACCTGCGCCGCCGCCGCCACCGGGACGACGAGCATCGCGGCGACGAGGATGACGCCCATGATCTGCATCGCCGCGACCACGACCAGCGCCGTGAGCACGACGAGCAGGCGCTCGTAGCGACGGACGTTCACGCCCGCGACGCGGGCGGCCGTCTCGTCGAAGGTGACGTAGAGCAGTTGCCGGTAGGTGACCGCGACGGTCCCGACGACGGTGGCGGTGAGCACGACGAGCAGGCCGACGTTCGCCCGCGTGACCAGCGAGAGGCTCCCGAAGAGGTAGTCGCGGATACCGACCGAGAGGCCGCCGCTGTCGAGGCTCATGATGACCGTCCCGAGGGCGAACCCGCCGAAGAGGACGATGGCCATCGCCACGTCGCCGTAGGCGTCGGTGTACTCGGCGATGGCCTGCACGAGCAGCGCGCTCCCGACGGCGACGACGAGCGCCGCGACGTACGGCGAGACGGGCGACGCGAGGCTCGTCCCGACGACGAGACCGATGGCGACGCCCGCGAAGGCGGTGTGCGCGAGCGTCTCGCCGATGAACGCGAGGCGCCGGTGGACGAGGAACGTCCCGATGAGGGGGGCGATGACGCCGATGCAGAGGCCGGCGAGCAGCGCCTGCTGCATGTAGCCCGCACAGAAGACGTCGCCCCCGACGACGACCCGGCCGGCGGTACAGGCGGCCCCGCCGAACAGCCCCAGTAACCAGTCGAACAGCCCCTCGGCGAGCAGGCCGACGGCGAGTATCGAAGGGGAGAGCGACGCCGCACCGGTCATGGGTGGTCGTGGTGCAGCGTCCGCTGGTTTGCACCGTAGGCGTCGGTGAGGGCGTCGCTGTCGGTGAACGCACCCGGGTCGCCGTGGAAGAACACCTCCCGGTTGATGCAGACGATGCGCGACGCGCGCTCGGTGACGACGCCGATGTCGTGCTCGATGAGGATGACGGTCATCGACCGTTCGTTGAGGTCGGCCAGGAGGTCGTAGAACGCCGCCCGCGAGTCGGCGTCGACGCCGACGGCGGGTTCGTCGAGCGCGAGCAGGTCCGCCTCGCTCGCGAGCGCGCGCGCGATGAACACCCGCTGGCGCTGGCCGCCCGAGAGCGCGCCGATTCGCCGGTCCGCGAGGTCGCTCACGCCCACGGTCTCCAGCGCCTCGGCGACCGCGGTACGGTCCTCGCTCCCGAACCGGCCGACGCCGACGTGCGGGTATCGCCCCATCCGGACCACCTCGCGGACCGTGATGGGCATCTCGCCCGCCGCCCGGGTCGACTGCTGGGCGACGTAGCCGACGCGGGTGCCGTCGTCGTGTTCGTGGGCCGGTTCGCCGAACAGTCGTGCGGTTCCGCGGTCCGGCCGGAGGAGACCGAGCATGAGCTTCAGGAGCGTGCTCTTGCCCGACCCGTTGGGGCCGACGAGGCCGAGGAACTCGCCGTCCTCGACGGTCAACGAGACGTCGTCGACGGCCGGCACGTCGCCGTACGCGAACGTGACGGCGTCGACCTCGACCGGGTTCATGCTCCGAGTGCGGTCCGGAGGCTCTTCAGGTTGACCTCTCGCATCACGTCGAGGTAGCCCCAGCCCTCCTCCTCCCACTCCTCTCTGAAGCCCGCGAGCGCGGTGATGGGGAGGACCTCGGTCGCGTCGGTCTCCTCGACGAGCTGGGTCGCCGCCCGGTCGGACTCGAACACCGGCGCGAGGACGTACTCGATGCCCTCGCGCTCGATTATCTCCTGGGCGCGCCTGACGTCGCTGGTCGTCGGGGAGTCGTCCGGCGAGAGGTCCGTCAGCGCGTACACCTCGAAGTCGTAGCGCTCGCCGAGGTACTGGAACGCGTTGTGCCCCGCGACGAGGACCGCCTCCGCCGACCGGTCCGACAGCGCCTCCTCGAACTCCGCGTCGAGGGCGTCGAGCTCCTCTGCGAAGGCGTCGGCGTTGTCACGGAGCGTCCCCTCCTCGTCGGGGAAGTGCGCGACGAACCCGTCGCGTATCGTCTCGACGGCCACCACCGCGCGCGTCGGGTCGAGCCAGAAGTGCGGGTCCTCGCCCGAGTGGTCGTGGCCGCCGTCGCCACCGTCGCTCGTTTCGTTCTCGTGACCGCCCTCGTCCTCGCTGTGGTCGTCCTCGCTGTGGTTCTCCTCGCTCTCGTGGTCGTGTTCGTCTTCGCTGTGGTTACCTTCCTGATGCCCGTCTTCGCCGTGCTCGTCTTCCTCGTGGCTGTGGTTGCCCTCGTCCTCCTCACCGTGGTCCCCCTCGTGGTCGTGTCCGTCCCCGCCGAGGAGTTCGACGCCCTCCCGTGCGGCGACGACGCTCACGTCCGCGTCGTCCTCCTCCAGACTGCGGACCACGTCGTCGGCCCACGGCTGGAACCCCTCGCCCATGTAGAGGAACACCTGCGCCTCGCGTACCTCGCGCTGGAGGTCCGAGGAGGGTTGCCAGCCGTGGCCGTGCTGCCCGAACGGGACCAGCGTCCCGACGTCGAGCGCGTCACCCCCGACGCGCCCGCCGAAGTCGCCGAGGACGTAGAACGACGCCTCGACCGCGCTCGCCTCCTCGCCGCCGGCGGGGTCGACGCTCCCGAGACACCCGGCGAGCGCACCTGCCGTCACCGTAGCCGACGTCGCGAGTAGCGACCGTCGCGTGAGTTGCTCCATGCTATAACAATATTATAGATCTAGTTAATAAGATTCACTATCCAATGGAGAGGGATTGTTACTCTCGTGTCGGGCGCCACGTATATCGGGGGCGCCGGTGTAGCGTCGAGTGACGAATGGGTCTGGAAACGCTGTTCAGTCCGAGTCGGGTCGCCGTCGTCGGCGCCACCGAGCGCGAGGGGTCGGTGGGCCGCGCCGTGATGACGAACATGCTCGACTCGTTCGAGGGCGAGACGGTGCCGGTGAACCCGAACGCGGCGTCGGTCCTCGGCCGCGAGACGTACCCCGACGTGGCGTCCGTGCCGGGCGAGGTGGACCTCGCGGTCGTCGTCGTCCCGGGGCGCATCGCGGTCGAGGTCGTCCGCGAGGCGGCTGAGGCGGGCGTCGGGAGCGTCGTCGTCATCACCGCCGGGTTCGGCGAGACGGGAAGCGAGGGCGCGCGCCGCGAGCGCGAACTCCGCGAGGTGGCGACCGAGTACGACCTCGACCTCGTGGGGCCGAACAGCCTCGGCGTCGTGAGCACGCCCGCCGGCCTGAACGCCACCTTCGGTCCGGAGAACGCCCTCCCGGGCAACATCTCGTTCATGAGCCAGTCGGGGGCGTTCATCACGGCCGTCCTCGACTGGGCGAACGACCGCGGCATCGGCTTCAAGGACGTCGTCTCGCTCGGCAACAAGGCCGTCCTCGACGAACGGGACTTCGTCGAGGCGTGGGGGGCGGACGACGACACCGACGTCGTCCTCGGCTACCTGGAGGGCATCGACGACGGCCCCGCGTTCATCGAGACCGCGCGCGAGGTGGTCCGGGAGACGCCCATCGTGCTGGTGAAGTCCGGGCGGACGGAGGCCGGGGCGTCGGCCGCCGCCTCCCACACGGGGACCATCGCGGGGAGCGAGGCGGCCTACGAGGCCGGCCTCGAACAGGCGGGCGTCATCCGCGCCGAGAACGTCGAGGAACTGTTCGACGCGGCGAGCATCCTCGCGAGCCAGCCCCTCCCCGAGACGGACGCGGTCGCCGTCGTGACGAACGCGGGCGGCCCCGGCGTGATGGCGACCGACGCCATCGGCGACTCGTCGCTCTCGCTCGCGTCGTTCACCGACGAGACGCTCTCGCGCTTCGAGCGGGCGCTCCCCGAGGAGGCGAACATCTACAACCCGGTCGACGTCATCGGCGACGCCCCCGTCGAGCGCTTCGCGGAGGCCGTCGACATCGCCCTCTCCGACCCGAACGTCGGCGCCGTCTGCGTCGTCACCTGCCCGACCGCGGTGCTCTCGTTCGACGACCTCGCGGCGGCCGTCGTCGAGCGCCAGCGCGAGGCGGGCCTCCCGGTCGCCACCTGCTTCATGGGCGGCGAGCGCACCGAGTCCGCCCGGGCGATACTCGACGAGGCCGGCATCCCGACGTACTTCGACCCGGCGCGGGCCATCGGGAGCCTCGAAACCCTGTCCGCCTACCGGGCGGCGAGCGAGCGCGAGTACGCCGAGCCGACGACCTTCGACGTGGACCGCGAGCGCGCCCGCGAGGTCCTCGCGGCGGGCGCCGAGCGCGGCGACACCCGCCTCGGCGTCGAGGCGATGGACCTCCTCTCCGCCTACGGCATCGCGACGCCGGCCGGGGAAGTGGTCTCCTCGCCCGACGCGGCGCTCGACGCCGCCGAGGCCATCGACGGCGACGTCGTGATGAAGGTCGTCAGCCCCGACATCCTCCACAAGTCCGACATCGGCGGCGTCGAGGTCGGTGTGGCCGACGGGGACGTCCACGACACCTACGAGGACCTCGTCGCGCGCGCGAGGAACTACCAGCCCGACGCGACGATACTCGGCGTCCAGGTCCAGGAACTGCTCGACCTCGACGCCGGCGTCGAGACCATCGTCGGCGTGAACCGCGACCCGCAGTTCGGACCGCTCGTGCTGTTCGGCCTCGGTGGTATCTTCGTCGAGGTACTGGAGGACACCACCGTCCGGGTCGCGCCCGTCAGCGAACCCGAGGCGACGGGGATGCTCGACGACGTCCGGGCGGCACCGCTCCTGCGCGGCGCGCGCGGGCGGACGCCCGTCGACGAGGGGAGCGTCGTCTCCACCATCCAGCGCCTCTCGCAACTGGTGACGGACTTCCCCGCCATCCTCGAACTCGACGTCAACCCCCTGGTCGCGATGCCCGACGGCGCCACCGCCGTCGACATCAGACTCACCATCGACCCCGACGAGCTATGAACCCGATTCTCATCACGTCAACGGAGGAGAGCACCGGCAAGACCGCCGTCGCGCTCGCGCTCGCGCAACTCGCGCGCGAGCGCGGCCTCGACGTCGGCTACATGAAACCGAAGGGCACCCGCCTCGAGAGCGCGGTCGGCAAGACCCTCGACGAGGACCCGCTGCTCGCTCAGGAACTGCTCGACCTGGAGGCGGACATCGCCGACCTCGAACCGGTGGTCTACTCGCCAACGTTCGTCGAGCAGGCGCTTCGCGGCCGTGAGGACGCCGACGCGCTCCGCGAGCGCGTCGCGGAGAGCTACGACGCCCTCGCCGCCGACCGCGACCTCCTGTTCGTCGACGGGGGCGGCCCCGTCGCGGGCGGCGTCGTCGACCTGACGGACGCGGACGTGGCCGACCTGCTCGACGCCACGGCCGTCCTCGTCGCGCACTACGACGGGCCGAACGACGTCGACGACGTCCTCTCGGCGACCCGGCACCTCGGCGACCGACTCGGCGGCGTGCTGTTCAACGCCGTCCCCGACGCCGCCTACGACGGCCTCGTCACCGACGTCGTCCCGTTCCTCGAGGGACGGGGCGTCCCGGTGTTCGGCGCGCTCCCGCGCGTTCAGGAACTCGCGGGGGTCACCGTCGCGGAACTCGCCGACGACCTCGGCGCGCAGGTGGTCACGACCGACGCCCCGACCGACGCCTTCATCGAGCGCTTCACCGTCGGCGCCATGAGCGCGGACGACGCCCTCAGACAGTTCCGCCGCACCCGCGACGCCGCGATGATAACCGGCGGCGACCGCTCGGACGTCCAGGCGGCGGCGCTCGACGCGCCCGGCATCAAGTGCCTCCTGCTCACCGGCGGGTTCCGCCCGGCGGGCGCCGTCGTCGGCCGCGCCGAGGACGAGGGCGTCCCCATCCTCAGCGTCCAGACTGACACCATCACGGCCGTCGAGCGCGCGGAGGACGTCCTCAGGCAGGGGCGCGCCCGGAGTCCCGAGACGGTCGACGTCATGCGCGGCCTGCTCGAGGACGGTGCCGA
Organism: Halomarina ordinaria; assembly: GCF_030553305.1. Classification (NCBI taxonomy): domain Archaea; kingdom Methanobacteriati; phylum Methanobacteriota; class Halobacteria; order Halobacteriales; family Natronomonadaceae; genus Halomarina; species Halomarina ordinaria. Next base: position 903,460 of record NZ_JARRAH010000001.1, on the reverse strand, counting down.
CGTCGACGCAGTGCTCTCGCTCGGCGAGTGAAGGGCGCGCTGGCGTCGCCACTCGCCTCCACTCGACACGGAGAACGGTCGGCACGCCGCACCGACGTGGTCGCGCGCTACGCCGGCCTCAGGCGTGTTGCTCGATGGCCGAGCGGAGCGTCGCCTCGTCCTGGACGCCGACGAACTGCTCGACGCGCTGGCCGCCCGCGTAGACGTGGAGCGTCGGGACGCCGCGGATGCCGAAGGACTGCGCCAGCGGCTGGTTGGCGTCGATGTCTACCTTGGCGACGGCGGCCGGGGAGTCGGCGGCGAGCGTCTCGACGGTCGGTTCGAGCATCTTGCACGGGCCACACCAGTCGGCGTAGAAGTCCACCAGGACCACGTCGTGGCTCCCGACGAACTCCTCGAACTCCGCCTCCCCGTTCAGGTAGACGGGTTCGGTCGGGGCGTCGCTCCCCGACCCCTGCTCTACGAGGTCGTCGCGCTTCTGCTGTCGGATCGCGTCGAGTTCGTCGTCTGATTCGCTCATACCTCTCGGTAGTCGAGACGACGGCTTAATGACCCCGGCCGTGTGTCCACTCCGTACACAACCGGTCGGCGTCACGAGGCGGGACGAGGAACGCGGCGGCTCGAGGCTCGTCGTCGTCGCAAAAGGGGAGTCACCCCACCTCGCCGTCGGTTCGGGCAGACCGACGACGAGTGCGTGTCGAAACACGCGGTGCCGGGCTGTCAGAGGCGTCCGGCGTTCATTGCTACCGTATCTACCCTCATTACGTCACCGCTCGCTCCGAACGAAGGGTGGTGAAAACATATATATAACTATTTCCCTCACTTATTACTGAACGCGGGGAGGCATAGCTTATTTAAGTTACCTCCGTCTGTTCCGTGTAGATGTGCCGAGTGGCTGCACCCGACGTGTTCGACCTCCTGTCACGGCACGCCCCGCTGTTGCGATACCTGGCCGAGGCGCCCGCCACGAAGGTCGACCTGCAGGAGCGTCTCGACGTCTCCCGGTCGACCGTCGACCGGACCGTCCGAACCCTCACGCGTGCCGGGCTCCTCGAGGAGACGGACGGGGGATTCCGGACGACGACGGCTGGCGGCCTCGCCGTCGCGTCGTACGACCGCTTCGAGCGCCGCGCGGCCGGCGTCCGCGACGGCAGGGACGTGCTCGCCGCCCTCCCCGCCGGCGCGCCCCTCGACGTCCGCGCGCTCGACGGGGCCGAGGTCGTCACCGCCTCGGAGGAGACACCGGGGCGCGTGCTCGAGCGCGTCAGCGACCTCGTCGACTGGGCCGACGAGGTCCACGGGACGGCGACCGTCGTCACCGACCGTACGGTCGCCACCTACCGCGAACAGATACTCGACGGGACCGCGGTTCGACTGGTGTTCGACGCCGACCTCCTCGGTCGCCTGGTCGCGCGGTACCCGGAGGCCGTCGCGGTGGCGGTCGACGCCGACCGCGCCGAACTCCGTGAGGCGACCGACCTCCCCCCGTTCGGGGTCAGGCTCTACGCACGCGGCGACGAGGCGGTACTGGGCGTGACCGTCCGGGACGACGGGTTCGGGGCGCTCGTCCACAACGACTCGCCCGGCGCCGTCGAGTGGGGACGGTCGTTCGTCGAGCGCCTGTGGGCGGACGCGACCCCCCTCCCGACGGGGTGAGCGGCGACGTACCAAGGGTTAAGACCTCCCGCTACAACGGCAGGAACATGGATATCACTGCGGCGTCTGCCCCCCAGGAGATCACCTCGCTCGTCGGACGGGAAGTCTACTCGAACAACGGTGTCTTCGTCGGACAGGTCGAGGACCTCCGCCTCGACCTCGACTCCGAACGGGTCACGGGCCTCGCCATCGCCCAGCTCAACGGCGAACTGTTCCGCGACCGCGCCCGGGGCGCCCGGGGCGTGCTCATCCCCTACCGCTGGGTCCGTGCCGTCGGCGACGTCATCCTCGTCAACGACGTCGTCGAACGCCTGAAGGAACCCGAAGAAGAGGCCGCCGTCTGACCGCCCGTTCCCTCCTGTCGGCTCACCGCGCGTCGAGCGGCGTCCACGTCCGGCCACGCTCGCCCACGTAGCGCCCGCGCGGCCGGATGAGCCGGTCGGCGTCGAGCTGTTCGAGGCTGTGGGCCGTCCACCCGCCGACGCGGGCGACGCCGAACGTCGCCGCGAACAGGTCGCGGGGCACGCCGATGCCGTAGAGCAACAGCGCCGTGTAGAACTCCACGTTCGTCGCCAGCGACCGGTCGGGTTTGTGTTCGGCGAGGACGGCCTGGGCCGCCTCCTCGACCTCGGTCGCGAGCGAGAAGAACGCCGAATCGGCCCCGTCGCCGTCGTAGAACCGCTCCGCAGCGGCCGAGAGCACGGCGGCGCGCGGGTCGCGCACCCGGTAGACGCGGTGGCCGAAGCCCATGATGCGCTCGCCGGCGTCGAGGCGAGCGCGGACGGCCGCCTCGGGGTCGCCCGAGGCCTCGATGTCGAGCAGCATGTCGAGGACGGGGCCGGGTGCGCCGCCGTGGAGCGGCCCCTTCAGCGCGCCGACGGCGCCCGTGACGGCCGAAATCACGTCCGAGCGCGTCGAGGCGATGGTCCGGGCGGTGAACGTCGAGGCGTTCAGCCCGTGGTCGACCACCGTGTTGAGGTACGTCTCCAGCCCCCGCGTCGCGTCCGCGTCGGGTACCTCGCCCGTGAGCATGTAGAGGTAGTTCTCGGCGTGGCCGAGGTCCGGGTCGGGGGCGACCGGCACTGCTCCCTCCCGCGCGCGCCAGTAGGTGGCGACGACGGTCGGGAAGCGCGCCACCGCGGTCCGCGCCGCCGCCTCGGGGTCGTCGTCCGACCGGCCGAGCGACGCGGCGGCCGCTCCCATGCGCAGGGCGTCCATCGCGTCGGCGCCCTCCTCGGCGGCGGCGCGGACCACGGCTCGCGTCTCGTCGGTGAGGGCGCGCCGCGAGGCGAGGTCCGCCCGGAGCGCGTCGAGTTCGTCGGGTGTCGGGAGTCGGTCGTTCCAGAGCAGGAAGAGCGTCTCCTCGTAGGTGGCGTTCGCGGCGAGTTCCTCGACCGGGAACCCCCCGATGACGAGGTCGCCGGCCTCGCCGTCGACGTGGCTCAGTCGCGTCTCGCCGGCGACGACGTTCTCCAGTCCCGGCGCGAAGGTGTCTTCCGTCACGTACGGACGTCTCGCAGGAGAGGGGTTAGCACGTGCTGCTGCGGGCGTGGTTGCCGGTAGATGACCGATGCACGAGGGCGACTACGTTGGTCGACGACGTTCAGTTGCCGTTGCCGTCGCCCGTCTCGACGCCCATCGCCTCGAAGAGCTTCCGGCGGACGGCCTCCTCCGTGAGCGCGAGCAGGGTGTCCCGGTTGTCCTCGCTGGTCTCGATGCCGGTGAAGATGCCGAGCGGTATCTCGACGGTGGCGTCGGTGGAGTGGCCGCGCGCCTCGCCGATGTCGCCGAAGGCGTCGTTGAGGACCGCCCCGATGTTCATCCGGATGTCCTTCGAGCGGGCGGCGAGGTAGATGGTGTCCTCGGTGATGGCGAAGACGGCGGTGGTGGTGATGCCCTCGAGGTTGAGCAGGTGCTGGGCGGCCTGCGCCAGCGCGTCGCGTTCGCGGACGAACCCGGCGTTCGAGACGAGGTGGCTCCCCTTGACGTCGCGGTTGCGGATGGCCTCCGCGAGCACGTCCAGCGTCTCGGGGCTCATGCTCGGCGACTCGACCTGTTCGAGCGTGTCGTGGTTGACGAACGGGTAGAGGTACGCCGCGGCGGTGAGGTCGGCCGGGGTGGTGTCGCGCTTGAAGTCGAGCGTCTCGGCGCGGATACCGTAGAGCAGCGCCGTCGCCACCTCCTCCGTGAGGTTGAGGTCGAACTCCTGGATGTACTTCGTGAGGATGGTCGACGTCGAGGAGATGTTCGGTCGGACGTCCTCGAAGCGGGCGTCGTACTCCAGTTCGGGTTCGGCGTGGTCGATGTAGATGTCGACGGGGCGGTCGACGGCGGGTTCCGACGCCTGGGCGTGGTCGACCAGCGCGACGGTGTCGTACTGGTCGATGTCGACGTCGCTGGAGGGGACGAGGTCGATACCGAGGAGGTTGACGAACGCCCGGTTCTCCTGGAGTCCGATCTCGCCGTCGTAGACGATGTCGGCCTCGATGTCGCGGGCCTCCGCGATGGCCTTCAGCGCGACGGCGCTCGCGATGGAGTCCGGGTCGGGGCTGCGGTGGATGAGGATGGCGAGGCCCGACGCGCTCCCGTCGATTATCTCCGCGAGTTTGCCGCTCCGGTACTCCAACTCGCCGGTCTCGAGCGCGCGGAGCGCCGAGTCGGCGATGACCGTCGAGGGGTTGATGACGACGTCCGCGCCGCTCTCGGAGAGGTCGTCGGCGGAGACGGGGTCGGAGGCGCGGGCGACGATGAACTGCTCGCCGCCGCGGCCGCGGATGTTCTCGACGGCGGCGATGTTCGCGTCCACGTCCGAGGAGAGGATGAGGATGACGTCGCGGCCCGCGACCTCGTCGGCCACCGCCGCCTCCCGAATGTCGGCCGCGTGCGCGTCCATGTCCTGGTCGCGCAGCGCCTCGACGCGCCCCTCGTCCATATCGATGATGAGGACGTCCTTGCCCTCCTCCTCGAGGTCTTCGGCGACGGCGTGACCGACGCTTCCGCACCCGAGGATGGCGTACGTGGACATCGACGCCATCGTAATGGCGGTACTCATGATACGCTACCTCTGGCGCCATCGTACTTCAAATTCCCCTCTCGGCGCCGTGGTCGAAACCCGCCCACCTCGAACGGTGACCGTCCCAGTAGCCCGAACTTACAGCGCCCGAGGCGGCTGTACGTTCTCGATAACTAAGCGCGTCTGGGCCTATCGGTCGGATGGCTTGACGTGCGGGTGCCGCCGCACCCCAAACGCGCACGGCGTCAAGCCGACGCGGTATTCGCAAACCGACGGGCGCCAGACGCCCGGGGGGCTAGCAGACAGGTCACACTGTCCCGTTCCCTGTCCGCTCCGACCGACTGCGCCGCAGGGGGGCTTCGGCCCGGCGCAGCGGTCGGGTTGCGTGTTGCTCGACGCGCCGCCGTCCGCCATCGCGGCGGCGCTCTCCTTCGACCCACCAAAAAACGACGAGAGCCGGCCACCGGTCGTTCCTGTCGCCGTCCCCACCTGTGAGAGTTCGATTGCTCACCCCGACCGAACTCTAGACAGAGTGACGCGTATGTCTATATAGTCGTTTCGCCGAACGGTCGTCCCGCGAGTGTCGTCGCCTTCCACCGTGGAGGCCGTCATCGACGGGCACGACCCGGGCGAAAGGAAACTTATATGCGTCAATCCACGTTACTCGAAATCGAGGGCTGATAGCTCAGCCAGGCAGAGCATCTGGCTCTTAACCAGACGGCCGAGGGTTCAAATCCCTCTCAGCCCGTCGTACGTGTCGCGAACGTCAGTGAGCGACCGTGGACGTACCTGAGAGGATTCGAGTCAGGGAGCACGCGATTCGAGCGAAGCGAGGTAGCGTGCGACCGTGGTTCAAATCCCTCTCAGGCCGCTTCTGCGAGGAACGAACGTGACGAGCGAAGCGGCTACGGGATTGAGGTAGAGAGCGAACACCAGCGAACGGAGCGACCGAGGTTCGAACCCCCCAGTCGCTCGAACACACGGCTATTCGGCTGAGTCACGATGGTCCCGTGAGGGACCACCTGGTGTCGCGGTCGAAGCGGGTCGACCGCCGGTCAACCGGGAAGTGGGACGCCGGGCCCCCTCGACGATTCGTCGTCGTCGTCAGTCGGGTTGCCGCGATTGAGAATCGCGTCGCGGACGCGCTCTATCGCTGACTTGTCGGTCCTGACGATGGGTGCGTGCATACAGGCCGACGTTAGCACTCGACACGGTTAGGTCTGGGGGCGGTCCTCGCTCGGTCACCGTTCGTCCGCACACCGAATCGCACCACCGAGCCATCGCCCTGTCGATGGAGGCCGACGGCGTTCCCCTCAACTGTGTCAGATAACGACTATTCGCGTCGTGAGTGACGGAGCTACGTGTCGCGCTTCACGTCTGTACGCTGTCGGCGGTTCCGGTACCGCTCTCGACGATTTCGTCCGCACGGCCGATGACGACGGCGTTGACCGTCGCGCCCAGCAGCAGGACGACGGCGGTGAAGTACAGCCACGTGACGAGCAGGAGGATGCTCGCGATGAGGTTGCCGTCGCCCCCGCTGAGGGAGACGTACATCTGGAACAGTACCTGCAACACCGCCCAGCCGACAGCCCCGATGACCGTGCCCGGGAGGACGTCCCGCGGCTCGACGTCGACGTCCGGGAACAGGTAGTACATCGGGAAGAACGCGCCGACGAGGGCGACGACGAGCAGCAGGGGGACGACGAGTTCGACGAACGGGACGAACGAGAAGAACGCGACGACGCCGGTGGCGCCGACCATCGCGACGACCCCGAGCGTGATGACGACGAGTATCAGCAGACTCTTCTTGAGCTGGCCGACGAACGACTCCCGGGTGGTCGTCTCGTAGAGCTCAGAGAACGCGGTGTCGAGGCCGCGGAACACCTTGATGGCCCCCCAGACGAGCGTGAGGACCCCGATGATGGAGGCACTGACGGTCGAACCGGCGCCGGCACTGCTCTGTGAATCGATCATCACGCCGATGACGCCGCCGACGGAGGGCGAGACGTTCTCGGTGGCGACCTCGACGATTCGGTCCTGGAGTCCGGGTGCGCCGGCGATGGAGACCGCGAGAATGACGAACATGATCAGCGGGACGAGTGAGACGAAGGCGCTGTAGGCGATACTCCCGGCGAGGAACGTGACGTTCTTCTCGCTGAAGACGGTCTTGGTCGTCTTCGCTCCTGCGACTACCGACTCGAAATCCATAGCTCTCCAGTCTCGTCCGAGTGAGTTAACCGAAGGGGTCGAAGCCGGCGGCGTCAGACCGGGGGAGGGAACCACTCGGACGACCCGTTCACTCGCCGTCGCCGGGGCGAAACGGGTAGTCCAGTCCCGTCGGGTAGGCGCTCTCCTCGGTCGTGTCGAGTTCGAGGGCGATGCAGAAGCGGTCGAGACCGACCTCGAGGGAGGCGAACAACAGGAGTTCGACGAACCCCTCGTCGCCGAACTCCTCGCGCAGGTCGTCGACGAGTTCGTCGGTGATGTCGTGGGGTGCATCCGAGACGCCGTCGGCGAGGCGGACGGCCAGTCGCTCGCGCCGAGTGAGTGACTCGACGTCGAGGCGCTCACCGAGGACGGCCGACTCCTTCGGGGCGACCTCCGCCGCGACGGACTGCGTCCTGACCGTCGCGCAGTACGCGCAGTGGTTCGTCGCCGCGACGCGCAGGCGCACGAGTTCGAGCGTCGACGCCTCGATACCACGCTCGCGGGCGAACGCCTCGAACAGCGAGACGACGCGCTCGAACAGTACCGGTCGATGGGCCATCGCGCCGAAGAACGCGGCGTCGCCGTACCACCCCTCGCGGGCCTCCTCCAGCAGTCGCGCCGTCGTCTCGTCGGGCGCCTCCTCCGATTCGACGATGTCTATCCGTGTCATGACGGTCGGTACCACGACCCCCGACTAAACACCTCGGACCCGTCAGGTTCGTCGGAGGTAGAGGCGAAACTCCAGGTCGCCGTCGGCACCGGCGACGACCGCCGAGGTGACTTTGGTGAACGAGGGGGCGTCCATCGCGCAGAGGTCGTCGGCCGCTCGCTGGACCGGCGCCGCCTCCTCGGCCGGAGCGTAGAGCGCGACGCCGACGACGCTGTCGTCGAGCGCCCGCTCCGCGCGCGGGACCAGCGGCCGTTCGGCGGCCTCACCCGCGGGGAGCGGCGCGTAGCGCTCCCCGTCGTGGCGGTACGTTCGGTCGTCCTCACCCGCCCCTGCCATTCGCGTCAGCGCGGCGTGGACGGCACCGGCGCGCTCGGCACCGAGGGCGTGCCAGTCCTCGGCCGGCGCATCGGGGGGCAGTCGGGCGCGCAGGCGGCCGTCGTCGAGTCGCTCCAGCGCGCCCGCGCCGACGAGCGTGGCGAGTCGACGGCCGAGCGCATCGCCGTGTGGAGCGTCGTTGGCACCGTCACGCTCGGCGAGTCGGCGGTCGAGGGCCGCGGCCCCGAACGCCTCGCCGCCGTACTCGTCCCAGACGGCGACGTACAGGTCGGCACAGGACCCGAGTGTCGGGAGGTCGGTCATGGTCGTCCGACCCGTATCACCGAGCGCGAGCATAGCCCTTTCGCGCCGACAGTTCATCTCCGCCGAGACTGTGCCATGGTGTGGGTTGTTTGCACCTACATTTAGCGTTGAACGTACCGATACGAACGATTAGCACTATCGTCCTGTCCGTGGTGTGACGTAGCGTACCATGGTCGAAACCGTATTCGAAGTCGATACCGACAGTCCGCCCGACGAACAACCGAGTCCCATAGTGAACCGGTGGCACCCGGACGTCCCGGCCGCTGCGACGGTGTCGCCGGGCGAGAGCTTCCGCGTCGAGTGCCTCGACTGGACGGGGAACCAGGTGGTCAACGACGACAGCGCGAACGACATCCGCGACATGCGTCTCGACCCGAACCACCACCTGAGCGGCCCGTTCGAGGTCGAGGGCGCACAACCGGGCGACCTGCTGGTCGTGGACATCCTCGACCTCGGCCCGTTCCCAGACCACGAGTGGGGGTTCACGGGCATCTTCGAGCAGGACAACGGCGGGGGGTTCCTCACCGACCACTTCCCGGAGGCGAGAAAGACCATCTGGGACCTCGAAGGGGTGTACACCTCCTCGCGACACGTCCCCGACGTGCGCTTCGCCGGCCTCTCGCACCCGGGCATCGTGGGGACGTGTCCCTCCCACGAACTGCTCGCGGAGTGGAACGAGCGCGAGCGGGCGCTCATCGAGCGTGGCCCCGAGGACGAGACGGCGGTCAACCACGAGACCCGCGACGACGACCCGCCGCTCGCGCTCCCGCCGGAACCGAACGAGGTCTTGCTCGGCGACATGGACGAGGACATGGTCGACGAGGCCGCAGAGGAGGCCGCCCGGACCATCCCGCCCCGGGAGAACGCGGGCAACTGCGACATCAAGAACCTGAGCCGGGGGTCCCGGGTGTACATCCCCATCTTCGTCGACGGCGCGAAGCTCATCACCGGCGACCTCCACTTCTCGCAGGGCGACGGGGAAATCACGTTCTGCGGCGCCATCGAGATGGCGGGGTTCATCGACCTGCGCGTCGACCTCATCAAGAACGGCGTCGAGCGCTTCGGCATCGACCACGCGATGTTCAAGCCCGGGAACGTCGAACCGCAGTTCTCCGAGTACATCGTCTTCGAGGGCTACTCCGTCGACGAGGACGGTACCCAGCACTACAAGAACTCCACGGTGGCGATGCGCCGCGCCTGCCTCGACGCCATCGACTACCTGACGAACTTCGGCTACACCCGCGAGCAGGGCTACTTCATCCTGAGTACGGTGCCCGTCGAGAGCCGTATCGCCGGCATCGTCGACCTGCCGAACACCTGTGTCACCGTCTCGGTGCCCCAGGAGGTGTTCGAGTTCGACGTCGACCCCGACAGCCTCGCCGAGGCCCCCAGCGAAGCCCGCGGGACCGTCGCCAAGCCGTCGTAGTCGTCTTCTTCTCCCGTTCCGCCTCAGTGTCCGAGCGCCCACGGGTAGCCACCGTGTCCGTGGTCGTGCTCGTGGCTGTGCCCGTGGTCGTGACCCTCCTCGCCGTGTCCGCCGCCGCCCGCGCTCGCCGCGACGACGTCGTCGATGCGCAGGAGGAGCGTCGCGCCCTCCGTCGCGCACGCGAGCGCGCGGCGTTTCACCGCCAGCGGTTCGAGGACGCCCTCGGCCACCATCTCCGTGGCCTCGCCCGTCGCGGCGCCGATACCGACGGTGGAACGCCCCTGGGCGTGGTGCGCCCGGAGGTCGGTCAGCGCGTCGACGACGGGGACGCCCGCGTTCTCCGCGAGCGTGCGCGGGACGACTTCGAGCGCCGTCGCGGCCGCCTCGACCGCGAGCGCCTCCCGGCCGCCCAGCCCCCGGGCCGACTCGCGGAGGTGCGCCGCCAGCGCCGCCTCCGTCGCGCCGCCGCCGGGGAGCAGGCCGTCCCCCCGGTAGGCGAGGACGGCGACCGTCAGGCAGTCCTCCAGCACGCGGCGCGTCTCCTCGACGACGTGGTCGGTCCCGCCGCGCAGGAGCACCGAGACCTGCTCGGTGGCGGCGTTCCCGCGCACCACCGTCAGGTCGCGGTCACCGACGGTGCGGCGTTCCACGACGCCCGCCCGCCCGAGGTCGGTCGGCGTGAGGTCGGCCGTCGTGGCGACGAGGCGCGCGCCCGTGGCGCGCGCGAGTTTGTACAGCTCGTCCTGTCGGGTGCGCTCGGCGACGAACACGCCGCCAGCGGCGAGTCGCCCCGCGAGGTCCTCGTCGACCGCCTGCTGGCAGAACACCACGTCGGCTCCGGCGTCGAGGAGCGCCGCGGCGCGCCGGTCGCGCTGGTCGGTCTCGTAGGTCGTCAGCGCCTCCAGGCCGTCGACGCTCTCGACGGCGACCGACCGGGTCGTCCGCGTCGTGGGCACGTCGAGCGGCGTGTCGACGAGGGCGACGCGGGCGTCCGTGAGCCGTCGCGGGAGGTCGTCGGCCCGGTCGGTCGCGGTGGTCGAGGACTCGGCCATGTCGACGACGAGGCCGTCGACGAGTTCCGTGTCGGTCGGCGACCCTCCTGGGACCGCGTGGAGGACGATGCGGTCGCGGTCGACGCGGTCGCCTTCACCGACCGCGAGCACCGCGTCGGCCGCGAGTTCCGCGAGGTGTGTCGCCTCGCGGTCGGTCCACTTGCCCGTCACGGCGGTCCGGACGACGTCCACGAGTCGCTCCCGGTCGCCGCCGTCGGTCTCGACGGTCAGTTCCGGGAGGCGGTCGAGCGCCAGGTCGCACGCCCGCCAGTACCCTTCCCCGACGGTCGTGGGGTGGAGGCCGCGCTCGAACAGCGACTCGGCCTCGCCGAGCAGCGCACCCGCCAGCAGGACGGCCGAGGTGGTTCCGTCGCCGACCTGGTCGGCCTGCTGGCTCGCCACGTCGAGCAGGAGCGACGCCGCCGGGTGGTCTATCTCCATCCGGTCGAGGATGGAGGCGCCGTCGTTCGTCACGACCACGACGCCGTCGCTCCCGACGAGCAGTTTGTCGCAGCCGCGCGGGCCGAGGGTCGTCCGCAGGGTCCCCGCGAGTGCCCGTCCCGCCCGGAGGTTCGCCCGCCGCGCCTCGTCGCCCGAGAGCCGCTCGCCGCCGGCGCTCCTGAGTCGCCCGTACCAGCCGGGTGTTCCGTGCGTCATCTCTGGTCGGGGGTCAACGTACCACGACAAAAGTGTAACCTCGCCGTCGAATCGGTCGGGGCGACTGACGGTCCGGGCGCGGGTATGGTCTTTCGCTCGAATAGCTACCGTCCGGAGCGTAACAATCAGCTATATCTTCGCCCTCGGTGGACTCTCGACTTGAGTCGTGGTAGCTCGGAACACACTATACACGGAGGGATACCAATGTCACTGTACACGGAACTCGGGATGGGGCTGGTGTTCGTCGGGATGGTCCTCGTGGTCAACGGACTGTGGCTGCTCGGGAAGGGCTCGGACCGGGACACCGCGATACTGAACTTCTTCGTCGGGGCGCTGACGCTGTTCATCGCCGTCTGGTGGGCGTTCGGCGGGGAGGCGTCGGAGGGGACCGCGTTCAACGCCGCGGGGACGCTCCTGTTCTCCTTCACCTACCTGTGGGTGGGGGCGAACGCGTATCGGCAGGCGAGCGACCAGCGCTCGCTCGGCTGGTACTGCATCCTCGTGACGGTCCTCGCCATCCCCACCGGGTACCTGGTCTTGCTCGGAGGGGACGTCGGCCTGGCCCTGCTGTGGTGGGTCTGGGCGATACTGTGGGCGGGGTTCTGGTTGCTGCTCGCGCGCCAGCGCAGCGACTACACCACGCCCGTCGCCTGGTACACCGTCGCCGTCGGCATCGTCACGGGGGCGGCGGGCTACCTGATGGCCGCGGGGTTCTGGCCCTGGGGGGTCTGAGGGCTCGTCACTCGCCGGGCTTGTAGTTGGGCGCCTCGTCGGTGATGACCACGTCGTGCGCGTGGCTCTCCTTCTGGCCCGCCGCGGAGACGCGCACGAACCGCGCGCGCTCCTTGAACTCGGGGATGGACCCCGCGCCGACGTAGCCCATGCCCGACTGCATCCCGCCGACGAGCTGGTGGAGTTCGCTCGCCAGGCTCCCCTTGTAGGGGGTCGCCGCCTCGACGCCCTCGGGGACGAACTCCTCGTCCTCGTCCTCGTCGACCTCCTTGAGGTAGCGGTCGCCGCCGCCGGACTGCATCGCGCCGACGCTCCCCATCCCGCGGTACTGCTTGTACTTCTTGCCGTTCATGGTGATGACCCGGCCGGGCGCCTCGTCGGTGCCCGCGAAGTACGACCCCAGCATGACGGCGTCGGCGCCCGCCGCGATGGCCTTGATGGCGTCCCCGGAGTACCGGATGCCACCGTCGGCGATGACCGGGACGTCGTGGTCGCTCGCGACGTCCGCGACGCCCGCGACGGCCGTTATCTGGGGCATCCCCGACCCGCTGACGACGCGCGTCGTACAGATGCTACCGGGGCCGATGCCGACCTTCAGGCCGTCGGCGAAGTCGACGAGCGCCTCTGCGGCCTCCGGCGTCCCGATGTTCCCGACGACGACGTCCGCCTCGACCTGCCCCTTGATGTCGCGCGCGGAGTCGACGACGTTGCTGTTGTGCGCGTGCGCGCAGTCGATGAACACCACGTCCGCGCCGGCCTCGTCGGCGGCGACCGCCCGGTCGGTCTCGAAGGGACCGACGGCGACCCCCACGAGGAGGCGCCCGTCCTCGTCGCGGGCGGCGTTCTGGTACTCCCGGCGCTGGAGGATGCCCTGCATCGTCACGAGGCCGGTGAGCGCGCCCTTCCCGTCGACGACGGGGACGCGCTCTATCTTGTGTTCGTACATGAGTTCGAGCGCGTCGCGGGCGGTGACCGACTCGTCGGCGGTGACGACCTCGTCGGTCATGGCCTCGCGCACCTCGTCGCGGTCGCCGACCTCGAGGTACGGGCGGATGTCGGTGCCGGAGATGATGCCGAGGACGACGCCCTCGTCGTCGACGACGGGCGCGCCCGAGACCCCCTCGCGCTCCATCATCGCGTCCACCTCGCGGACCGTCTGGTCCGGGTCGGCGGTGACCACGTCGCGGATGATGAGTTCGTCGGCGCGCTTGACGCGCTCGACGTGGGCGGCGGTCTCCTCGACCTCCATGTTGCGGTGGAGGACGCCGAGGCCGCCCTCGCGGGCCATCCCGATGGCCAGGTCGGCCTCGGTGACGGTGTCCATCGCCGCCGAGAGCACCGGGATGTTCAGTTCGACGTTGGTGGAGACGCGCGTGCGCGTCTCGGCCTCGTCGGGTTCGACACGGCTCTCCATCGGACGCAACAGGACGTCGTCGAAGGTGAGCGCTTCCGGGACTCGAAGCTTCTCCGAGAAGGGTTCCTCGCGCGGCGTCTTCGCCATGTAAACGGTGGTCGGTCGCGCTCTAAAAGCGTTGCGAGAGGCCGACTCCCCCGCCACCTGCTCACACGAACGCGCCGCACACGTTATCGGTCCGGGCAATATTCGCACCGCCGTAGCGTTCTGCACGTTCGTTCAAATTCTGGCGGCTGAGAGTGTGTGTCGAACGCTTAGCGACGATTCGTATCGTCGATTTCCCGTTCCATGCGTACACGACTCACACAACGTTTATGATAGAAACCACGTTTAGTTCGAGTATGGACTCCGCGATTCCCGACGGAGCGTGTACCGGCTCGAAACCCCTTGCCACCGGTATGACTATCACGCAGTTTACAGGGAACTTCGCGGGGAAATCCGTCACAACCTGGCGAATACCCGCCGTGTCCGACAACGCGACGGCTCGCCTGCGCCCCCGGTATCGTGACGGACACCGCCATCTGGCCCACGGTGAGGCCACGTCCGCCTGACGGATGAGCACGTCACGACACCCCATCGCGTTACGCCTCGAGCGACGCGTCGGCCGCGGTACCCGCCTCCTGGGGACCGTCATGGCCCTCCCGCTGGTGGACGGCATCTTCCCCGCGCTGGTACTCGCCGGTGCACTCAGTTCGATAACTGGCATCCTCGAAGTCGGTCTCCTCGTGTTCGGCGGCAGCGCGACGCTCGCCGTCGTCCTCGCCGAGATGGAGGGAACCCGCCGCGAGCAGGTGCTCTCGGTTCTCGGCGTCGGCGCGCTCATCACGACGCTCGCCGTCGTCGAGGCGGCGCTCGCGCCGACCATCGCCAACCTGCTGGTGCTCCCGACGTTCGAGCGCTTCGCGGCGCTCGTCATCCTCGCCATCGCGGCGAAGACGGCGAGTTCGACCATCGGCGAGTACCTCCCGAGTCCGGGCACCATCGTCGGCCTCGGCCTGCTCGCCAGCCTCGACCCCGGCGGGTTCGAACTCGTGTTCAACCCCGCGACGGGGGAGTTGCTGGCGGCCGCCGCCGCCGCCGGCGTCGGGACGAGTTTCGCGCTCGTCGCCGCCGTCGCCGGGCCGACGCTCCGCCGGCTGGTCGACATCGACCGCTTCCGTTTCGGGAGCGCCGTCGCGCTGGGCATCCTCCCGCTGACGATGCTCGGCATCGTCGAGACGGAGGCCCCCCTCGCGCTGGCCGTCCTCGGCGTGACGTGCCTGCTCTCGCTCGACCCGAGCGACCCCCCCTCGCTGGCGGACGGGGACGGAGCGGACGAGGCCGACGACGGCGACGACCGGTCGCCCGAGCGAACGCCCGTCCCGACGGGCGTGGACGACGTCGGTCGGGCCGCCGTCTCCTCGGTCTTCGCCGACCCGGAGGCGCGCGGGGCCAGCGTCACCGACGGCGACGACGCGGGACGCGACCGCCACTCGATTCGCGAGCGCGACCCGGAGCGCGCGCCCTGGCTCTGACCCCGGAGCGTCGCCACCGTCGCGGGGAAGGCAAGCCTTAGGGACGCCACGCGCCCGACTTCTCCTATGGCCGACAACCGAGTCGTGCAGGGACGCATGGTGACGCCCGAATCGCTCGCGGAACTCGTCGAGGGCGACGACGTGATGGACGCGGAGCCGATTCGAGACGCCGAGCGCGACTGCCCGGCCTGCGGCGGGAACGTCCTCGCCGTGGGCTACATGCCGTCGGTGCTGGAGTTCGTCACGGGCTACAAGTGCCAGGACTGCGACTGGAGCGAGACCGACCGCGAGTGACCGCTCGGCGGGCGTGAGCGTCCTCTGAAACCGAAACCGCTTTACGGCGTCTGACCATCCTCATCGAATGCGGGGACGTGGCCAAGCCAGGCATGGCGACTGACTCCAGAGGCCACGCGCCCGGGACGAGACTCCAGACTGATATACCGAGCGGCGGGCTGATCACCTCGCCGCGTTGACGACCCTCTGGAGTTCCGAGGCGCAACCGGAGATATCAGTCGATCGGGGGTTCAAATCCCTCCGTCCCCATTCTTCGCCGTCGCGAACGGACGCGAGCGACTGCGAGATGCACGTGGGGGATTTGAAGGAGGGAGCGAACGCGAGTGAGCGACCGCGGGTCACACCCCTCCGTCCCCACCGTCTTTCGCGGCGCGGCGTGACGTGACGAGCGAGCCGTGAGCGAGCGAGTCACCACGCCGGAGCGGGCGATTCCACGGTTCGTCTCGCTCCTGAACACTCCGCGTTGCCGTTCCACGCATCACTTTCACTCCGGACTGGAAAGGTCCAAGCCTCGGGAGTCGAAGTACGTGCGTATGAGCGGGTCGCGGCTCCCCGGCACGCCCGCGGGCGAGGAGCGCGTCGTCCTGCACGTCGACATGGACTGCTTCTACGCGGCGTGCGAGCGCCGGCGCGACCCCACGCTCGCGGGCGAACCGGTCGTGGTCGGGATGGGCTACGAGGCGGGCGAACGCCACGGTGCCGTCGCCACCGCGAGCTACGAGGCGCGCGCCCACGGCGTCGAGAGCGCCCAGCCCATCTCGGGAGCGCTCGCGGCCCTGCCGCGGGCGGCCACCGCCCCGCCGGACCACGAGGGACCCGTCGGCCACTATCGCCCCGTCGACCTGCCGTACTATCGCGAGGTGAGCGAGGAGGTGCGGGCGATACTCCACGACGTCGCCGACGCCGTCCGCGAGGTGAGTATCGACGAGGCGTACCTCGACGTGACCGACCGCGTCGGCTGGCACAGCGTCGAGATATTCGCGGGGAGCCTCAGAGAACGCATAGAGCGCGAGGCGGGCGTCTCGGCCAGCGTCGGCGTCGCGCCGAACATGAGCACGGCGAAGGTGGCCAGCGACCACGACAAGCCCGAGGGGCTCGTCGTCGTCCCCCCCGACGCGGTCCGCGAGTTCCTCGCACCCCTCCCGGTCGACGAACTCCACGGCGTGGGGCCGGTCACCGCCCGCGAACTGCGGTCGCTCGGCATCGAGACGGCCGGGGACCTCGCGTCGACGCCGCGCGACCGCCTCGTCTCCCGGTTCGGCTCGCGCGGTGGGACCATCCACGACCACGCGCGCGGGCGCGATGAGCGGGTCGTCGAACCCGTCGGGAAGCCCAAGAGCCTCTCCAGCGAGTCGGCGTTCACCGAGGCGACCGACGACGTCGAGGTGATTCGCGAGCGCCTGCGCCGCCTCGCGGACGAGGTGACGGCCCGGGCCGAGTCGCGCGACGCGCTCTACAAGACCATCGGCGTGAAGGTGGTCGAACCGCCGTTCGACGTGAACACGCGCGCCCGGTCGCTCTCGGGGCCGGTCGCCGACGCGTCGCTCGTGGAGTCGGTCGCGCTCGACCTGGCGCGGGAGTTCGAGGGCGAGCGCGTCCGAAAACTCGGCGTGCGCGTGTCGAACCTCTCGTTCGACGCGGCGACGCAGGCGCCCCTCGACGCTTGGGAGGGCGAGTCGCCCCCGCCGACGTCGGCCGAGGACGACGCCGACGACGGGCCGGGTGGGACGGAGCGAGGCGGAGACCCCGAGGGGCAGACGACGTTCGTCGACTTCAGCTGACGCTCGCGCCCGTCGGGCAGTGGCCGGCCCGGACACGACGCACCTCGAGTTCTATGGTCGGCTGTCCGCTCACCTATCACGTGGTCCCCACAGCCGACACCCGCCGGTTCCTGCTGTTCTTCCTCGCCAGCAGCCTCACGTCCACCCGGATGGGCGTCCGGTTCGCCCCCCACGACAGGGGCGCCACCGACTCGCTCGACCGCGTCAAGGACGGCCCGCCGCGGTTCGCGGGCCCATCGACCACTACGACGGACAGGACGCCGAGCGACGACGCCACCGACGGCGACCTCCAGCGCTTCGAGCACCGCGGGGCGGTCCCCCCAGCGGTCGTCAGGAGGGGCGACCGGTACGACGTCTTCGACATCGCCGGTCGGTTCGACTGCACGAACCCGCGGACGCTCGTCCCGATGCTCGTCGGTGCCGGCGGAATTGGCCGGGTCCTGTCCACCGTCGGGCGAGACGTCGTCCCCTAGTGGCTTTAGCCGGCGCCGGACAAGGGAACGCATGAACCACCTCGCACCCGCCGGCGACGGGGGGTATCGTCTCGCGCGCCACGCGCACCTCGTCGTCTACACCGAGCGCGACGACGGCGACCTGCTGACGGTCTACGACTGCGGGGCCGCACAGAAACCGCCCGCCGCGCAGTTCATCGGCCACCTCGTGCGCGTCCAGGCCGACGCGCGAACGGAGCGGACGCCGACGGGCTACGTCGTCAGGCTCAGCGAGGGCGGGCGACTCGAGGAACAGGCGCCGGGCGAGTGGGTCGTCCGGCCGGTGCGGGAGTCGGACGACGGGTAGTCGCCGGTCAGGCGGACTCGTCGGCCTCGTCGGGGACGCGGTCGCGCAGTTCGGTGCGACGAATCTTGCCCGTCACCGTCTTCGGGAGGTCGTCGACGAACTCCACCTCGCGGGGGTACTCGTGGGCGGCGAGTTCGTTCCGGACGTGCTGCTGGATGTCGCTCACGAGGTCGTCGCTCGGCTCGTAGTCCGCCGAGAGGACGACGAACGCCTTGACGACGTGGCCCCGCTCGGCGTCGGGTTTCGGGACGACCGCCGCCTCGGCGACCGCGGGGTGTTCGCCGAGCGAGGACTCCACCTCGAAGGGGCCGATGCGGTAGCCCGAACTGATGATGACGTCGTCGGCGCGCCCCTCGAACCAGAAGTAGCCGTCCTCGTCGAGGTAGCCGAGGTCGCCCGAGAGGTACCAGTCGTTCACGAAGCAGTCGGCGGTCTTCTCCGGTCGCTCCCAGTACTCGGCGAAGAAACACGGGAAGTCCCCGCGCTCGGCGATGACGCCCGTCTCGCCCGTCGGGAGTTCCTCGCCCGTCTCGGGGTCGACGACGGCCGCCGTGACGCCCGGCAGGGGCTTGCCCATGCTCCCCGGGCGTACCTCCATCGTCGGGTAGTTGTTGATGATCATGTTCCCCGTCTCCGTCTGGCCGTAGGTGTCGAGGATGGTGACGCCGAGGGCCTCCTCGCCCCACTCGACGACGCCCGCCGAGAGCGGTTCGCCGATGGACAGCGCGTGGCGGAGGTCGAGTTCACGCCCCTCGAGGACCTCGCGGTTCTCCCGGAGCATCCGGTAGGCCGTCGGCACCGAGAACAGCACCGTGATGGGGTACTCCTCCAGCAACTCGGCCCACTCCTCGGGGTCGAACTCGCCCTCCTGGGTGAACATACTCGTTCCCCAGAACCACGCCCCGAGCGTGTTGATGGGGCCGGTGAGCCACCCGAGGTCGCCCGTCGACCAGTAGAGGTCGTCCGCCTGGACGTCGACGGCGAACTTCTGGGTGGCCGCGACGCCCGCGACCCAGCGGTGTTTGTGGAGGACGCCCTTCGCGCGACCGGTCGTCCCCGAGGTGTAGTAGAGCAGGGCGTCGTCCTCGCCGCCGGTCGCCGCGACGTCGAACTCGTCGCTCGCCGCCCGCGTCGCCTCGTGGAAGTCCACGTCCCCCTCGCGGCCCTCCCCGACCACGACGACGTGTTCGACGCTCGGGACGTCCGCCAGCGCCTCCGCGATGGTGTCGCGGTTGTCGCCCGTCGTCACGACCACCTTCGCGTCGCAGTCGGCGAGGCGGTAGGCGATGCCGTCCGGTCCGAAGCGCTCGTTGACGCTCCCCCAGACGGCGCCGGTCTTGAGCGTCCCGACCATCGCGGCGTAGTGTTCCGGTATCCGCGGCATGTACGAGAAGACGCGGTCGCCGCGGTCGATGCGCTCGGCGAGGACGTTCGCGAAGCGGTTCGAGCGCGCCCGGAGGTCGCCGAAGGTCACCGTCTCGCGGGCGCCGTCGGTCCCCACCCACTCCAGGGCCGTCCGGTCGGGGTCCGCCTCGGCGTGTCGGTCGCACACCTCGTGGCCGATGTTCAGTGACTCGGGGGCGTCCCAGTCCGCCTCCCCGTAGATATCGTCCCACCCGAACGACTCGACCGTCGACTCGTAATCGCCCATGTTGTGCGTCGACATGACGTGTGTCTGCTTCGCTCGAACCGTAATCAATCATGACGTACGTACGCGGACTGATACGTCGTGGGCGTGCGGCGCGTCGGTTACGCCCGCGCTGACCCCCGGATGTCGGCGGGCGAGGGAGCTATACGTCCCACCCGACTATGCGAACGTATGACACGAGACGACGACCTGCGACTCCCGCGAGACAGCGTCGACCCGGCGGTGGAGACGAAGGCGCGACTGACCTGTCTCGCCTGCGAGGCGACGTTCCCGCGCCGCGAGGTGGTCTCCGAGGAGAAGGGTCGCCTCCGGTGTCCCGAGTGCGACTCGGCGGACCTCGAACGGGTGTCGACGGGGTGACCCGGCGGGAACGGGACTAGACGCTCGACTTAAGTAGCCCCGTCGACGCGGCCGGTAGCACGCGGCGTGGGGCCAGAACGAACGCCGGGCACGACCCACTGCCTCACCGTCGCTCGCGCCCCGCGACCGGCGTCCGCACTCGGGAGGGTCGCGAAGCCTCGGGCGGTCGCTGCCCGGCGAGACGACCGTGCTAGCCGGTGCGCTCATCGGGCGCAGACCGCTAGTAGGACCGTGAACGACGACGAGGACGACCTCGAACTCCCCCGCGACGGCATCGCCCCCGACCCGGACCGAATCGCACTGATGGAGTGTTTCACCTGCGGCACGATATTCCCCCGACACGACGTGAAGTCCGTCGAGAAGGGGACGCTGCGCTGTCCCGCCTGCGACGCGGAGAACGTCTGGAACGTGGACTGAGCGCGCGGACGCGACCGACCGCGCGTCTGCCGCGCGTCTGACGGAGGGTTATACCGGCGCGCGCGTACCTCGATACATGAGCGAGACCGAGACAATCACCGTCGCTGAAGTGAGCGACGGCCCGGGGAGCGCCGGGGACGTCGGCGCCACCGTCGAGATGCCGGCCGTCGAGTTGCTCACCGGCCGTGGCTTCGTCACCGGGAAGTCGGGGTCGGGCAAGTCGAACACCGCGAGCGTCGTCATCGAGAAACTCCTCGACCGGCAGTTCTCCCTGCTCATCGTCGACATCGACGGCGAGTACTACGGCCTGAAGGAGAAGTACGAGATACTCCACGTCGGCGACGACGAGGAGTGCGACATCCGCGTCGGCCCCGAACACGCCGAGAAGATAGCCGACCTCGCGCTCACCAACAACATCCCCATCATCCTCGACGTCTCGTCGTTCCTCGACGAGCGGGAGGCCGCCGACCTCCTCACCGAGGTGGCGAAACAGCTCTTCGCGAAGGAGAAGAAACTGAAGAAGCCCTTCCTGCTCGTCGTCGAGGAGGTCCACGAGTGGATACCGGAGGGCGGCGGCCTCGACGAGTGCGGCCGCATGCTCATCAAGATCGGCAAGCGCGGGCGCAAACACGGTCTCGGCATCACGGGCATCAGCCAGCGCCCCGCCGACGTGAAGAAGGACTTCATCACGCAGTGCGACTGGCTCGTCTGGCACCGTCTCACCTGGCGCAACGACACGAAGGTCGTCAAGCGCGTCCTCGGCAGCGAGTACTCGGAGGCCGTCGAGGACCTCGGCGACGGCGAGGCCTTCCTGGTGACCGACTGGTCGGAGGAGACCCGTCGCGTCCAGTTCCAGCGCAAGCGCACCTTCGACGCCGGCGCGACCCCCGGCCTCGACGACTTCGAACGCCCCGACCTCAAGTCCGTGAGCGCGGACCTCGTCGGCGAACTGGAGAGCATCAGCGACGAGCGCAGCCAGCGCGAGGACCGTATCGAGGAGTTGGAGGAGGAACTCCGCCAGCGCGAGGAGCGCATCCGGATGCTCGAACGCGACCTCGCCGACGCGCGGGACCTCTCGCGGATGGCCGACCAGTTCGCCGCCGCGCTGTTCGACCACCCCGGCCACTCCCGGATGGCCGCGGCGCGCCCCGAGTCCGACCAGGCGACCCTCGCGGAGACCCCCGGGCTGGAGTACCCCGAGGCGTCGGGAGGGGACGACGACCCGACCGGTCTCGACGCGCTCGACCTCCCGGCGTGGCCCACGCTCTCGAACGGCGCGAACGGGGACGGGACGGCCGAGACGAGTGACCCGTCGAGCGACGGTCGGGACGGGGTCGACGGTGCGGACGACCCCGACGGGGCGTCGCCACCCTCCGCGTCACCGCCGGCCGCCGAACGGCCCGTCGTCGAGCGTCTCCGCGAGTGCCTCGAGGCGATGGACCCGACCACCCGGTCGATGCTCGCGCGCTACCGCGAGCGCGGCCCGGCCTCGCCCATCGACGTCCACGTCGCCGCGGGCGGGTCGGCCGACCGCACCATCGCCTACAGCCGCAACAGCGAACTCCGGCGCGAGGGGTTCGTCGTCCACGAGGGGCGCGGGCGCTACGCCTACGCGCTCGACGAGCGCGTGGCCGACGAGTACGACGGTCGACTCCCGGACGAGGAGGTGACCGACGTCGTCGAGCGCGTCGAGCGCTACCTCGTCGGGGGACCGTGGCCGGTCGAAGCGGAGTGAGTACGGCTTTTTGTCCCGACCGGGCGACTCACGAGCATGGAACTGACGCTGTTCGGTCCCCTGCGCGGCGTGACCGGCGAGAAGACGGTCGAGGTGGCGGTGGCCGGCGGGACGGTCGGCGACGTCCTCGACGCGTTCGTCGAGCGCTACCCCCGTGCCCGCGACCAGTTGTTCGACGAGGGCGGGGCGCTTCGCCCGAGCGTCCGGGTGACCCGCGACGGCGAGCGCGTCACCCCCGACGACGCCGTCGCCGAGACGGACGCGCTGACGGTCTACCCGGCCATGCGCGGCGGGTCGCTCAGAGGTCGTACTGTGCCCTGACGAGGTCGGCGAGCCCGCGTTCCTCGAGGACGTCCATGGGCGCGAGCAGCGTGAGCTGGACGACGCCCGGCAGGCGGGCGATCTCCACGCCGCCGGTGAACGTACAGCGTCCCCTGACCTCGCCGACGCTCATGTCGAGGAGGTCGCTCGCGCGCTCGAAGGCGTTGTCCGTCGCGTCGTTGATAGTCGCACCGCTGCCGACGACCTGGATGGGGCCGAGGTCGTCGAGGTCGACGCCGTACTCCTCGGCCAGCGCCTCGCCCGTCTCGCGTTCCTCGCTGGAGATGGGTTTCGCGATGTGCGGGAGGTCCTCGACGTTCGGCAGGAGGAGCGGGCCGTCGATGTCGAGGTCCTTGATGACCTCCACCGTCAGCTCCGTCTTGCCGGCGACGTCCGTCGTGTGCAGGGAGAGTTCGCCGTCGCCCTGGTTCGCGTGGAGGTCGCCGACGTAGAGGCCGCCGCCGTCTACCTTCACCGGGCAGACGAGGACGGCGCCGGCGCGCACCTCGTTCGAGTCCATGTGACCGTCGGTGCGCTCGGCGAGTTCGGCCTCGTCGGCCAGCCCCCAGTCGTGGTCGGCGCCGACGAGGAACTGCCCGAAGTCGCCCGCGTTGTGCGAGTCCGGCAGTTCGACCGGCGGCGTCGTCCCGATGTTGCCGACGAACGGGCGGAGGTGCCCGAGCGCGCCGGGCATCTCGCTCGGCTTGTAGAGGAGGATGGGGTGCTGGCGGGAGTGCTCGGGGAGCGCCATCAGTTCGTGGGCGTTCTCCGCGAGCATCTCGGCGCCCTCTTCACCCACCGTGATGCCGATGGTTCGGTCCTCGTCGAAGACGACGGTGTAGCCGTACTCGAAGCCGAACGAGGAGGCGTTCGCGCCGCACTCGGCGCACCTGATGGCGTCCTCGCCGGTCCCCTCGACGACGCTGTCGGGCCACTCGGCGCCGCACTCCGGACAGCGGTGGTCGACGAACGGGTCGTCGCTGAACGCCCCCTCGCGTTCCGCCATGCTGCCCGTACTGGTGGCGACGCTCGTCACCTCCACGTCCTCGATGTGGACGGCGATGGCGTCGCCCACCTCCGCGCCCTCGACGGCGATGGGTCGCGTCACCTCGTGGCCGCCGCGGAACGAGGGCGTTATCATCGGCCCCCAGCACCCCGGCGGCGTGTGGGTCCGGACCGTCCCCCCGTCGGCGACCGTCCCCGCCCACTCCTGGTCGGGTCCGACGAGCCCGAGCGTGAACTGGTCGACCGAGAGCTCCTGTTGTACCTCGCGTTGTGCCATAGCATCCCACCAGTCGGGCCGACGGGCC
This sequence comes from Halomarina ordinaria, assembly GCF_030553305.1. Classification (NCBI taxonomy): domain Archaea; kingdom Methanobacteriati; phylum Methanobacteriota; class Halobacteria; order Halobacteriales; family Natronomonadaceae; genus Halomarina; species Halomarina ordinaria. The sequence continues at coordinate 879,815 of NZ_JARRAH010000001.1, read as the reverse complement.
AAAAGGCTGCGTACGGCGGCGTCAGATGCCGGAGACGAGGTCGCGGAGGGCGGCCTCGGGGTCGTCGGCCTTCGCCACGCCGCTGGCGAGGAGGACGCCCTCGCTTCCCAGGTCACGGGCGGCAGCGAGGTCGTCGCCCGTCGAGATACCCGCGCCGCAGAGGACGGGCACGTCGTCGTCGACTCGCCCGGCGGCGGCGACGGCCTCCTCGACGACGTCGGGGTCGGCCTGACTCACCGGCGTCCCGGTCCCGATGAGTTCGGGGGGTTCGACGGCGACCATGTCCGGACCGAGCGCGGTGACGGCGCCCACCTGTGGGGGGTTGTTCGCGCAGACCACCGTCTCGAGGCCCGCGTCCTCGGCGGCGCGCAGGCCGGCGTCGATAGCCGCGAGTCGCAGGCGGCGCTCGGAGTGGTTGAGCAGAGTACCGACCGCGCCGGCGTCGGCGACGGCGCTCGCGAGCGTGCTCCCGGTGTGGCTCCCGTGGTCGACGCCGCTGACGTGCTGGGCCCACGTCTCGACGCCCGTCGCCGCGACGGCAGAGAGGTGGGCGGCCTGCGGGGCGACGGCGACGCGCGTCCCGGTGTCGTCGGCGACGGTCGCCGCCGCCTCCGCCACCGCGACCGGGTCACAGGGGTACGCCTTCAGGTTGACGAGAACGAACATGGTTCACAGGCAGGGGGAGACGAGAAAAGCGTACTCCTTCCGCGCTCAGTCCTTGCGCTTGACGACGTCGCCGAGCGTGTACGACCCCGTCGAGGAACCGCCCTCCCACTCCGTGTCGTCGAGGCTCCCGCCCTCGGTGAGCGTGATGTCGAGTTTCCGTTCGAGCTTCGCCTGGACGTCGTCGCTCGGGAGGATGTCGCCGCGTTCGAGTTTGCGGACGAGGCTCGCCTTCTCGTTCAGTTCCTTGGCGAGTTCCTCCTGGGTGAGGCCGGCCGCCTCGCGGGCGGTCCGGATGCGCGCGTCGTAGTCCTGGACGACCTCGTCCATCTCGTCGAACATGTCGCGACGGCGGCGCGTGCCGCCGGAGCCGCCGGCGGAGGAGCCGCCGGAAGAGGACGAACCGCTCGACCCCGAGGACCCGGTCGAGTACTTCGTCGACGAACTCGAGGACTGCTGGGTCCGGACCTCGGTGCCGAACTCCGCACAGTCCGAGCAGACGTCTATCTCCGCCCCCTCGATCTTCACCGTCTTCGGCGACGAAGTCTCCGCTCCGCACATCTCACACTGTGCCATGCAGGGGCTTTGCCACGCCGGCGTATAAATGGTGCGCTGACGGACCAGTCCGGACGTCAGTGGAGCGCCCGCAGCGCGTAGTAGAACCGCTGGAGGGCGGTGACGTGGCCGACCACCGCGAAGAAGACGAGCAGCCAGCCGACGACGGTGAACCCCGCGAGCGTCCCGGTGACGAACGCCGCGAACGTCCCCGCGAGGCCGATGAGCGCGAGGCGGTCCGCGCGCCCCACGAGCCCGCCGTAGACGCGGTCGAGGCCCACCGCCTGCGCCTGCGTCCCGAGGTAGGAGGTCATCAGGACGCCCGTCACGGCCGCGAGGCCGACGGCCCAGCGCCCGACGCCGGCGGTCAGCCCGACGAGCATCACGATGTCGGCGTAGCGGTCGAGGACGTGGTCGAGCAGGTCGCCCGCCCGCGAGGCCGTGCCGAGGCGTCGCGCGAGCGCCCCGTCGAGCAGGTCGAGCCACCCGTTGAGGAAGACGAGGACGGCGCCGACGAGGTAGAACAGCGGCGTCTCGCCCCCGAGGGCGAACGCCCCGCCGGCCGCCACGGCGAGACCCATCGCGACGACGCTCACCGCGTCGGGCGTCAACCCCAGTCGTTCGGAGACGGTGACGAAGGGGTCGAGCGCGCGGTTCGCGACGGGTCTGAGCTGGTCGAGCGTCATAGGTACCCCGCGAAGTCGACCGTCCCCGCCGACGGCTCGCGCTCGCCCCTGACGACGGCGGCGACGGCATCGGCGACGTCGTCCGGTGAGCGGTCGGTCGCGTCCACCTCGTAGACGGCGTCGAACCCGTGGCGCTCGACCGCTTCGGCGAGGACGACGTCGAGCGCCTCCGCTTCCGCGTTCTCTCTCGCCTTCGCGGGCGTCTCGCCGCGGTCGGTCAGCCGTCGCTTCAGTTCGTCGGGCCGACAGCGCACCACGACGACGCGGTCGGCGTCGAGGTGGTGCGCGAGGTGCGAGTCGACCAGTTCGACGTCGGCGTCGGCGCGTTCGTCGAGCCACCCCGCGAGGGCGTCGAGGTCGGCGTAGAGGCTCCCCCGGTCGGGGTCCGCGCCGTCGTGGAACCCCTCCTCGCGAATCACGTCGTTGAGGTGGACGACGCGCAGTTCCTCCGCGCCGTCCCAGGCGTCGGCGAGGCGGTCGGTCGCGGTGGTCTTGCCCGTGCCGGGCGTCCCGGTGACGGCCACCCTCATGCGACGTGGTTGACGACGCTCACGGCTCGTTTCGTCCCCTCGCGGGTGCCGCAGGTGATGCGCACGCAGTCGGGGAGGCCGAAGCTCGTGCAGTCGCGGACGACGACGCCCTCGCGCCCGCAGGCGTCGGCGACGGCGCTCGCGTCGCCTACCTCCGCGAGCACGAAGTTGCCCGCGCTCTCCCACGTCCGGGCGTCGAGGTGGTCGTGCATGTACTCGCGCGCCCAGCGCGCCGCCTCGACGCTGCGCTCGACGTGCCCCTCGTCGTCGAGGGCGGCGAGGCCGGCGCGACAGGCGAGTTTGTTCGCCGCGAACGGCGTGTTCACCCGGGCGTAGGCGTCGGCCCACGCCGAGGGCGCGAGCAGGTAGCCCAGTCGGAGGCCGGCGAGGCCGTACGCCTTCGAGAAGGTGCGCAGGACGGCCACGTCGTCGCGCTCGCGGACGAGGGCGACCTTGCTCGCCGAGTCGGCGAACTCGGCGTACGCCTCGTCGACGACGACGAGCGTCTCCTCGTCGGTTCCCTCCGCGATTTCGACCACGGCGTCGGTCGACACCTCGCTCCCGACGGGGCTGTGTGGGCTGATGAGGTAGACGATGCGCTCGCCGTCGTAGGCGGAGAGGACCCGCTCGGGACGCTGTGCGAAGTCGTCGTCCTTCTCGATGGGGTAGGTGCTGGCGGTGCCGTGGTGGTAGCGCGCGCTCATGGCGTAGTAGGAGAACCCGGGCGTCGGGACGAGGACGCCGTCGCCGGGCGAGAGCAGCGCCCGGTGGAGGTAGTCGAGGGCGCCGTCGCCGCCGGGGGCGAGCCACACCTGTTCGGCGTCGACGGCCCACCGCTCGGCGAGGCGCTCGGTCAGGTCGGCGTGCGACGCCTTCGGGTAGGTGTTGACGCTGCACGCGGCGGCGCGAATCGCGTCGACGGCCTTCGGGCTCGGACCGAGGGGGTTCTCGTTCGAGGAGAGCACGAGGAGGTCCTCGGGGTCGACCCCGAGTTCCCGGGCGACCTCCTCGTTCCCCCGCCCGGCCTGGTAGACGCTGTAGGCGGAGAGGTCACGCGGCTGCATACGGGAACCTGCGGACGCGGCGCCTTAAGCGTGCGCAAGCCGTGTCGCCCCGGCTCACGGGCGCGTTCCGAACCGTTCTTCCCGCCCCCGTCCTTCGATTCCGATATGTCCGCCGTCGACACCGTCGCGTACGTGGTCCACCTCCTGTTCGCCGGCCTCTGGACCGGCGCCGTCCTCTTCGTCACCGTGAGCGTCCTCCCGCTCGCGGAGCGCGGGGACGTCCGCCCGGAACCCCTGTCGTACCTCACCGACCGCCTGACGACCGTCTCGCGCGTCAGCGCCGTCGCGCTGTTGCTCTCGGGCGGCCACATGGCCGGCACGGGCTACACCGTCGAGTCGCTGTTCGGCAGCGGCCGGGGGCACCTCGTGCTCACGATGGTCGCGCTGTGGCTCGCGCTCGCCGCGCTCGTCGAGATAGGGGCGGGGCGGATGCGCCGGGGCCTCGGCCGGTCGAAGGTCCGCACACCCGCGAACGACGCGAAACCGTTCTGGCAGGCGGGGTCCGCCGTCGCCCTCGGCCTGCTCGTCGTCGCCGGCCTGCTCGCCGGCGGCCTCCCGTTCTGAGTCAGAGGTCCTCGTCGACGTGGTCGGCCACCTTCAGCGCGAGCGCGGCGATGGTGAGCGTCGGGTTCACCGCGCCGCCGGTCGGGAAGACGCTGCTGGAGGCGACGGTGAGGTTCGCCACGTCGTGGGTCCGCAGGCGGGCGTCGACGACGCTCCCCTCGGGGTCCGACCCCATCCGGGTCGTCCCCATGTGGTGGGCCGCGGGGCCGGTGTTCTCGGGACCGACCTCCCACGTCACCTCGGCGCCGAGTTCGTCCATGACGGCGCGTTGAATCTCGTTGGCACGGGCGAGCGTCCGCCGGGCGCGCTCGCCCACCGACCACTCGACTCGCGGGACGGGGTTGCCGTGGTCGTCGGTCCGCTCGGGGTCGAGCGTCACCCGGTTCTCCTCGCGCGCTCGCTGGCCGACGAGCGCGCCGAGGGCGACGTTCGAGCCGTACTCCCGGCGGATGCGCGAGAGCAGGGCGTCGCCCCAGTCGTCGCCGTCGAGCGCGATGCGGACCGGCGACGGCGCGCCCGTCGTCGAGGGGCCGGCGTAGTTGAGGAACTCCAGTTTGATGGGGCCGAGGTCGGCGTCGCTGCCGGGTATCCCCCGCGTCTCGGCGCCGGGGTCGTCGTAGAACTGGTGGGACTCGGCGGTGAGAAAGCCGATGTCGTTCTCGCTCACCGCCCGGTCGAGGCGCCCGCCCATCCCCGCGAACAGGTGGTCGTTGAAGAACCGCCCCACGAGGCCCGAGGAGTTGGCCAGGCCATCGGGGTATGCCTCCGACGCGGAGAGCAGGAGGAGGCGGGGCGTCTCGACGCCGCCCGCCGCGACGACGAACTGTCGCGCCTCGACGGTCCGCTCCTCGCCCTCTCGCACGTAGACGGCGCGGGTGACGCGCTCGCCCGAGGCGTCGGTCTCGAGGCGCTGGACGGGCGCCTCCGCGAGGACGGTCGCCCCAGCCTCCTCGGCGGCCTCGACGTGGCGCTCGGCGGTGTACTTCGCCCCGGAGGGACAGACCGGTTTACAGGTCCCGTAGCCGACGCACGCCGAGCGGTCGTCGTACTGCTCGGAGTTGCGGGCGTTGCCGACCGAGTGGGTGGCGATGCCGAGGGTCTCGCACGCCTCGGCGAACAGGGCGTCCGTCTCGGAGGGCGGGAAGGCGGGCATCGGGTGGGACTCCTCTCGCGGCGGGCCGAACGGGTTGTCGCTCGCGCCCGCCACGCCGAGTTCCGCCTCGGCGGCGGCGTAGTACGGCCTGAGGTCTGCGTAGGAGATGGGCCAGGCGACGTCCTCGCTCCCGTCGAAGTCGGACTCGTGGAGTCGCATCACCATCCCCTGCCAGTGGAGCGAGGAGCCGCCGATACCCTTCACGCGCGTGCTGTTCAGCGGGTAGAACCGCTCGGGCGCGCTGAAGGCGTCGCGGTCCCCGCCCATGTCCCACACCGACAGCGCGTCGTGACCGGGGCGGATGGCCTCCTCCATACGCTCGAGTCGGGCGTCGGGGTCGAAGCGTGGCCCTGCTTCGAGGACCGTCACGTCCCGGTCGCGCGTCGCCAGGCGGTGGGCGACGAGCGCGCCCGCCGGACCGGAGCCGACGATACAGACGTCGGTCACGCCTGGTAGGCCTCCGTCCCGCCCGGGTGGCCGACCGGGTTCTCGTTGCCGGCGAGTTCCGCGCCCGTCGGCGAGGCGTAGAACGCGTAGAGCAGTTCGTCGACGACGTAGTAGCGCACGCGCTCGGCGCGCGAGCCGTCGGGGACGGCGTCGGCCACGTCCGCGCCCAGTTCGCGCAACAGCGCGTCGCGCGTCTCGCGGTCGAGGGCGGCGAACGAGTCGTCGTACCACGACCGGGCGGCGGCCTCGACCTCGGAGAGGGCGTCGTCGAGGCCCTCGCGGTACGCCTCGCGGTCCTCGACGCGCCCCAGCGAGTAGGACTCGACGAACGACTCGATACCCTCGACGTCGCTCGGGTAGAGGACCTCCGCCGCGGCGACGAGCGTCCCGAGCGCCTCGACACCTCCCTCGTCCGCCGCTGCTCGGTCCCCCTCGCGCGCGAGGTGGGCGACGCCGCCGCCCGCGACGCCGAGGCTCGCGAGCGCGACCAGCGCGTCCCGGCGCGTCAGCTTCATACACGCGGATTAGGCAGACCTAAACTTATGGCTTGCCACCTGTCCCCGGGCGCAGTCTTACGCCCGACCACGGCGACGTCGGGGTATGGACGACCTGCCGGACCCCGGGTTCGTCGACGCGCCGGCCCGCCTCGTCGGGGAGGTCGAGGGGTTCCTCGATGGTTACGTCAGGGGGCGTGAATCTCGTTCCGGAGCGTGCCGACGCCCTCGACGTCCACCTCGACGGTATCGCCGTCGGCCAGCGGTCCGACGCCGGCGGGCGTCCCCGTCGAGATGACGTCGCCGGGCACGAGCGTCATGTACCGCGTTATCTCCTCGACGAGTTCCGGGATGGAGAAGATGAACTGGTCGCGCGTGCCGTCCTGTCGGAGTTCGCCGTTGACCCGGAGGCGGACGTGGGCGTCCTCGGGGACGCGTTCGGGTTTGGCGACGACGGGTCCCATCGGGGCGGCCTGGTCGAAGGCCTTCCCGCGCACCCAGTTCTGCTCGCGGTCCTGGTCGTCGCGGTTCGAGATGTCGTTGAGACAGGTGAAGCCGGCGACCACGTCCATCGCGTTCTCGGCGTCCACGTTCCGGCACCGGTCGGCGATGACGACGGCGAGTTCGGCCTCGTGCTCGACGCGCTCTTTGCCCGCCGGGAGCGTGATGCGCTCGTCGTGCGCGGCGACGGTGTTCGGCGGTTTGAGGAACAACATGGGCCGGTCGGGGACCTCCGCGTTCCGCTCCGCGGCGTGGTCGGCGTAGTTCCGACCGATGCAGACGATCTTGCTCGGCTCACAGGGCGGGAGGACGTCCACCTCGCTCGCGTCGAACGTCTCGTCGCCGAAGGTGAGTCGGCCGCCGTAGTGTTCGCGTGCCAGTATCTCCTCGCCCGCGGTGCCCGTCCACTCGCCGCGGCGGACGTTCCCCGCGGCGTCACGGAAGCGAACGTATCGCATGGCCCACTCATCCGGGCGCGAGGCGTTAACCCTTCGGACTCGTACCGGCCCCGTTCCGGGCAGCGACGCCCGCGACGCGTACCGTTAAGTTGCTCTCGGGCGATGTCCCGCCCGTCATGGAGCTAACCTGGCACGGCCATTCCACCTGGTACGTCGACGTCGACGGGACGACGCTGCTCGTCGACCCCTTCTTCGACAACCCGAAGACCGACCTCGACCCCGCGGACGTGGAGTCGCCGGACTACCTCCTGCTCACCCACGCCCACGCCGACCACATCGCCCACGCGGGCGAGTTCCCCGACGCGACCGTCGTCGGGACGCCCGAACTCACCGCCTTCGTGAGCGACGAGTTCGGCCACGAGGAGACCATCGGCATGAACCTCGGCGGGACCGTCGAACTCGGCGACGCCTACGTGACGATGCACCGCGCCGACCACACCAACGGGACCAACACCGGCTACGAGTACGACGTCGGCATGCCCGCTGGTTACGTCGTCAGCGACACGAAGCCGACGCAGGTGTCGGACGAGGAGTCGACGACGTTCTACCACGCCGGCGACACCGGCCTCATGACCGAGATGCGCGAGGTCGTCGGGCCGTACCTCGAACCGGACGCCGCCGCGCTCCCCATCGGCGACCACTTCACGATGGGACCGTGGCAGGCCGCCATCGCCGTCGACTGGCTCGACGTCGACTACGCCCTCCCGATGCACTACGACACCTTCCCGCCCATCGAGCAGGACCCCGAGGACTTCGCGCGCGAGGTGAGAGCGACCGGGAGTTCCGCGGAGGTCGTCGTCCTGGAGGGCGACGAGACGTTCACGCTGGAGTGAGTCGGCCGGCGCGCTCGACGTCCGACCGTGACGTCGACGCGCGGACACGAACGACGCACCTTTTTGTCCGCTCGCACCGAGCCACGAGACGCAATGGCGGACATCTCCACCACCAGTACGTCAGAGGAGGGCTACACGACCGTCAGTCGCGCCGGCGACTACGAACTCACCATCGACGCCACGGGCGGCGACGGCCCGGACCCCAACGCCGTGCTCGTCGCCGACTACGCCTCGTGTTTCATCCCGGCGTTCCGCGTCGGCGGCCAGCAGGAGGGCCACGACGACCTGGGCAAGATAACCGTCGAGTCGGAGGCCGACCTCGACGACGACGACGACCTCACCGCCATCCGCTTCGAGATGCACGTCGAGGCCGACCTCGACGACGAGACCTTCGACGCCATCGTCGAGCGCGCGGAGGGCATCTGTCACGTCCACTCGGCGCTCCGCGAGGAACTCCACGCCGACATCGACGTCCACGGCGGCCAGTTCTGACCTGAACTCCCCCCGTTCTTTCGACGCCGACCCGAGAGCGGCAGCGCCGGGCGTCGCGTTCGAGGAGAGGGACGTTCGGAGGAGGGACGAGCGGAGCGCGCGCTCAGGTGTCCCGTCGCGCCCGGAGGACGAACGTCTCGCGGCGCTCGCTGCCGTACTCGACGGTGAAGCCGGCGTCGGTGAGCTGGCGCATCGCCGTCGCGAGCGAGAACCGCTCGTCGGTCGGCGGTCCCTCCTCGCCCGCGCCGGACGCCGACCAGTCGGCGACCCCGAGGAGGCCGCCGGGGGTGATCGTACGCGCGAGTTCGGCGAGCGCCGCCTCGCTCGCGAACTCGTGGTAGGTCATCGTCGAGTACGCCCCGTCCAGTTCGTCGTCCTCGAACGGCAGGTCCTCGACGTCGGCGACCACGAACGTCACGTTGTGCGGGGCGCCCTTCTCGCGGTAGTACTCGTGCATCGCCTCCTGGACGTCGACGGCGTAGAGCGTCCCGACGTGGGGGGCGACGTCGTCGGTGTAGAAACCCGTCCCGCTGCCGAGGTCGGCGACGGTCTGGTCGGCCTCCGGGTCGAACAGGGCGAGCAACTCGTCGAGCGAGAGGTACTGGTACCGCTCGGGGTCCTCGAGGTTGTCGGCCCGCCCCACGTCGAAGGTGTGAAAGCCCATACTGACTCTGTGTGGCGGGCCGATATAACTCCGTTCGCCGCGGCCGCGCGTCGACGCGGGATTGATAGCGCTGGGCGGCCATCCCTCGGGTATGGCGACCATCATTCCGCCGACGGAACGGACCTGCGAGCGCTGCGGCCGACACGACGTCTGGGACGCCGACGGGGAGAACTGGACCATCGACGAGGCGGCAGGGGACCCGCACTGCCTCCACGAGTGGGACATCAACGGGACGTACAACCCGTTCGGGGAGTGACGTGCCGACGGTCTACGTCACCGCCCCGACGGACGCCGCCGAGGCCATCGCGAGCGCGCTCGTCGAGGAGGGCCTCGCCGCCTGCGTCAACGCCGTCCCCTGCTCGTCGACCTACCGGTGGCGAGGCGACGTCGTCCGCGACGAGGAGGTGATACTGCTGGCGAAGACCACCACAGAGCGCTACGACGCCCTCGAAGCCCGCGTGGTCGACCTCCACCCCTACGAGGTGCCGTGCGTCGAGCGCTTCGACGAGGCGGCCGAACTCGACGCCTTCGCCGCCTGGCGCACGGAGAGCGTCCGGTAGGTGGAGTCTCCGGTTTCACGGGGTTTATTATCGTCAGTGGGTGTGTCGGTGTATGGGCAGTCGTCGCGGCGAATCGACTCGCGGGAGGGGGGATGTTGCGTAACACGCTCTGTCGGGACCTGACCGGCCGGTTCGTCGGCTGCGACGGCCGGCCGGACCGAGCGACCTGTAGCTTCCACGACGAGCCCTGCTGTCTGCGCGCCGGCGACGTCATCCAGCTCGAAGTCGAGCGCGTCGACGGCGTCTGGTCGCCGCTCTTCCACCGCTGCGAGCGCCACGCCGTCGCGGTCTTCCCGCAAGAACACAGCCTCTACGGGACGCCGCAGGTGCTCGTCTCGACGCGGCTCGACCCCACGGGAGCGCACCTCCCGGGGACGAACGAGTACGTCCCCGACGCGCTCACCGTCGGTACCATCGACATCGTGGACGTCTCGCCGGCCGACGAGGGCCTCCGTCCGCGCTGTTAGTCCGCGTCGAACTCGGCGAACGTCCGGTCGTGGAGCGCGTCGGCGACGTGGTCCATGAGCGTCCGCAGGTTGACCGTGTCCGCGCGGTTGTACGAGACGAGCGTCTCCAGCGACTCGTCCGCCCCGCGTTCGTACTCCCGCCAGAGGCGAATCGCGTCGTACCCCGAGAGGTCCGGGCGGTCGCGCTCGATGCCGACGTCGCGCTCGACGGCCTTCAGCCCGCCCGTGAGGTCGAGTCGCTTGCACGGGTACATGAGGTCGATGTGGGGGGCGTCGAGCGAGAGGTCGAACGTCGTCTCGAGGAAGGGGACGTCGAAGCGCTTGCCGTTGAACGTCACCAGTAGCGAGGCGTCGCCGAGCGCGTCCGCGACGGCCTCGCGGGTGAGCGGGTCGCCGACGAACGGGTCGGGGTCGTTGACGAGCGTCCGCGTCTCCCCGTCGCGGTGGAGGCTCACCGTCGTCACGTCGTCGCGCGAGTGCGAGAGGCCGGTCGTCTCGATGTCGAAGAAGCAGGCCTCCTCGCGGAAGTTCTCGTAGAGGCGCCACTGGTGGGCGCTCGGGAAGGCCGAATCGAAGTAGCGCGCGTTCCCGGCGTCGAGGTGGGTCCGGCCGTCCTCGATGAACGCCGCGATGCGCTCGCCGGTGGTCTCGCCGACGGCGTCGCGCTCGAAGTCGTCCCAGTGAGTGATGCCGCGTTCCCACAACCGCCGCTCGGTCCGCTCGCCGACGCCCGCCACCGGAATGAAGCTGTTCTCGATTCGCACGGCTACCCGGACGGCGCGCGAGGGACTAAACCCTCCGGATACCGGGCGGTCACTCCCGCGTGACGGCGACGCCCGCGACGCGAATCTGGCGGGCCACCTCCGCGGGGAGGCTCTGTCGCCCCGTCTCGCCGGTGACGGTCACCATTCCGAAGGGGGCGATCTCGGCGACTTCGAGTTCCGTCCCCGGTGCGACGCCCGCCTCCGCGAGGTAGCGCAGTTCCTCGTCGGTGCGGTGGCGGACGCGCTGGACGACCACCCGGTCGCCCACCTCGCACTCGTCGAGACGGTGGCCGGGGACGTCCTCCGGCGGCGCGAGGTCGGTCCCCGGGATGGGGTCGCCGTGGGGGTCGACGGTGGGGTCGCCGAGCGCCTCGGCGATGCGCGCCTCGAAGCGCTCGCTGATGTGGTGTTCGAGGCGGTCGGCCTCCTCGTGGACGTCGGTCCACTCGTAGTCGAGCGCCTCCGCGAGGTACGCCTCGATGAGGCGGTGGTGACGGATGACCTCGATGGCGACCGTCTCCCCCTCGCGGGTGAGGCGCACGCCCTTGTACTTCTCGCGCTCGACGAGGCTGCGCTCCTCGAGTTTGTCGAGCATGCTCGTCACCGTCGGCGGCGTCACCTCCATGCGCTCGGCGATGGCGGACGTCGAGACGCGCTCGGCGCGGACGGGCGCCTCGCTCGGAGGGTCTCCGCTCGTGGTGCCGGTGGCCGCGTCCCGCTGGAGGAGGTAGATGGCCTTCAGGTAGTCCTCCATCACGTCGCTCAGCATTGCCGATACTCGGCTCTCCCCCGGTAAAACGGTTCCCCTGTCCGCTATCGGTTCCCGCCGTCCGGGGCGGCGGGCGCGGGGTCCTCCCCGGCGTCGACCTCCGAGGCCAGGTCCAGGTCGTCCGTGTAGCGGTCGATGGCGACGACCAGCACCCCGCCGACCAGCGCCGCGGCGAGGACCGGCAGGGCGCGCGCCGGCGTCCACGCGCCGACGTTCCCGAGGACCTGCTCGGCGGGGTAGCGAAGCGCCCCGACCATCAGGCTCACGAGGAAGGTGAGCGTCGCCGCCCGGTAGTGCGTCAGGGCGTACTTCACGACGTGGGCGATGGTCAGGAGGCCGGCGACGGCGCCCACGCCGAAGACGGCGACGACGCTCCCCGCGGCGACGAGCGCGCTCGCGTCCCCGCCGGTGACCAGTGCGAGCAGCGCGTCGACGAACGTCGACAGCGTCTCGGTGAGGTAGATGTACTGGCCGAGCAACAGCAGGATGAACGCCCCGGAGATACCGGGCAGTATCATCGCGCAGATGGCGACGGCGCCCGCGACGGCGACGACCGGGAGCGTGTGCGGGAGCGCGCCCGCCACCTCGCCGGCGACCACGAACGCCAGGACGACGCCCGCGAGGCCGGCGAACGCCCGCCGCGGCGTGCTCACGTCGACCTCGCCGTAGAGGACGACGGCGCTCGCGGCGATGAGACCGAAGAAGAACGCGAACAGGAGGGCGGGGAACGTCTCCTCGGCGTACTCGACGGCGCGCGAGACGGTGACGAGCGCCGTCACCACGCCGAGGCCGAGCGCCGCGAGGAACCAGACGTCCATCTCCACCAGGCGGGCGCGCAGGCGCGCTCGCCCCTCGGCGCGAATCGCGCCGGGGACGAGCGCCAGCGCGCGCGGGTCGAGTTCCGTGATGGCCGTGATGAGGCGTTCGTAGATACCGGTGATGAGCGCGATGGTCCCGCCGGAGACGCCGGGGACGGCGTCGGCCGCCCCCATCGCGATGCCCTTCAGGTAGATACCGACCCACTCTCGGAGTGCCATTTCCTTATCCGGCGCGGGCGAGCGCCATGTCGGTTCCGACCGACGACGGCGCCGTCCCCCCGGCGGCCTCGCTCGGCGACGGGAGCGCGTCGGCCGGCGTGGCGGGGTTCTGCGTCACGTTGGTCCCGTTCCCGTCGGTCTCGGTCGCTCCCTCCTCGAGTGCGACCTGTACCTCGCCGTCGTCCTCGCCGATGACCTGCCCCTCGGTGACGTCCGCGGTGGTGTTCCACGTCGTCGTGGCCGTCGCGTTACCGTCGCCCTCCTGGGTGAACGCGACGAACTCGTACGGGCCGGTCGCGCGGACGCTGACGTTCGTGTAGCCCTCCTCGGTCCCCCACTCGTCGTACCCGGTGGTGGAGTAGGGGAGCGTCATCTCGAAGTCGCCCTGGTCGTCGGTCTGGGCCTGCTGGGCGTAGGTGAACGTCTCCCCGTTGGGCATCTCCAGTTGGGCGCGCGCCGTGACCGTCGTGTTCGCCGGGCCCTCCCCGGTGACGTTCGCGCCGTCGACGCGCTCGAACGTCTTCACCCACGGCGTCTGGCGGTTGTTCTCCTCGCTGACGTGGACGAGGCGGTAGTGTTCGAGCGCCGGGATGCGCTTCGTGGGAACGCCCTCGAGGCCGCCGATCTGTGCCGTCCCGTCCTCCTCGACGAACGCCTCGGCCTCCTCCATCGTGTCGAAGTACCGGACGAGGTCGGAGGCGTTGTCGGGCGGCGTCAGGCGGGTGGTGCCGTCGGAGAACTGCCGCGGCTCGTAGTCGACGACGGGGACCTGCCCGCTCGGCAGGCGCGGGGCGGCCGCGCTCCCGTGGAACGTGAACAGCTTCGTGCGCATGCTCTCGTAGTGGCGGTCCTGGTGCATGTTGAGAATCGTCTGTCCCTGCTGGCTGTAGACCGGCCGGTAGAGGTTCCGGACGCCGACGTTCTCGCCGTCGTTGTAGAAGACGGTCGGTGCGAAGTACTTGTCAGAGTTCGCCTGCGCCAGCTTCCAGTCGAGCATCACGTAGCGGGTGTTCTGGTCGCCCTCGGTGACGAGTTCGTTCGCGCGCGTCTCGTTCGGCGCGAGCAGGTAGTTCGCGGCCGCGGTGGCCCCCTGCTGGAACGGATTGGCGTTCGGGATGCGCTCGCCGTCGACGGTGATGAAGTGGCCGTAGTCCCACCACGACATCACGCCGTAGGTGCCCTCGCCGTAGTCGAAGTCCTCGACGCGGTCGTACTGGCCGTAGTACTCCATCGGTTCGCCGTCGGGGTTGGCGTACTGACCCTCCTCGGGGGTGTTCTCGTCCATCCACTCCAGGCTCCCCTGCCAGTTTCGGACCTCGCCGGGGCCGGTGGCCTGGCCCGTCTCGGTGGCCTGCAGCGCGAAGCCGCTGGCCGTGAACGGGACGACGAGGATGATGACGACGGTGGCGACGACCATCACCTGGGCGGCGTCGACGTCGGTGAGTCGACTCCGCTGGTCGAGGCCGATGAGGCCGAACACCTCGCCGACCAGCGCCGCGGTGAGCGTGGCGACGGGCACCGCGAGGTAGTAGTCGAAGCGCACCTGCGTGAGCGCGGCGAGCGCCATCATCGCGGTCCAGACGATGACCAGCAGTCCCTCCCCGCGCGGGTCGTCGCTGAGGAGGTAGCGCCCGAGCAGGACCAGCGCGCCGACCAGCGCCGCGTAGAACGCGAGGCCGTAGGAGCCGAAGAAGAACGCCCCCCACTCGCCCCGTTCGACGGGCTGGGCCTCGCCGACGGTGCGCGCCTGTGCGCTCGCGTCGAGGCCGAACACGCGGAGCGCCTGCTTGACGAAGTAGTCGTAGAGGTCGGGCGTCGCGAGCGCCACGACGGCGACGGCCAGGAGGACCGTCCCGACGATGACGCCCGGGTAGGCGAGGGGAGTGAGGGCGCGCGCCTCGAACACCCGCGCTAGCGCCGCCATGACGACGAGACCGGCGGCCAGCGCGAGCAGGAGGAGCGGCTGGAGCAGCGAGAAGTCGGTCGCGGTGAGTTCGAACGTCGAGACGCGCACCACCATCATGAGGGCGGCGACGACGAGCATCACGACGCCCGCGATGGCGACGTGTTCGGGGCTGTGTCCCCGGAGGAAGACGACCACGAGGTGGACGAGGAAGAAGACGCCGAGGATGACGGCGATGACGACGCCCGGCGGCCACACCCAGAGGTAGAGGGCGATGGCGACGCCCGCGAGCGTCGCGTAGAGGAGCGTCGCCCTGAGGGAGTCGAACTCGCGTTCGGTGAACTGTTCGTAGACGGGTTTCTCGCGCTCTGCGACGCTCACGGCGACGACCACGCCGAGGACGGCGATGGCCTGGAAGAGCGCCTCGGCGGCGTGGTGGTCGGAGAAGCCGACGAGCGAGCGCCAGAGGAACGCCCCGGGGAACAGCGCGAGGACGAGGACGGCGACGACGCCGACGAACCGGCCGCCGAAGCGCTTGGCGAGGTAGTAGGTCGGGACCGCGGTCAGCGCGCCGATGACCGCCGGCGCGAACAGCAGCGTGACGGCCGTCGCCTCCGACTGTGGCCCGGGGTAGACCAGTCCCACGCCGATGGCGGCGGTGGCGACCAATTGGTCGTAGAACGTCCCGAACTGGCCCGAGGCGGTGCCGTAGGGGTAGAACGTCCACGGGTCGAACGGCATCGTGAACGGCCAGTTCTGGACGGTGTAGGAGGTCTGGCGGAGGTGGTACCAGGCGTCGTTGCCGTCGAACAGCACCCGCCCGTCGACGAAGAAGCGTTCCCATGACTGGACCCTGACCCAGAGCATGTACGCGAAGAGGAGGGCGAGCACGGGGATGTGGTACAGCGACTGCACGCGGTCGAGGACCGCGTCCGCGTCGAACGCGAACCGGTCCTCCCGCTCCGTGCGTTGGCTCATTGACCAGAGGGAGTCACAACGCGGTCATAAGCCTTCTGACCTCGTGTCGGAACTGAAAGAAATACACTCGACGACCCGTCGCCCTCGGATGGACGACCGGTGAGGTGCGGTGCGGCTTTCGACGGCCCGTCCGTACGAGGGTCCCCCGGACGATACACTTATCATGATGGAAGTTGACACGTGCCACGGTGATTGCTCATGGCAGAGAACTGGACACTCAGGGGGGACTACGTCGAGGCCTGCAACTGTGACGTAGCCTGCCAGTGCATCTGGATGGAACCACCGGACGACGGCGTCTGCTCGGCCTCGCTCGCCTGGCACATCGAGGAGGGACGGTACGGCGATACCGACCTGTCTGGACTCAATACGGCGTTGCTCATCCGCACCGAGGAGGGCGTCATGTTCGCCCCCGGCACCGTCTGGAACGTGGTGCTCATCGTCGACGAGGCGGCCGACGACGACCAGCGGGCCGCGCTCGAGGACATCTACCTCGGCCGGGCCGGCGGTATCTTCGGTGCCGCCGCCGACGCGCACGTCGAGCGCGCAGAGGTCGCGGCCGCGCCCTTCTCGTTCAGACGCGACGGGACCGACTTCTCGGTCGAGGTGGGTGACGTCGTCTCCGTCGAAGTCGTCGGAAAAGGCGGCTTCAACGACGAAGTCGGTACGATTTCCCCCCATCCACTGACGGCGAGTCAGGAACTCCACACGGGGAAGTCGACGCTCGCGACCGTCTCCTACGACGACGAGTACACCTGGGACGTCTCCGAGAACAACGCCTACCTCGGCGACTTCGAGCTGGCCAACGCCTGAGGGCACGGCTCCCGCTTCGACCATGTCGATTCGAGAGGCGGTCGGCGGTCGGGGCTCCCTCGCGGACCTCCCTGTCGTCGCACTCGTCACCTACGTCGTCGCGCTGCTCGCGTGGCTCGCGCTCGTCTACCGCTGGCTCCCGATGCCGGGCGGGGAGATGGACGCGCCGATGCGGATGTCGAGCGCCGGGGCACCGGAGGCGATGGCGCTCTCGAACGGTCTCTCCGGCGTCGTCCTCTACCTGCTCATGTGGGGCGTGATGATGGTCGCCATGATGTACCCCTCGTCGGTCCCGCTCTTCGGGCTGTACTACCGGACGCTGGAGGGGACGTCGCGGACGGGGAAGGCCGCACGTGTCGGGGCGTTCATGTTGACGTACGCGCTGGTGTGGACCGTCGCGGGCGTGGTCCCGCTCGTCGTCAACGCGGTGGTGCCCATCGCCACCCTCGCCGACGAGTACACGGGCTTCCTGCTGGGCGGGACGCTCGTCCTCCTCTCGGCCTACCAGCTCTCCCCCTACAAGTACCGGTGTCTCCGGTACTGTCGCTCGCCGCTCGGGTTCCTCATGAGCCACCACCGGCCGGGGGTCCGCGGTGCCGTCCGGACGAGCTGGGAGTTCAGCACGTTCTGTGTCGGCTGTTGCTGGGCCCTGTTCGCGTTCATGGTCGTCGTCGGGTCGATGAACCTCCTCTGGATGGCGCTCATCACGGTGGTGCTCTCGCTCGAACGGGTGGTCGCCTGGGGCGAACGGCTGGCTCGCGGCGTCGGCGTCGCCGCCGGGGTCGCGGGAGTCGTCGTCATCGCGGCCACGCTCGTCTGACGCTCGAGGTCGGACGCGGGATACCGTCCCTCGGATCCGCGGGCGACGACTGGCGGACGACGCGACGGGTCGAAGGGGAAACGCCATAACCCTCCCCCGGAGAGTGTCGGTCATGCGCGTCTCGGTCGTCGTCTGTACGCACACCACCGACCGTTACCCTGACCTCCGAGAGGCCGTCGAGAGCGTCCTCGCGGGTACCTACCGGGACCGGGAGGTCGTCGTCGTCAGCGACGGGAGCGAGGCCGTCGCGGCCCTCGCGCGCGAGGACTACGCCGACCACGACGACGTGACGGTCCACCTCCAGTCGGAGAACAGGGGACTGCTCGCCGCCCGGAACACGGGCGCCTCGGTGGCGTCCGGCGACGTCGTCGCCTTCCTCGACGACGACGCACTCGCCGACGAGCGCTGGCTCGAGGAACTCGTCGCGGCCTACGACGCGGACGAGGACGTCCGCGCTGCGGGCGGCAAGATGGTCCCCGAGTGGGTCGCCGGCAAGCCCACCTTCCTCCCCGCGGAGTTCTACTGGCTCGTCGGCGTCACCCACCGCGGGTTCGCCGACGGACCGGGCGAGGTGCGAAACACCTTCGGCTCGAACATCTCGTTTCGCGCGGAGGTGTTCGAGGCGTTGGGAGGGTTCGACACCAATATCGGCGGGCGGAAGGGCGACAGGCACCTCCAGGGCGGCGAGACGGAACTGTGCGCCCGCCTGCGCGACGAGTACGGCGCCGGCGTCTACTACACCCCCGACGCGCTCGTCGCGCACAAGATATTCGACTACCGGACCGACCCGGCGTGGCTCGTCCGGCGGGCGTTCTGGCAGGGCTACTCCAAGCGCGGGATGGAGGTGTTCGTCCCCGCCTCGACCGGCGAGGAGGGGGCGTTCCTCGGCGACCTCCTCACCGACTTCGTCCCGAGCCGACTCTGGGACTTGCTCACCGGTCCCTCCCGGACGAAAGCCCTCCAGTTGGTGACGCTCGTCGTCCTCACCGCGGCGGTGGGATTCGGTTACCTCTACGGCTACGCCAAGTGGCGCTAGTCAGACGTCCGACTCGCTCTCGTGGGTCCAGACGAGGTCGAAGTAACGGTTGAGCCCGGCGACGAACGCGCCGTTCTCGGTGATGACCGCCTGTCTGAGGTGGTTCGGTACGTCGTCCTCCTGGACGAGGAGGATGGCCGTCCCGTCGTCGTACTCCATCGTCGGGTCGGCGAGCGTCCCGCGGAAGGGGAGCGCCTCGCGGCTGAACCGCACGCCGACCGCCGGGAACTCGCGGTCGAGGCGCTCGACGACGGCCCGCTGTCGCTCGCGGTTCTCCGGCGTGAGCGCGTCCGGGTGGCGCATGACGACACGGACGTCGAGGTCGCGGTCGACGGCGTCCGCGAGCGCCTCCTCGACGCTGTCGATGTACTCGAAGGCCTTGGTGAGCACGCGCACCCGCTCGTCGGCCGCGTGGTAGATGCGCCGGGTCTCGCCCTCGCTCGGTTCGCCCACGTCGACGACGTGGAACAGTTCTTCGGCGGGCGTGGCCGACTCCTCGGCGTGTTCGAAGCGCGGGCCGAACTCCGCGAGGAACGCCTCGCGCTCGTCCTCGAGGTCGCTCACGAACCGCTCGTACGCCTGTCGTCTGTTCTCCTCGGCCCGGTCGAGTATCTCCGCGGGCGAGCGCGGCACGTACTGCTTGGGTCGGCCCGGGATGACCTTCACGTACCCCTCGTCCGCGAGCGAGTCGAGGACGCCGTAGATGCGCGCCTTCGGGATGCCCGTCGCCTCCGCGAGGTTGGGTGCGGTCGTCCGACCGAGCGAGAGCAGTTCCGTCAGCGCGGTCCGCTCGTACTCGGTGAGGCCGAGTCGCTCGAACACCTCGTCGCTCATGGGGGTGAGTCACCGTGGTGTGACCGTAAGCGCCCCGGTCGCACGCGACGCGCCCGTCGTGCCACCTGCCCGAAGAGTTATATTCACGCGAGCTGATTTACTCGACGACCGAGTAACCATGACGCCCAACGAGCCTCCGACCGACGACCCCAGCGACGACGACCGGCGCCACTTCGACGGCCTGGCGGACGGCTGTGGCTGCACCGAGGTGTGGGAACACCTGAGCGAGCGGCGGGGGGAGGCGGCGACCGATGCGGAGACCGACGTCGGTGCGGACCGAGAGGTCGTCGAACCGACGCGGTGAGCGGCGCTTCGACTCCCGGTAGCGCGGCTCACGGTCGGCCGAGGGGTTTTTGCGGGTCCGTGGTAGATTTCCCTCAATGACCGACTCGCAGGTGTGCGTCCTCGTGCCCACCTACCAGGAAGCCGAGACCATCGGTGAGGTGGTCGACGGCTTCACCGAGCAGGGGTTCGACAACGTCCTCGTCGTCGACGGCAACTCGACCGACGGCACCCAGGACGTCGCCCGCGAGCACGGTGCGCGCGTCATCGAGCAGTCCGGAACGGGGAAGGGGCAGGCCGTCCGCGAGGCGCTCCAGTACATCACCGCCCCGTACGTCCTGATGATAGACGGTGACGCGACGTACGACCCGCGCGACGCCGAGCGGATGCTCGAACCGCTGCTCGAGGGCTACGCGGACCACGTCATCGGCGACCGCTTCGCCGAGATGGACGACGGGGCGATGACCTGGCTGAACGGCTTCGGCAACCGACTCATCAACACCGTCTTCGAGGTGGTCCACGGCCGGGACTTCGCGGACATCCTGAGCGGCTATCGGGCGTTCACGATGGACTCGGTCAGGCGCTTCGAACTGACGGCCGACGGCTTCACCATCGAGACGGAACTGGCCGTCGAGTGCGTCAAACACCGGGTCCCGACGGCCGTCGTCCCCGTCCGGTACCACGCCCGCCCGGACGAGTCGGACACGAACCTCAACCCGTTGAGCGACGGTGGGCGCATCATCTTCGCGCTCTACGCGCTGACGAAGACCAACAACCCGCTGTTCTACTTCGGCAGCGTCGGTCTACTCCTCGTGCTGTTCGGGGGAGCCATGGCCGGGTACGTCGGCTTCGAGTGGTTCACCCAGCGCATCTCCCACGAGGTGCTCGCCATCGTCGCGGGTATCGCCATCCTCCTGGGGACGCAACTGCTCGCCTTCGGGTTCCTCTCGGACATGATCGTCGCGGTCAACCGCGAGCAGACGCGGCGTCTCGAGGAACTGACCGACCGCCTCGAGGTCGAATCGCCGTCGTCTCCCACCGACTCCGCGGTGCGCCGCACCGACGGGGCCGGCGTCGGGGAGGCCGCGGAGGGGTACGAGCGCCGACCGCTAGAACGGGACGAGCGAGCGTAGCCGACCGAACAGCCCCGGCGCGGAGTTCCGACGCTGCGCTTCGAACACCGGGTGGAGCGCGTTGAGGAACTCGCGCTCGGAGTCGAACCGGGTCGCCTCGACGTCGTCCAGCGCCTCGGCGACGGTCATCGTCCGACCGGACCCGTCGTAGGGGACCGCCTCGTCGCCGATGGCCGCCCGGACGGTCTCGACGTCGGCCGGGAAGCCGAGGTCGGCGTGCTCGAGTCGTTCGTCGAGCGCGGCGATGCCGAACGCCAGCGTCTCGGGGGTGTCAGTGGAGTCGTCAGTCGGTGGTCGAACGCCCATAGCGGGGGGTACGGACGAAGCCCCCGAAAACCCTGCGCTATCGCGGGACACAACCCATATGCGGCCCCCGACCCACGCATCGACCGATGACCGAGTACACCACGGTGTCGATACCGAAGCCGCTCGCGGAGCGCGTCGAGGAGACCCTCGAGGGGACGAGTTTCTCCAGCACGAGCGACCTGGTACGATTTCTCCTGCGGAGCATCGTCATCCAGCACCAGCGTCGCGGCGGCCTGAGCGAGGCGGAGTTCGAGGAGATCGCCAAGCAACTCCGGGACCTCGGCTACCTACGCGACTGACTCCGTCGGCGGGACGGCGTCGAGGACCACGAGTTCGCGCCGTCGCCCGTCCCGGCCGAACGGGACGACGCGCTCCCACGGCGGGACCGCCACGAACACCACCTCGTGGAGGTCGTCGGACTTCCGCACCCCGAGGTAGCCGTCCGGGTGCGAGACGAACCGCCCCTGAGTGCGCGGCGTGCCGAGGTCGACGCCGAAGACCGCGCGCACCGACTCCGCGGACTCCGGGAGGTAGAAGTGCGTGAACACCTGCGTCTCGGGGTCGAGGTCGACCGACCCCTCGAGCGCGCCCGCCTCGGTCGTCAGGAGGCCGATGGTGACCCCCTCGGGGTCGCGCTCGTCGGCTAGCGCGAGCAACCCCTCGACCAGCCCCGCCGTGATGTAGAGCACGGTACACGGTTGTCGGCCAGAGACATTAAGTCACGCGAACGAAATTCCTCGTTGTCTGCCAATTGTCGGAGTACGTCTATCTAAATTGAATGTATTAACATTCCGACGAAATTGACAAAAAATTTAAGTTTCAGCGCGACAAGGAAAATCTGTAATGTCCGACAACGCAATCGCGGCGTACCTGGCTGAGCACCCGAAGATGACCGGCGTCCTGTTCTCCGCCCTGCTGCTGCTCTCGCAGGCGGGGTCGGCACTGGCGGCGAAGGGAGGCGCGACGCCGGGGCCGTAAGAAGTTAGTCTTCGAGAAAGTCAGAACTGAACGTCAATTCTCCATCGATTCGCACCGGCGCATCGTCGAGTGCGAGGTACCACTCGAACTCCTTCCTCGTGAGCGAGAACGTCGGCGTACTGTTCGGGACGAGCGAACGCGTCTCGTACCCCGGGAGCGCGAGCGAGAACAGCGTCCCCATGCCCATCGAGTCCGTCGGAAAGGTCCTGACGGTCATCTCGTAGCGGTCGCCGACCGACTCGACCTCACAGACCATCGGGACGCCGCTCTCCGGCTGGGCGATGTCGACGTTCCCGTCGCCGACGACGAGGTACTGTCCCCCGACCATGCTCTCCTCGCGGGCGACGGCGAGGGCGGCCCGGAGGGTGAACCCGCCGTTCAGGAGCCGGGCCATCGTCCGGCCGACCGTCGTCGCGCCGGTGCTGACCACCGGGTCGAGCGTGGCGACACCGCCGATGGCGCCCGCCTCGATGAGCGCCATCCCCTGTCGGTAGGACGAACAGGCGTTGAGGAAGAAGGCGTCGACGCCGACCGAGTCGACGGTCGTGGCGTCGAGGTAGCCGTCCGCACACCGGAACCCATCGTCGTCGATGTGACCGATGTAGTGGAAGTAGTCGACGTCCGATTCGAGGAGCAGGCGCAGGCGGTCGGTCGTCAGGTCGCGGTAGAGCGAGACGGCGTAGGGGAGGTCGTCGCGCGCGCCGTAGGCACCCCGCGCGCCGGCGTGTTCCTCGAGCATCGTCTCGTCGTTACAGACGACCGCGACGCGGATGTCACCCTCCTTCGGCTGCTGGTCGAGTCGGTTCCGGAAGGCCGCCACGGAGGCCTTGCTCGCACCGACGGGCGCCTCGGGACCGACCCAGACCGATTCGAGCGAGTCCGTCGGCGCGGGCCGGACGAGGTCCGGGGTCGACGTGGCCGTCTCGGTCGCGCGAACCGGCCCGTGCGTGGACGCGCCACGCGTCGCCGCACCGCGCATGAACGCCTCGAGCGACTCCGTGTTCGCGGCGCCCGCGACGGGCGTGTGACCCGCCGGCGTGCGGACGACGGCGAGGTCCGCGACGAGGAACGGCAAGGTCTCCAGGCTGGCGGGCACGGCCTCGACGTGCGCGGTCTGCTTCCACGTCGGGGCGACCGCGTCGAGCGCTTCAAAGGGGACGGCGAGGTACGCCTCGAGCTGCTCGGCGAGCGGCGCGTCGTACAGCGCCGCGAATTCGAGGTCGAGGGACGCACGCCCTTCGAGCGTCCGGCGCTCGGCCAGGTCGACGGGGTAGAACCCCTCGGTCCGGACGAGACAGTCGAGCAGGAAGACGTGCCTGAGGACGCGCTCGACGGTCCGTTCGTAGCCGTCGGGTCCGTCGAGCGGGTAGCTGAAGCCGGTCTCGGTCCGGATGCGCGGGGCGTGCGCGTCGCCGACCTCGACACGCGCACCGAGGTAGTACGCGAGGGGTGCGGCGACGAGGCCGGCCTCGAGCGTCGGCGGGAGTTCGAGCGTCACGCCGGTGTCGGGCGGTTCGAGCCCGTCGGGAATCGACAACGCCTCGCCGAGTTCGATGGCCGGCGGGTGGCCGCGCAGCGTCGGGAACGAGCGCTCGCAGGTGGTCGTCTTCAGCGCCGACCCGAGCGTCGAGAGCGCGGCGAAGACGTCGTCGGGGTCGGCCGTCGTCGTCACCGTCGCCGCGGGACGCTCGTGGTACGAGCGCGCGCCGACGACCACCTCGCCCTCGTGCTCCAGTCGGACCGTCGTCTCGCCCGCCCCGACGGTCACCGTCCCCGGCCCACGGAGGGACAGGTAGCACTTGATGGAGGCGTTCAGTTCGACGACCACTTCCCCCGCGGGGAGGCGTCGCTCCTCGAAGTGTGCCACCGGGAAGACGAGCGCACCGTCCGTGTCCCTGACGTACGTGTCGACGCTCTGGCCGAGGGTGAGTTCGCGCGTCGTCACCGTCGCCGCCGCGTCGACCGGCAGGGGCAGGCGCTCGGCGGGGCACGCCCGCGGGTCGACCGCCCCGGCCGTCCGGAGCCGGCACCGTCGCCGCTCGATGCGGTCGACGACGACGACCCCGGAAGCCTCGTCGGGTTCGACGGTGACGAACGTCACGCCGACCCTCCGCGTCCGACCGCCGCGATACTCATGGTTGGATATGTAGAATCGGCCGACAGGTAAAAACCCCTTCGCCACTCTACCCGAGGACGAATTCCCGGAGCGTCTTGAGGTAGAGCGCCGGCGTCCGCCGTCTGCTGTTCCGCACGGCGTCACGGACCGCCCGTGTCGCGTCGTCGTGGACCCCCTCGCCGTGCCCGACGAGCACCCGCTCGACGTCCAGGTCGAGCAGGTCGGTGGGTGGGAACGGCCGGAGCATGGGGTGGACGCCGATGCGCTCGACGCCCGTCCGGAAGTACGTGGAGGTACCGAGTGCCTCGGGGACGACGAGCGTCCCCGTCTCCTCGTTGTAGAGGTACGCCTCGCGCCAGACCGGGGGCCGGTCGAGCAGTTTGTGGACGCCGTAGCCCGTCTCGTCGAGGGTGTCCTCCAGGTCGTCGACCGGCGCGTCGAGGTCGTCGTCGACGGACGACATCCACGACGGGCGGTGGACCGCGACGCCGTACTCGCGCGCCAGCGCCGCCGCGTCCCGCAGGTGCCTGTCGAGCAGGACGACGACCCCGCGGACGGTCCCGAGGTCCGAGAGCAGGTCGTCGAGCCCCCGCGCCTTGACCGGGTCGACGAGCCACACGCCCCCGTCCTCGACGAGGGCGTGACTCGCCCGCTCCATCCGCTCGTCAGGGTAGGCGAGCCAGCCCACCCCCCCGTCGAAGCGGTCGATCTCGCGCAGGCTCGTCCGTCCGGAGCCTTTCATCGGCATACCCGACGGTTCGGCCGCGCGGGACATAAACCGTGGCAACCGGGGCGCGCTCGCCGGTTCCGGCGCGTCGCGGGTTTATGCGTCCCGCGCTCGAACCGCCCCCATGCTCTCGTCGCTGCGTTGGCTGGCGCTCGAAGTCAAGTACCTCGACCGCGCGGTGGCGTTCTACGAGCGCCACCTCGACCTCTCGCCGACGACCCGCCGCGAGTCGGAAGCCGTCCTCGACACCGGCGGGACCGACCTCGTGCTCCGTGCCCCCTCGGGCGTCCCGCGCGGCGGCCTCCACGTCCACTACGCGCTCGCGACGCCCCCCGACCGCTACGAGGAGTGGTGGGACCGACTCGCCGACACCTTCGACCTCGTCGAACACCGCTTCGGGAGCGCCCGCTCGCTCTACTTCTACGACGTGGAGGGGAACTGCGTCGAGATCGGCCAGCGCGGCGAGGGAGCGGGCGCGCTCTCGGGCGTCTTCGAGGTCGTCCTCGAGGTCGAGGACCTCGACCGGGCGGAGGCGTTCTACACCGACCTCGGGATGGACGTCACGAACCGCGGTGAGGAACGAAAACGCGTCCGACTCACCACCGGCCGGTTCGACCTCGAACTGTGGGAACCGCACCTCGGCCTCGCGGACGCGCGCGGCGGCGTCCACGTCGACGTCGGCGTGGGTGCCGACGACCCGGCGGCGGCCGCGGCGCGCGTCGAGGGGCGGGCGCGCTCGGTCGCGCCGCTCGACGGCGAACGCGTCCGGGTGTGCGACCCGGACGGCCACTACGTGACGCTGCTCGAGTAGTCAGGCCAGTCGGTCGGTGTCGATGTGGACCCCCTCGGGGGTGACGACGAGGAACGACCGGAAGTGGACGAGGTGGCCGCCGACGTCCCGGACCTCGCGGGCGAACCCCGACGCCAACTCGTTCACGTCGCCCTCGACGGCGAGGACGAGGACCACGCCCTCCCGGACCAGTCGCGTCCACTCGTCCGGCGCCGTCGTCCCGTCGAGCACGCCGAGGACGACGCGGTCACCCGCCTCGGCGGCCTCGTCAATCTCGCGCTCGACCGCCTGCAGGTCGAGGTCGAAGTCGGCCATACCGGGTCTTGTGGGGGCGGGCTACATATCTCCTCCCACCTTTTACTGCGCTCGGCGCGCGAAGCGCGCCTCGCTGGTAAAAGCTGGACCCAAACCGCGTCTCACCCCCTATCGGGGGTTCGACGCGGGCGGCCTCGCGTCGCTCGGCCGCCGGGAACAGGAGCGGTCTGTGGGTCGTCAGTTGGGGCACCGCGGGACACTGACCGGTAGTCGCACGTGGACGCGTCGGTCCACTGGGCCCTCACTCCGCCTCCTCTACTCGCCCATCGGGCTCGTGAGGGAGTCTCGGCAGGACCCGTCGCGAGAGCGAGAGGAACGGTTTCAGCAGGACTGCGCCGGCGACGAGGAACACCAGAAACGCCCCGCCGCTGGAGACACCCAGTTCGGTCGTTCCGAGCGCGATTGCCCCACAGATTCCGACGTATATCCAGAACGCGGCGATGACAGGGGACAGTTTTCGCGTCGGGAAGGTCATTCCGGACATATTCGACAGAACCTCTCGAGAGTACAAGTACTTTCTGCAAAATCAGCTATTCTAGACCTGAAAAAGGCGCAAAAGTCAGATTATGTCGCACATGTTCCGCACTCGTCCACCGATGGGCGTGTCGCTCGGGCGGTCAGTACGGGTCGGACGCACGGTCGGGCCCGTTTCCGGTTCGACGGGCCGTGGTCGCGCTCCCGATTCGAACGAGTTAGTGAGTACGTGGGTGACGCCGCTAGTCGCGTTTCACGCCGGGGTTCGTCACCGCGCCGTTGGCCGCCGAGTCGAACGCGAGGCCGTACTTCGCGAGCACGCCCGAGTCGTAGGCCGGGTCGGGTTGCTCCCAGTCGGCGAGTCGGTCCTCGAGTTCCTCCTCGGAGAGGTCCACGTCGATGACGCGTTCGGGGACGTCGATGCGGACGGTGTCGCCGTCCTCGAGCGCGGCGAGGGGGCCGCCGACGAACGCCTCGGGGGCGGCGTGTCCGATCATCGGCCCCCGGGTCGCCCCGGAGAACCGGCCGTCGGTGATGAGCGCGACGTCGTCCTCGTGACCCTGGCCGACGACGGCGGCGGTGACGCCGAGCATCTCGCGCATCCCCGGGCCGCCCTGCGGCCCCTCGTTACGGATGACGATGACGTCGCCCGCCTCGATGTGTCCCTCCTGGACGTAGCGCATCGCGTCCTCCTCGCCCTCGAACACGCGGGCGGGGCCCTCGTGTTGCAGGGCGTCCTTCTGGGTGGCCTTCAGCACGGCGCCGTCGGGCGCGAGGTTCCCCTTCAGGATTTTGATTGCCCCCTCCTCCGCGAACGGGTCGGACACGGGTGCGAGGAAGTCCGCCTCGATGTCCTCGTCGGCCGGCAGGTCGAGTTCGGCCAGTTCCTCGGCGACGGTGCGCCCGGTCACGGTCATGGCGTCGCCGTGGAACAGCCCCGCCTCGAGCAGACGACGGACGACGACGGGGACGCCGCCGACGTCGTGGAGGTCCTTCATGACGCGGGTGCCACCGGGCTGGAGGTTCGCGACTTTGGGTGTCCGACGCGCGATGTCGTCGAAGTCGTCGATGGTCAGGTCGACGTCCGCCTCCGCGGCCAGCGCGAGCAGGTGGAGGACGGCGTTGGTCGACCCGCCCATCGCCACCTGGAGCGCGATGGCGTTCTCGAACGACTCCCGGGAGAGGATGTCGGAGGGCTTGCGGTCGTTCTCGATGGCGTCGAGGGCGAGTTCGCCCGCACGGCGGGCGACGGCGGCGCGCCCCTCGCTCTCGGCGGTGGGGGAGGCGCTACCGAGGGGGGCGAGGCCGAGCGCCTCGCTGATGGAGGCCATCGTGTTCGCGGTGAACATCCCGCCGCAGGAGCCGGCGCCTGGACAGGCGCTGCGCTCCAGGTCGTCGAGTTCCTCCTCGCTCATGTCGCCCTGCGCGTAGGCGCCGACGCCCTCGAAGACGTTCTGGACGGTGACCTCGCGGCCCTCGTGCTCGCCGGGGAGGATGGACCCGCCGTAGAGGAAGACGCTCGGCAGGTCGGTGCGGATGGCGGCCATCATCATGCCGGGGAGGTTCTTGTCGCAGCCGGCGACGGTGACGAGCGCGTCCATGCGCTCGCCGAAGGCGACCAGTTCCACCGAGTCGGCGATGAGTTCCCGCGAGATGAGGCTCGCCTTCATCCCCTCGGTCCCCATCGAGATGGCGTCGGAGATGGTGATGGTGCCGAACTCGATGGGCATCCCGCCCGCGCCGTCGATACCGTCGATGGCCGACTGGGCCACGTCGTCGAGGTGGACGTTACACGGCGTGATGTCCGCGGCGGGGTTGGCGACGCCGACCATCGGGGAGGCGAGGTCCTCGTCGTCGAACCCCATCGCCCGAAACATCGACCGGTGGGGGGCGCGCTCCGGCCCCTCGGTCACTTCGCGGCTCCGCAGGCCCGCCGGCTTCTCCGGCTTCCCCGGTGCCTCGCGGTCCTCGTCACGTGGCTGCTGCTGGCTCATACCACTCGAAACCGTCCGCGGGGGCATAAACGCCCACCCCGAGTCAGGAATTGCTGGAAGTCGAGGCGGCGAGGCGAACGGGCGAACGCCGTCGCTCAGGTCGCGGGGCCGTGACACCGCTCGGCGGTAGGAGCGAATATGACCCGCGGAGATACCTTTAATACCCTCCCGTCGCTTGGGTGAGTTACAATGTCCAACATTACGGAGGACACGTCGGATGCCCCGGCGGGTCGAGTTCTTCGAGGGCACGCTGAGTAACACCTCCGAGATCAGCACTGCACAGATTTTCGATACTACGCTGCGCGACGGCGAGCAGTCGCCACGAACGTCGTTCTCGTACGACGACAAGCGGGAGATAGCCGCGCGTCTGGACGCGATGGGCACCCACGTCATCGAGGCGGGGTTCCCGGTGAACTCCGACGCGGAGTTCGCCGCCGTCCGCGACATCGCCGCCGACACGACGGCGACGGTCTGCGGGCTGGCGCGCGTCGTCGACGCGGACGTCGAGGCCGCCATCGACGCCGACGTGGACATGGTCCACGTCTTCGTCAGCACGAGCGACGTCCAGCTCGAGGACTCCATGCACGCCTCGCGTGAGGAGGCCGTCGAGCGGTCGATTCGCTCCATCGAGCGCGTCCGCGAGGCGGGCATCGACGTGATGTTCTCCCCGATGGACGCCACGCGCACCGACGGCGAGTTCCTCGTCGAGGTGGTCGAGGCCGTCTCCGAGGCTGGCGTCGACTGGATCAACGTCCCCGACACCTGCGGGGTCGCGACGCCGACGCGCTTCGCCGACCTCATCGCCACCATCGACGCGCACACGGACGCGAAGATAGACGTCCACACCCACGACGACTTCGGGCTGGCGACGGCGAACGCCATCGCCGGGATGGAAGCCGGCGCCGCGAGCGCGCAGGTGAGCGTCAACGGCATCGGCGAGCGGGCCGGCAACGCCGCCTACGAGGAGGTGGTGATGGCCCTGGAGAGCCTCTACGACGTCGACACCGGCATCGACACGACCCAGATTCGCGCGCTGGCGGACCTGGTCGAGCGCACCAGCGCGATGGAGATTCCGGCGAACAAGCCGGTCGTCGGCCGCAACGCCTTCGCCCACGAGTCGGGCATCCACGCCGCGGGCGTCATCGAGAACTCGGCGACGTTCGAGCCGGGCGTGATGACCCCCGAGATGGTCGGCGCCGAGCGCGAACTGGTGATGGGCAAGCACACGGGGACCCACTCGGTCCGCGAGCGCCTCGCCGACGCCGGCTTCGAGCCGACCGACGAGGAGGTACGCGCGGTCACCCGCCGGGTGAAGGACCACGGGGCCGCCAAGGAGCGCGTCACCGACGACACCTTCGAGCGCTTCGCCCGCGAGGTCGGCGTCCGCCGACCGGAACCGGTGACGGAGGGCGTCCAGTAAGATGTCTCCCACCGCGGTTCGCACGCACGAGGAGCGACGGCCGCGGCGGTCGGTTCGGCGTCCGCCGACCCGGAGCCACATTTGCCGCGCGGCGAAGGCTTATGACGGCGGACGCCTCACGGCGAGTAATGACGCGCACAGTCGCCGCGGGTCCGCAGGGCCGCGCAGCGACCGGTGTGCTCGGCTCGATTCTGTCGATAATCGTAGGGGCCGCCTAGCCCCTACACCATCCTCCCCCAGACCCCGTTTACCGTATCGATTCAGAGCAGCGACCGCAGTCAGCGATGACGCGAGCACACGACACCACACATCGACCGGAGGCACAGCATGAGCGAAGGTAGCCCGGCGCGACCGGCGAGCCAGGAGACCGAGACCGAAACCGAGACCACGGGGGAAACCGGCGGCGAGGCCGACGCGACCACCGAGGACGCGGCGGCGACGCCGGAGCGGACGACGGGTGCGGCGGCGGTGGTCACCGCCCTCGAGCGCGCGAACGTCGAGCACGTCTTCGGCGTGCAGGGCGGGGCCATCATGCCCGTCTACGACGCGCTCTACCACTCGGACATCGCCCACGTGACGATGGCCCACGAGCAGGGCGCGGCCCACGCGGCCGACGCCTACGGACAGGTCACGGGCGCGCCGGGCGTCTGTTTCGCCACCTCGGGGCCCGGCGCGACCAACCTCGTGACGGGCATCGCGGACGCGAACATGGACTCCGACCCCGTGCTCGCGCTGACGGGGCAGGTCCCGACGAACTTCGTCGGCAACGACGCGTTTCAGGAGACCGACACCGTCGGCGTCACCCGGCCCATCACGAAGGCGAACTACTTCGCGGACGACGAGACGACCATCGGCGACCTCGTCACGGAGGCGTTCACGGTCGCGGGCGAGGGCCGTCCCGGCCCGACGCTCGTCGACCTCCCGAAGGACGTCACCAACGCGGAGACGGAGGCCCGACCGCCGGAGGAGCGCGACGCGGCGGCGGCGCCCGCGGCCGAACCGCAGGCCGTCGAGCGGGCGGCCGAGGCGCTCGCGAGTGCCGAGAAACCGCTCGTCCTCGCCGGCGGCGGCGTCACGAAGGCGAACGCGAGCGAGGAACTGCGCCGGTTCGCGACGACGTTCGAGGTGCCGGTCGTCACGACGATGCCCGGCATCGGGACGTTCCCCGAGGACCACGACCTGTGTCTGTCGTGGGCCGGGATGCACGGCACCGGCTACGCGAACATGGCCATCAGCCACACCGACTGCCTGCTGGCGGTCGGCACGCGCTTCGACGACCGCCTCACCGGCGGTATCGAGACGTTCGCACCCGACGCGACCGTCGTCCACGTCGACATCGACCCCGCGGAGATATCGAAGAACGTCCACGCGGACTACCCGCTGGTGGGCGACGCGGGCGTCGTCCTCGACCAGCTGTTCGAGACGCTGCCCGACGGTCCCGACGACCGGTGGGCGACGTGGCGCGAGCAGTGCGCGACGTGGAAGGAGGAGTACCCCATGTCCTACACGACGCCCGACGACGAACCGCTCAAGCCGCAGTTCGTCGTGGAGGCGCTCGACGAGATGACGCCCGACGACACGCTCGTCACCACGGGCGTCGGCCAGCACCAGATGTGGGCCGCGCAGTTCTGGACGTACACCGAACCGCGCACCTACATCTCCTCGCACGGGCTGGGGACGATGGGCTACGGCCTGCCGGCGGCCATCGGCGCGAAACTCGCCGCCCCCGACCGCGAGGTCGTCTGCTTCGACGGCGACGGCTCGTTCCTGATGACGGTTCAGGAGCTCTCCGTCGCGGTCCGCGAGAACCTCGACATCACGGTGGTCGTGCTGAACAACGAGGCCATCGGGATGGTCCGCCAGTGGCAGGACGCCTTCTTCGGCGGTCGACGGATGGCCTCCGAGTACCGGTGGATGCCGGACTTCGCCACGCTGGCGGAGGCGTTCGGCGCCCGCGGGTTCACCGTCGACGACTACGACGACGTCGCGGACACGCTGGAGGCGGCGCTCGACTACGACGGCCCCTCGGTGGTCGACGCGTTCGTCGACCCCGCCGAGAACGTCTACCCGATGGTGCCGAGCGGCGGTGCCAACGACCAGTTCGCCCTCTCGGAGGACCACCTGTGATGCACGGTCCCGCACCCGAGGAGCGCACCCGGCCGGTCGGCCGTCGCTCCTCACAGGGCATCCGGGTCGACCCTCACGCGGAGGCGACCCACGAGCCGCGCCGGACGGCGCTCTCGGCGCTGGTCTATCACGAACCCGGCGTGCTGGCGAAGGTCTCCGGGCTGGTCAGCCGCCGGCAGTTCAACATCGAGTCGCTGACCGTCGGCTCGACGACCAACCCCGAGACGGCGCGCATCACGCTCGTCATCGAGGAACCGGAGCCGGGCGTCCGGCAGGTGGAGAAACAGCTGTTGAAGCTCCAGCCGGTCATCTCGGTCCGGGAACTCGGCGGCGACGCCATCCGGCGCGAACTCGTCGTCTTGAAGGTCCACGGCGACGAACCCGACAAGGTCAACGCCATCACGCAGATGTACGACGGCCGGACGCTCGACGCCGGCCCGCGGACCATCACCGTCGAGATCACCGGCGACGAACAGAAGATAAACGACGCCATCGACGCCTACCGGCAGTTCGGTATCCGCGAACTCGCGCGCACCGGCCAGACCGCGCTGGCGCGCGGCGACGAGTGGACGACCGACGCCGAGGAGGAGCGCTACGAGCGCATGCAGACGGAGATGGGCACGTCCGATTCGGAGTAACCCGATTCACACACACGATACACAATGACAGAGAACGCGACTATCTACTACGACGACGACGCAGCGTCAGAGAACATCACCGGCAAGACCGTAGCCGTCCTCGGCTACGGCAGTCAGGGCCACGCCCACGCACAGAACCTCGCCGACAGCGGGGTTGACGTGGTCGTCGGCCTCCACGAGGGCTCCTCCTCGCGGTCGGCCGCGCGCGAGGACGGCCTGAAGGTGGGTACGCCCCGCGAGGCGGCCGCCGAGGCCGACGTGGTGACGATGCTCGTCCCCGACACCGTCCAGCCGTCGGTGTTCGACGACATCGCGGACGAACTCGAGGCGGGGAACACGCTCATGTTCGCCCACGGGTTCAACATCCACTACAACCAGATCCGTCCGCCCGAGGACGTCGACGTGACGATGATCGCCCCGAAGTCGCCGGGTCACCTCGTCCGGCGTAACTTCGAGGCCGACGAGGGGACGCCCGGCCTGCTCGCGGTGTACCAGGACGCCACCGGCGAGGCCAAAGCCGAGGCGCTCGCCTACGCGAAGGCCATCGGCTGCACCCGCGCGGGCGTCATCGAGACGACGTTCCAGGAGGAGACCGAGACGGACCTCTTCGGCGAGCAGGCCGTCCTCTGTGGCGGCATCACCGCGCTCATCAAGGGCGGCTACGAGACGCTCGTCGACGCTGGCTACAGCCCCGAGATGGCGTACTTCGAGTGTCTCAACGAGATGAAGCTCATCGTCGACCTGATGTACGAGGGCGGGATGGCGGAGATGTGGAACTCCGTCTCCGACACCGCCGAGTACGGCGGGTTGACCCGCGGCGAAGCCATCGTGGACGACCACGTCCGCGAGAACATGCAGGAGGTGCTCGAGGGCGTCCAGAACGGCGAGTTCGCCCGCGAGTGGATCTCCGAGAACCAGACGGGCCGGCCGAGCTACACCCAGCGCCGCGAGAAGGAAATCAACCACGACATCGAGTCGGTCGGCGCCGACCTGCGCGCGCTGTTCGCGTGGGCCGACGACGGCGAGGAAGAGGAGACGGCGACCACACCGGCGGACGACTGAACAGATGGCACGACGAGACGACACCGGAACGGAGCATCGGAATCGACCGCGACCCACGCTGGGCGACGTGAACCACACGAACCCCTACACCGACGAGGCGTTCGGCGACAGCGTCGTCTACGAGCGCGGCCCGGCCGTCGCCGCCGACGGCGGGCGCGACCCGACGCGCGAGCGCTCGGGCGACCGCCAGACCCTCGGCGACGTCGACCACGAACCGCCCCACGGCGAGGGGGCGAACCGCGTCCACGAGCGCGGCGAGGAGAACGAGCCGGAGGACGAGGAGCAGTGACGATACGGACGAATACCGTACGTCGCGTACGGACGGGACGATGAGCCGAGGAACCCTCTACGACAAGGTGTGGGACCGCCACCGCGTCACCACGCTGCCGAGCGGCCAGGACCAGCTGTTCATCGGGCTCCACCTCATCCACGAGGTGACGAGTCCGCAGGCGTTCGGCATGCTCGAGGAGCGCGGCCTGGAGGTGGCCCGCCCCGACCTCACGCACGCGACGGTCGACCACATCGTCCCGACCGAGGACCAGTCGCGGCCCTACCGCGACGCCGCCGCCGAGGAGATGATGAGCGCGCTCGAATCGAACGTCGGCGAGCGCCCCATCGACTTCGACCACCCGGAGACGGGTCGACAGGGCATCGTCCACGTCATCGGGCCGGAGCAGGGACTCACCCAGCCGGGCAAGACCATCGTCTGCGGGGACTCCCACACCTGTACGCACGGCGCGTTCGGCGCCGTCGCCTTCGGCATCGGGACGAGCCAGATACGCGACGTGCTCGCCACGCAGTGTCTCGCCCTGGAGAAGAAGAAGGTGCGCCAGATACGCGTCACGGGCGAACTCGGCGAGGGCGTCACGGCGAAGGACGTCATCCTCGCGGTCATCCGCGACCTCGGCACCGACGGCGGCGTCGGCTACGTCTACGAGTACGCCGGCCCGGTCGTCGAGTCGCTGTCGATGGAGGGGCGCATGAGCATCTGCAACATGTCCGTCGAGGCGGGCGCGCGGACCGGCTACGTCAACCCCGACGAGACCACCTTCGAGTGGCTCCGCGAGACCGACCAGTTCGCGGACGACCCCGAGCGCTTCGCGGAACTGCGCGAGTACTGGGCGTCCATCCGGTCGGACGACGACGCCGAGTACGACGACGTGTACGAACTCGACGGGAGCGCGCTCGAACCGATGGTCACCTGGGGGACGACCCCCGGACAGGGCGTCGGCATCGGCGACCCCATCCCGGACCCGGCGGACCTGCCCGAGAGCAAGGCCGAGGTGGCCCGGCGCGCCCAGGAGCACATGCACGTCTCGCCGGGCGAGACGATGCAGGGCTACCCGGTCGACGTCGCCTTCCTCGGGTCCTGCACGAACGCGCGGCTCTCGGACCTGCGCGACGCCGCCCGCGTCGTGGAGGGGCGAGAGGTCCACCCAGACGTCCGGGCGATGGTCGTCCCCGGCAGCCAGCGCGTGAAGCGCGCCGCCGAGGCCGAGGGCCTCGACGAGGTGTTCCGCGCGGCCGGCTTCGAGTGGCGCGGCGCCGGCTGTTCGATGTGCCTCGGGATGAACGAGGACCAGCTCGTCGGCGACGAGGTGTGCGCCTCCTCCTCGAACCGCAACTTCGTCGGCCGGCAGGGGAGTCCGGAGGGCCGGACGATACTGATGAGTCCGGCGATGGTCGCCGCCGCCGCCGTCACCGGCGAGGTGACGGACGTGCGCGAACTGCCGGAGGTGGCCGTCGCATGAGCGGTGCGGAGCGCGTCACGCGCGTCGAGGGGACGGGCGTCCCCGTCCGCGGCGACGACATCGACACCGACCAGATCATCCCGGCGCGGTTCCTGAAGGTCATCACCTTCGACGGCATCGGGGAGTTCGCCTTCTTCGACCAGCGCTACACGGAGGACGACGAGGAGAAGGACCACCCGTTCAACGAGGAACGCTTCCGCGACGCCTCGATACTGGTCGTCAACAGTAACTTCGGCTGTGGCTCCTCGCGCGAGCACGCCCCCCAGGCGCTGATGCGCTGGGGTATCGACTGCGTCGTCGGCGAGAGCTTCGCGGAAATCTTCGCGGGCAACTGCCTCGCCCTCGGCATCCCCACCCTCACGGCGGACGCCGAGTCGATAGACGCGCTCCAGGACTTCGTCGACGCGAACCCGGACGCGACCATCACGGTCGACGTGGCCGACGAGCGCGTCAGCTACGGCGAGACGACCGTCGAGGCGTCCGTCGACGACACCCAGCACTCCGCGCTGGTCGAGGGCAAGTGGGACACTACCGCCCTCATGGCGGCGAACGACGACCGAATCGCGGCGACGGCCGCCTCCCTCCCCTACCTCGATGGCTGACGCGCGCATCGCCGTCGTCCCCGGCGACGGCATCGGACGGGAGGTCACCCCGGCCGCCGTGCGCGTCCTCGACGCCCTCGCTCCCGACTTCGCGTTCGTCGAGGCGGACGCGGGCGACGCCGTCCTGGAGGCGACCGGCGACCCGCTCCCCGAGGAGACGGTCGAGACGGTCGAGGGAGCGGACGCCACGCTGTTCGGCGCGGCGGGCGAGTCGGCCGCCGACGTCATCCTCCCGCTGCGGGCCGCGGTGGGGAGTTACGCGAACGTCAGACCCGCGCGCGCCTATCCGGGCGTCGACGCCCTCCGCCCCGAGACGGACCTCGTGTTCGTCCGGGAGAACACCGAGGGGGTGTACGCGGGCATCGAGAGCGAGATCGCGCCGGGCGTCACGACGCTCACGCGCGTCGTCACCGAGGCCGCCTCGCGGCGCATCGCCGAGTTCGGCTTCGACTACGCCGAGCGGCACGGCTACGACGTGACCGTCGCGCACAAGGCGAACGTGATGCGCACCACCGACGGGCAGTTCCTGGACGCGGTGCGCGCCGTCGCCGACGAGCGCGGCGCCGACCACGAGGAGGCGCTGATGGACGCGCTGGCGATGCACCTCGCCCTCTCGCCCGAGGCGTACGGCGTCGTCGTCTGTCCCAACCTCGCTGGCGACGTCCTCTCGGACCTCGCGGCGGGGCTGGTCGGCGGCCTCGGCCTCCTGCCGAGCGCCAACGTCGGGTCGGACAACGCGCTGTTCGAACCGGTCCACGGCACCGCCCCCGACATCGCCGGTGAGGGGGTGGCGAACCCCGTCGCGGCCATCCTCTCGGCGGCGATGCTGCTCGAACACCTCGACTACGACGACGAAGCGACGCGGGTTAGGGCCGCCGTCGAGGGCGTCCTCGAGGACGGTCCGCGAACGCCCGACCTCGGCGGCGACGCGACCACCGAGGACGTGACGACGGCCGTCGTCGACCGCCTCGACTGACGACCTGACGACCTCGGTTGCTTCGCCGACGCGGTCGCTACGCCACTCGTTCTCACGCGTTCCGAGACCTCGGAGAACTCGCGTTCGACGCCGGCGTCACACGCCGCGGTCGCTCGCCGCGGCCGCGCATATCTCCTCCCACCGGCCGTCCTCCTTCAGGTGCGTCTGGAGGCGCTGGGCGTACTCGGCGACGAGCGCCTCGGCGCGGTCGGTCTTGGCCTCGCCGAAGGCGTCCTCGTCGTCGCCGAGGCCGAGTGCACCCTTCAGCGAGTCGATGAGTCCCCCGCCCGAACGCCCGCCCCCGCCGGGGACGCCGGCCGTCTCGCTCTCCATGCGCTCCAGTTCGGGGACCACCGAGGGGAGGTGTGCCGTGTTCGCGACGACGCGTGCGCGCTCCGGCGAGGCGGGGTGCTCGATCTCGAACTCCGTCGCGGTCATGACGAGCCCCCACTGCTGACGGGAGAACTCCGAGTCGGCGATGCGGCCCTCGAACTCGCGGTCGACCGCCATGCGCGCGCCGACGATGCGGTCGTTCCAGTCGCTCATTGTGTCTCGGCGTTCGCAGCGATATCGTATGAAACCGGTGTATGCACGCGCTGGCACTGCGAGCACCGACCTGTCCGACGGCGGGTCAGAAGTCGGGGAGGTCGTCGGGTGCCTCGAAGGCGGACTCCCAGTCGACGTACTCGTCTTTCAGGACGTCGGAGACGACCTGGCCGAGCTCGGTCAGGCCGGCGTTGATGGCCGAGACGGTCCCCCAGGAGTCGAGGTCGGGGTGGACGTCGCGCTCGCGCCAGTCCTCGGGGAGGCCGGGTGCGTGATACCCCACGCGGTCGGCGAAGTCGTCCCAGAAGAAGTCGTAGCGCGAGACGAGACCGAGGTCGGTGACGATGGCCCACTCCGACTCGTCGAGGTCGGCGTGTTCCGCCCACTCGTCGAACGCCCGTTCCCAGGCGCCATCGCGGAGGAACTCCTCCAGTTCGTCGCGGCGGTACTCGTCGCCCTGGACGTCCGCGTCCGCGTAGTCGTCGGGGTCGAGCGCGTGCTGGAGTTCCGGTGGCTCGGGCGCCGGTACGTCGAGGCTCATACCTCCCGTACGGTGTCCGACGGCAAAAGGGTGCGTCGGTTCAG
The DNA here is from genome assembly GCF_030553305.1 of Halomarina ordinaria. Lineage (NCBI taxonomy): Archaea > Methanobacteriati > Methanobacteriota > Halobacteria > Halobacteriales > Natronomonadaceae > Halomarina > Halomarina ordinaria. The sequence goes on along the minus strand of NZ_JARRAH010000001.1, from coordinate 841,911 downwards.
ACCCGCCGTGCGACGACGGCGAGGTGGTCGTCGTGGAACGGTTCGAGGCGGGCGGTCTCGACCACCTCGTAGCCCGAGAGGTCGTCGAGGAAGCGCTCGAAGACGCGCTCGGGGTCGGCGGTGACGTCCTCGCTCCGGGCCTTGACCGCGGCGAGGAGGCGCCCGCCCTCCCGGAGGAACTGTCGGTTGGCGTTCGCTACCCGCGCCTGGCCGCGCGTGGCGACGTCCTGGACGATGGCGTCGACGGGTTCGACGACGTGGGCGTACGTCTCGGGGGCGCGGGCGTCCTTCAGCAGGGGAAAGAGGGTCGGGCGGGAGTCGGTCACCGCGAGCAGGTCGCGCGCGGGCCGGGCGGCGAACTCGACGGCGTAGGTCGGCCCGGCGAAGTCCGCGACGTGGCTCACCGTCGTCCCCGAGGCGGCGCCGAGGTAGAGCACCGTCTCGCCGCCCGTGAGGCCGGTGTCGAGTCCCTTCTCGAACGTCGCGCCGAGTTTCGAGCGGCGGGCGTCCCACAGGCGCCACCCGTCGTCGGTCGGTTCGCCGTACACCGGCTCCCCCCGGGTGGCCAGTCGCGTCTCGCTCCCCGACTCGCCGAGGTCGAAGGTGCGGCGCTCGACGCCCTCGGGGAGGCTCACGACTCCCGCCCCCGGATGCGCTCGATGCGCGCGTCCAGTTCGTCGGCCAGGTCGGGGCGCAGGTCGCCCGAGTAGTGGTCGACGCGCGCCGCGATGGAGAGTTTCCCGGCGAGCGCGCGGGCGGCCGACCCGCGCTGACCCGGACGCGTCCCCGAGACGTACTCGTGGACGTAGATGACCCCGTGTTTCGGCGAGGGGCCGTGGCCTCGCAGGTGGGCGAACAGCGCGTCCTCGGCGCCGAGGACCTGGAGGGTCCCGCTCGGCTTGCGCGCCAGCGTCTCCAGGCTCCCCGCGAGCGCGATGAGCCGCGCCGCGAGGACGGGGCCGGCCAGCGCCGAGAGGTTGGGCGCGACGTCCGGCGCGGTCCGCTCGATGGACGCCCGGAGCGCCGCGCTCTCGTCGGCGAGGTCGGCGACGCGCCCGGCGAGCGAGACGAGGCGCTCGTCGGTCGGGTCGGTTACCTCCCGCTGCGCGAGCGCGCGGGCGTAGGGCACGCCCGTCCCGGGGTCGTCGTAGCGGCTGCCGGCCCACTCGGCGACCCGCTCGGCGAGTTCGTTCGCCACGCGCTCGGTGTCGTCCATCGCACGGACCGCGTGCTTCAACTGCTGGTCGTCGGCCCGCTCGCGCTCCCTGACCGCGTCGCGGGTCGCGCGCCGGGTCGCCTCGTGGAGTCGGTCGTAGTAGTCCGACTCGGTCTCGGCGTAACCCGCCTCGACGGCCAGCGCCGGCCACTCCCGTGGACCGTCGGCCTCGCCGTCGGTTATCGCCGCGACCGCGCCGTCGTCGTCGGCCGGGTCGAGTCCGTCGAACCAGCCGCCCCCTCCCGGGGAGGTGCCGCCGTTCATGCCTCGCTCCTACCCGGCGGAGCGGTATATCCGTCCCGATACGGCGACTCGACGGAGCGACGACCGGCGCTACACCTGCTCGACGACCGTCTCCGCGAACCGCGCGAGGTCCGCCTCGGGGTCATCGCCCGTCGGCGAGACGAGGACGTGGTCGACGCCCAGGTCCTCGAGCCCCCGGAAGTAGTCGACGAACCACTCGCTGCCGGCGCGGTAGCCGAGGTGGCGGGGGTCGGGGCCGGCCCCGGGGTCGTCGGCGAGTTCGGTGCGGACGGCCATCGCGTAGGGTTTCTCGCCAGCGACCTGCCGCCAGTCGGCGAGGTAGGATTCGAGCGTCGACTCGGGGAGGTGGTAGAACAGCCAGCCGTCGCCGTGCTCGCCCAGCCACTCGAGCGACTGGCGGGCGCGGCCGGTCGGGAGCAGAGGGACGGTCCCCGTCGTCGGCTTCGGGACGAGGTCGAGGTCGCCCGAGAGGGACCCCCAGGGGGAGTCGACCTCGGGGAACCGTTCGCGCCAGACGGTTCGCAGGAAGGCGACGCTCTCGCGGAACAGTTCGCCGCGGTCCTCGATGTCGACGTCGAACGCGGGGAACTCCGGGTCGCGGTCGCCGGTGGCGACGCCGAGGACGAGCCGTCCGTCCGAGAGCCGGTCGAGCGAGGCGGCGCTCTTGGCGACGTGCAAGGGGTGCCGGAGCGGGAGGACGACGCTCGCCGTCCCGAGGGCCACCTCGTCGGTGTGGGCGGCGGCGTGGCCCAGCCACGTCCAGGGGTCGAAGGTCTGGCCCGCGTCGCCGAAGCGCGGCCAGTAGAGGGGGACGTCGCGCGCCCACAGCGCGTCGAACCCGACCGCCTCCGCGTGCGCCGCGAGGGTCATCTCCCGCCCGACGTCGGGACGCGACTCCCGGGCGCCCGTGAGCGGGAAGCCCGCCCCGAAGGTGAGGCGGTCGCTGCCGAACAGTCGTTCGAAGCCGGCGTTCTCGTGGCCGTCGGTCACGGTCGGACGTCGGGGGCCGGGCGTATGGGGACTGCGGTTTCTCAGGGGGCGAGGAAGTCGACGACGGGGCGGTCGAAGCGCTCGCCGGCGCAGATGACCGCCTCGTGGCCGAGGCCGTCGAGCCGGACGAACCGTCCGTCGTGGAGGCCGTCCGCGGTCCGGCGGAACGCCCGTTCCGAGAAGAAGGGGTCGCGCGTCCCGCCGACGACGAGCGTGGGAGCGTCGACGCTGGCGAGTCGGTCGCCGGCGTCGTGTGCGAGGGACGCCCGCGCCGAGACGTCGAAGTCGACGGCGGCGGGCGGGACGCTCGCGAGTCGCTCGTAGGGGTAGGTCCCGGCGCGGAGCAGGCGACGGAGGGCGCCGACGGCGACGACGTCGCTCCCGGCGCGGTAGATTCGCCCCCACTCGCCCGCCGCGCCCCACGCCCGCCAGCGTTCGACGGTGCGTCGCCCGTGCGGGCTGAGGCGGTCGGCGGCCAGTCCGCAGACGGCGCGCTCGACCAGGTCGGGGCGGTCGGCGGCGAGGTGCTGGACGAGGAACCCGCCCATCGAGAGGCCGAGGAGGTTCGCGGGCGCGAGGTCGTTCGCGTCGAGGACCTCCCCGAGGTCGGCGGCCAGCGTTCGGGTAGTGGCGTCGCGCGGGAGGCCGACGGGGCGACTGAGGAGGTAGACGGGGCCGGGGTAGCCGCGCCGACGCAGGCGTCGGCCGAGGGCGGCGACGCTCGCGGCGAACCAGAGCGCGTCGGTCACGCGCAGGAGAGGGTCGTTCAGGCCGACGACGACGACGAGCGGCGTCCCCTCGCCGTCGACGCGGACGAAGGGGTGGCCGTCGAGGTCGCCGAGTGCGTCGGACATTGGCTACCGGGAGGAGCGGCGTCGGGACGAAAAATCCGCGGGAGTCGGTCGTCAGAGGACGCCGAAGCCGAACATCGGGCCGAGCACGGCGTGGAGGCCGACGCCGACGACGAGTGCCGGAATCGTCGTGTAGATGCTGGCGATGACGGCCGCCTTCTTGTCGATGGCGATGAGGGGGAACAGCGCGTCGCCGTCCTGGCTGATGGCGTTCGCGGTGAGCGCCGAGAAGGGGATGGCCCCCTCGGCGTACGCCGTCGCGAGGACGATCTGCGGGCCACAGCCGGGGATGAGACCGAGGGCGGCGCCGGCGACGGGTGCGAGGAGGCCCGCGGCGGCCGCGATGGCCGCGATGTCGAGGTTGAACAGGGCGACGGGGTACTCGTAGGCGAGGTACGCCGCGAGCACCCACACCGTGACGAACGACGTCTCCATCGCCGCGTGGGTGAGCGTCTCGTAGACGTTGGCGAACGTGTTCTCACCCCGCCCGATGCGTCCGTGGCCGACGTAGTGCCGGCCCACGAAGTAGAGGTAGAACGAGACGACGGTTCCCACGATGCCGAAGACGGTGAACGCGCCGGCGAAACTCGGCGCGACGACCATCGCGACGTCCGGGGCGCCCCGCGCGAGGTAGAGCACGCCCGCGACGAGGCCGCCCGCGGCCGCGACCCACCAGAGCGCGAGCGCACCCTCGGTCACCCGGCGCAGGAGCGGGGAGTCGCGGGTCGGTTCGGCCGCACAGGCCGCGTCCTCGACGATGGGGTCCTCCGGGTCGCGGGCGGCCTGGGCGGTGGCGTCCTCGTAGTGGTGGACGTGGCTGCCGCCGGGTGCGTGGACCGCGTTCGTGGTGGCGCCGCCGTCGGTCATCGTCGTCTGGATGCGGTCGACCGCCCGGTCGATGCGCCCGACGCCGAGACCGACCGTGTCGACCGCGTAGCCGAACAGGACGGCCGAGACGAACGCGATACCGTAGGCGTACAGCCCCGCCTCGGGGGCGAGCGCGAGGATGACGAACGCGCTGTCGCCGGCGGTGGCGATGAGCGTCGCGACGACGGTCCCGAAGCTCACCGTCCCGCGGACGTACAGCGGCATCATCACGATGGCGCCGCCACAGCCGGGCGTGAGGCCCATCAGTGCCCCCACGAGGGGCTGGGCACGCTCGTGCTCCCGGAGTTCGCGGACGAGTCGGCCGTCGGTCCTGTACTGGACGTAGCTGAACAGCAGCACCGTCACCGCGACGAACGCGCTGACCTGCACGAAGCCGTCTCGCACCGAGAAGACGAAGATTTCGAGGAGTTCGTCAAGCATGACGGTCCCTCCTCAGCGACGAATTAGACATCTCTAAAAATAGATTTAGCACCGTACACCAAATAGGTGGCGGAAGGTTCTCGGTCCCTGACAACTGTGTCGTATCGGGCGTCACGGGTCCGCCTTACACGTGACCGACGCCGTCAACCGACGCTTGGGACGGGCGGCTGAAACGACTGACGGAACACTCAGCGTCCGTCTCCGACGCGGACGGGACGGTGGCCGAGTACACCCTCTCCACGAACGGAGTGGACGGTGCCTCAGTCCGAACGCTCCCCGGCACTGTGAACGCGCGCGGTCCCGTCCGGGTGCTCCTCCAGCGTCACCTCGTAGCCGAACGCGGAGAGCACGTCGCAATTCGTCCGGAGGTGGTCGGTCATCGCCGGTGCGAGCAGGTCACCGCCCGCGAGCGCGAGGAAGACCAGCAACTGGTCCGCGAGGTGGGGGTCGAGGACCACCCCCGCCTCGTGGAGGTCCTCGAACGCCTCGACGGCGTCGGCGGCGACGGCCTCCGAGGGTTTCCCGCGTTCGCCGAGGGCGTCCACGCCGAGTCGCGTCCCCCCGTACTCGCCGACGAGCAGCAGCGACGACCCCGGGGAGGCGGTGTCGTCGTACGCGACCTCCTCGATAGTCGTCGAGAAGCCGACCGCCGAGAGCGCCTCGGCCGCGGCGTTCGCCTGTCGGTCGGCCACCTCCGCGCCCGCGAGCGACGCCGAGGCCCGCGAGTGCACCGCGACGCGCTCCAGCGGCCCGCGCTCGGTGAGCGAGAGTGGCGAGAGCGTCGAGGGGCGGACGGTGAGCGTCGCCTTCCCACCGCCTGCGGGGTAGAAGCCCGTCCGCTCGCGGGTCACCGTCGCGTCGAGGCCGACCCGGGCGAGCAGCGGGAGTTTCACGTGCTGGAGGGACGCGAGCGGCGGCGACCACTTCACGTCGGTGCCACCCGTCGCGGTCACGGTGAGGGGGGCGTCGAGCGCGACGGCCAGCGGGAGGAGCGCGTCGAACAGGAGCGAGACGCTCCCGGCGGTGGGGAGGTCGTAGCGCAGGTCACCGCCGCCGATGGGGCCGGGGTCGAACGCCACCGCTGGTGATTCGAGTTCGGCGCCCTCGACGGTCGCGTCGCAGGCGGCGGCGACGCACTCCACGCAGGCGAGGTGCTGGGGGTGCAGGCCGGGCGCGGGGCGACTCCCCCGGACGTCGTCGACGTCGACCGCTCGGCCGGTCACGGCGGCCAGCGAGAGCGCCGTCCGGAGGACCTGGCCGCCGCCCGCGCTCCCGTCGACGACGAGCGGTTGCGACTCGGGCATCGGCGGCGTTACGCCGTGCGACGGTATGTCAGTGGCGTTCCGGTCCATCGGGTTTGGCAACTATTAAACGTCGCGCGCCGCTGTGGGCGTATATGAGCGCAGAACAACGCGGATCGCGAAAGTGCGTCTCCTGCGGGATAAACATCTCCGGGACGAACGCCGCCGCGTTCAAGTGCCCCGACTGCGGGCACCAGATCTACCGCTGTTCGAAGTGCCGCAAGCAGAGCAACCTCTACGAGTGCTCGCAGTGCGGGTTCACGGGGCCGTAACGATGGGGAAGGTCGCAGCCCGCATGAAGGTCATGCCGCAGAACCCCGACATCGACCTCGACGACCTCCAGGAGCGCCTGGAGAACGCCCTCCCCGAGGGCGCGAAGATCAACCGTGTCGACCGCGAGAACGTCGCGTTCGGTCTCATCGCCCTCATGCCGACGGTCGTCGTCCCCGACGACGCCGGCGGCACGGAGGCCATCGAGGAGGCGTTCTCCGACGTCGACGGCGTCGAGAGCGTCGGCGTCGACCAGGTCGGCCGCATCTGAGTCGGTCCGCATCCTTCTCGGTTCGTCGCGTCGCGAGCGACCGCGACGGCGTCACGCGCTACCGTACGGAGTCGAGAACGCACCTTTTATAACGCTGTCCGGGGAACGTACGGCAAATGCCGAGTTCCAAAGGCCCTCTCCACGGAACCCGAGAGAAGCTCTCGAACGACCCTCGCGAGCGCGGTACGTCGCCGCCCCAGCGCGCCATCCAGCAGTTCGAGGAGGGCGAGAAGGTCCACCTCAAGATCGACCCCAGCGTCCCCGACGGGCGCTTCCACCCGCGGTTCAACGGCCACACCGGCGAGGTCGTCGGTGAGCAGGGCCGCGCGTTCCAGGTCGAGATCAACGACGGCGGGAAGTACAAGACGCTCATCGTCCGTCCCGCCCACCTCCGCCGCCAGCAGAACGAATAGATGACCATCTTCAAGGAGATCGTCGACGAGGAGTACCTCACCGTCTCGGAGGCGAAGGAACTCCTCGCGGACATCGAGGCGGAGCGCGCGCTGGACGAGGAGCGCGAGATGCGCTACGAACTCGCCCGCGCCATCGAGCACGTCAACCGCTTCGCCGAACTCAGCGCCGAGGACGCGCGCGCGCTCGTCGAGGAACTCTCGGAGTTCGAGAAGGTCGAGGAGGCGACGGCCTACAAGATCGCGGACCTGCTGCCGCGCAACCGCGACGAACTGCGCGCCGTCTTCGCCCAGGAGCGCTACTCGCTCTCGGGCGACGAACTCGACGAGGTCCTCAACGCGGTCGCGAAGTACGCTTAAATACGCGGTTCCCGTTTTGGTACGTATGACCGATTCCGACAGCGACGCAGTCGCCGTCGTCCTCGACTACCTGCCCCACGGGCGGGCAGACGACGACCGGCCACAGTACCAGAAGCCGTCGCTCGTCTACGCGCTCGGGGCCGACGACTTCCGGCTCTACGAGTGCGTGCTCTCGGAGGACGCCGACCTCTCCATCGGCGACCGCTTCGCGCTCGACGACGACGGCATCGAGCGCGTCCGTGAGACCACGCACGACGACGTCTCGGGCGGGGCACGCTCGGAACTCGAGTACGCGGTCGACGCCATCGTCGAGGCCGACGAGCGGCGCTTCGTCGACCACTACAACGACGCCCAGCCCATCACCCTCCGCCTCCACCAGTTGAACCTCCTGCCCGGTATCGGCAAGAAGCTCAGGAACACCATCCTGGAGGAGCGAAAGCGCAAACCGTTCGAGAGCTTCGAGGAACTCGAAGAGCGCGTCGCCGGCCTCCACGACTCCCGGAGCATCCTCGTCGAGCGCATCCTCGAGGAGGTCCGCGAGGACGACCTCAAGTACCGGTCGTTCGCCCGCTAGACACCGCGACGGTCCCCGTCGCCTCCTCGGGGCGACGGTTGGCCAGTCCGGCCTTCCGTACCGACGGCGCAGTCGTCGAGCAGCGCAGTTTCACTCCCTGATATTCATGAATACGTTAATGTCTCCTAAGAGAGGACATCGTATCGAGGAGTATCTCGAACGTGGTCGTTCCAATTTCCGACGTCTCGGTGTTCGTCCTGGCCGGCGCCCTCGCCATTGCAGTGCCGTTCGGGCGCGCGAGCGGCGTCACCGAACGGGTGGCGACGCGCCGCCCGTCGGGCGGAGCCGACTCGCTCTCCGCCAGCGCCGTCCCACTGTCCGCCGACCTCGCGGTGACGTTCCCCGCGCTGTCCGCGGCCCTCGCGCTGGTCGCCGTCGCGCTGACGCGGTACGGGACCGAGCGCCGGTAGCCGGCCGCGCCAGACGACAACCGTTTATCGGGGCCGGGCCGATTCGCAGCACATGACCGACTCCGCGAGCGGCCGCCCGGGTGGCCGCGACCCCGACGCACTCATCGCCCGCGCCGGCCTGCACGGCGACCCGAACCGCGACCAGCACTTCCTCGTCGACGACCGCGTCCTCGACCGCGTTCCGGGCTACCTCCCGGCGGATGCCGACACGAGTCACGTCCTCGAAATCGGCGCCGGGACGGGCGCGCTCACCGACCGCCTGCTCGCGGTCGCCGACCGGGTGACGGCCGTCGAGCGCGACCCCCGGCTGGCCGCGTTCCTTCGCGAGGAGTTCGCCGCGGCCATCGAGGAGGGTCGGTTACGGCTCGTCGAGGGCGACGCCCTCGAGGTCGACTTCCCCGACGACGCCACCGCCTCCGTCTCGAACCTCCCCTACGGCGTCTCCAGCGAGGTGACGTTCCGCCTCCTTCCCATCGGAATCCCGCTCGTGCTCATGTTCCAGCGGGAGTTCGCGGAGCGCATGGCGGCCGAGCCGAACACCCCGGAGTACGGCCGCCTGTCGGTGACGGCGGGCCACTACGCCGACGTGAGCGTCGTCGAGACCGTTCCGAAGGAGGCGTTCGACCCCGCGCCCGCCGTCGAGAGCGCGCTGGTCCGTGCCGTCCCCCGCGCGCCCGAGTACGCCGTCCCGGACGACGAGTTCTTCCTGCGGTTCGTGACGGCGGTGTTCACCCAGCGCCGAAAAACGATGCGCAACGCCGTCCGGAACACGGCCCACATCTCGGGGCTCGCGGAGCCGGACGCCGTCGTCGCCGCGGCCGACGAGGACCTGATGGGCGCGCGCGCCGGGGAACTCGCCCCCGCGCAGTTCGCCGAACTCGCCAGTCTCGCCTGGGACGTGGGCGCGCCGGAGGCCGAGCCGTGAGCGACCTCCGGGAACGGGCGGACGACGAACAGGTGTACCAGCCGGCGGAGGACTCGGACCTCCTCGCGCGCGCCGTCGCGGAGCGCCTCGACGGCGACGAGCGTCTCCTCGACGTGGGGACCGGGTCGGGCTACGTCGCGGCGACGGTCGCCGACGAGACCGGTTGTGACGCCGTCGGCGTCGACCTCAGCCCGCTCGCGGTCCGGGCGGCCCGCGAGCGCGGCGTGCCCGTCGTCCGCGGCGACCTCCTCGCGCCCTTTCGCGACGGCGCGTTCGACGTCGTCGCGTTCAACCCGCCGTACCTCCCGACGGACCCCGACGCCGAGTGGGACGATTGGATGGAACACGCCCTCTCGGGGGGAGCGGACGGCCGGCGCCTCGTCGACCCCTTCCTCGACGACGTGCGACGCGTCCTCGCGCCGGGCGGACGCGTCTTCCTCCTCGTGAGTTCCCTCACGGACATCGAGGCCGTCCGCGAGCGCGCGCGGGCGAACGGGCTCCGTGGCGACGTCGTCGCGGAGGCGTCGTTCCCGTTCGAGCGTCTCGTCGTCCTCGACCTTCGACCGCGCGACTGAGTCCGACCCCCCGACTGCGCTCCCGTCGCGCGACGGGACCGTCCCGTCCATCGGGTACAGGGGCTATGTGTCAGCGCGTCGTATTCACCGTATGGTTCGACCTCGAACGCGACCCGCGGGGGGCGAGGGGTGAGGTGCCGTGGACGTCCTCGTCCCCGTCCGGTACCCGCTGACCGACCGTGACCGTCGGGCGCTCGACCGCGCGGCCGACCTCGCCGCCGACCCGGCGTCGACGGTGCTCGTCTTCCACATGAACCCCGTCCACCTCGGGACGCGCGTGACGCGCGACGACCTCCGCGAGGCGGTCGGCGAACGCCTCGCCGACGTGAACGCGGACTACGCCGTCCGGAGCGGTGCGCGCATCGAGGACACCCTCTCGGAGGCGGTCGAGCGCTACGGTGTCGACGTCGTCGTCCTGACGCGACACCCGCGACGCCCGCTGGCGGGCGCGCTGCTCGAACGGCTGGACCTCGACGTCGACGTCGTCGAACACCTGCGCGAACACGTCCCGGTCGACCTCGTCGTCGTGGAGTAACCCGGAAGATTACCACTGAGCATATCTCGCATAAGCAATTATTATCAACGGGGATGCCGTAGCCCGCACCGATGACCGAGTTAGTCGCGACGACGACGGGGCTCTTCCCGCTCCCCGACCGAGCGAAGACGACGCTCTCCGACCGCAAGGGACACCAGAAGGACGACCTCATCTCCGGCGACGAGGGCGACGACATCGTGGCGGCGTACGACCGCGTGCGGACCGACCTCCTCGACCGCCAGCGCGAGGCCGGCCTCGACCGCCTCGTGGAGGGGCAGGCCCGCTGGGACGACATGCTCGCACACCCCCTGTGCGTCCACGACAGCGTCGAGACGCGCGGCATCGTCCGCTACTACGACAACAACAACTTCTACCGCGAGCCGGTGGTCCGCGGCGACCTCACCTTCGACGGCGACCTCGCGGCCGACCTCGAGCGCGCCGCCGAGCACGTCGGGAGCGACGCGCTCCAGGCGGTCGTCCCCGGCCCCTACTCGCTGTCGGACCTCGCCACGGACGAGCACTACGGCGACGAGGGCGACTTCCTCGACGCCGTCGCCGACTTCCTCGCCGAGGAGGTCGACGCCTTCCCCGACCTGGAGACGGTCCTGCTGCTCGAACCGTCGCTGGTCGAACACGCCCCCGGCGACGGCCGCGACGCCCACGCGAGCGAGGCAATCGACCGCGTGGCGGGCGCGACGGACGCCGACGTCGTCGTCCACACCTTCTACGGCTCGCTCGAGGAGAAGGTCCACGCCCACCTGCTCGACGCGGACGTCGAGGCCATCGGCTACGACCTCGTGACCGACCACGACCAGAACCTCTACAACGTCAACGAGTACGGCACGAAGGGCGACGTCGCCCTCGGCCTCGTCGACGGGCAGAACACGCTGGTCGAGTCGCCCGACCTCATCCGCGAGCGCGCCGAGTGGTTCGCGGAGAACACCCCCGGCGGGTCGTTCGACCGGACGTACGTCCTGCCGAACACGGAGACGTTCTACCTGCCGGTGAACCGCTTCGAGGAGAAACTCGACGCCCTCGGCGCCGCCGTCGCCGAGGAGGAGGTGACAGCATGACCGACGTGAGAGACCAGTTCCGACCGCCGAACCACCCGAACGACCACTTCATCCTGACGACCGTCGTCGGGAGCTACCCCAAGCCCAAGTGGCTGAACCGCGCGCGCGACCTCTACGAGGGGGCACTCGACGCCGACGTCACCTTCGACGAGGGCAACTGGGAGGAGGCGAAGGCCGACGCCTCGCGGCTCATCACGCAGGAACACGAGCGCGCCGGCCTCGACGTCGTCGTCGACGGCGAGATGCGGCGCAACGAGATGGTCGAGTACTTCGCCCACCGCATCACGGGCTACGAGTTCAACGGTCCCGTGAAGGTGTGGGGACACAACTACTTCGACAAGCCGAGCGTCGTCAGCGAGGTGGCCTACGACGAGCAGTGGCTGGTCGACGAGTTCGAGTTCGTCGACGCCGCCGCCGAACGCCCCGTCAAGGTGCCCATCACCGGCCCCTACACGCTCGCCAACTGGTCGTTCAACGAGCACTACGACACCGAGGAGGACCTCTCGTACGCGCTCGCCGAACTCGTCAACCTCGAGGTCGAGAAGCTCGTGGAGGCGGGAGCGCGCTACATCCAGATCGACGAACCGGCGCTGGCGACGACGCCCGACGACCACGCCATCGTCGGCGAGTGCCTCGAACTCATCGCGAAGAACATCCCGGACGACGTGCGCATCGGCCTGCACGTCTGTTACGGCGACTACTCGCGCATCTACCCCGAGATCCTCGACTACCCCATCGACGAGTTCGACGTGGAACTCTGCAACGGCGACTACGAGCAACTCGACGTCTTCACCGAACACGAGTTCACGAAGGACCTCGCGCTCGGCGTCGTCGACGCCCACGTCGCGGAGGTCGAACCCGTCTCCCAGATTAAGGAGAACGTCAAACGCGGCTTCGAGGTCGTCCCCCCGGAGCGCCTCACCGTCTCGCCCGACTGCGGGCTGAAGCTCCTGCCCCGCGAGGTGGCCTACGGGAAGATGGAGAACATGGTCGCGGCGACCCGCGAGGTGGAGGCGGAACTCGACGCCGGCGACGTCGACCTCGGCGCGCCGGCGCGCGCCGACGACTGACGCGCTCGTCCCGGGCGCACGAACCGCCCCCTCACTCGACGATACAACCGTCGACGCGTCGCTGTCGCGCGTCGCACCCTCCGTGGAACGCGTCGGCTCGGTGCAGTTCAGTTCTCGACCATCACGTCGCTGGCTTTCACGACGGCAGTGGCCTCCTCGCCCTCCTCGAGGCCGAGGCGCTCGACCGACGCGCTGGTGATGGTCGCCGTCACCTCGGTGCCGTCGACGTCGATGACCACCTCGGCGATGGGTCCCTCGACGGTGACGGACTGGACGGTCCCGCTCAACCGGTTTCTGGCGCTGATGGGCATAGCGACGTCCGATTGGAACGGGAGGCGAATAACTCCGGCGGCCCTACCCCCGCGCCCGTAGCGAGAACGTCAGCGGGACGTCCTCGGGCGCTTCGGGGAGCCACCAGTAGCCGTCCTCGTCGTGCTCCATCCCGGGGAACTGCTCGAAGCAGGCGAAGGGATGTTCGCGGACGAACTCGACGTCGAGGCCGGCGTCGACCAGCGCGGTGACCACCTCGCCGAGGCCGTGGGCCCACTCGTGGGTGACGGTGTCGTCGAGTTCGGCCTCCCGGTCGGCGTAGGTACCGTCCTCGTCGTACGTTCGGGGGTCGCCGCCGAAGTACGACCAGTCGGGGACGGGCCGTCCCTCGACCAGGTCGAGGTCCATCAGCACGTGGCTGAACGGGTGTATCTCGGCGACGTAGAACGTGCCACCGGATGTGAGGAAGTGGCCGACCACGTCGGCCCACGCCTCGATATCGGGCAACCAGTTGAGCACGCCGTAGGAGGTGAACACCACGTCGAATGCCTCGTCCAGGACGGCGGGGAGGTCGTAGAGGTCGCCCTCGACGAAGCGTGCTCGCTCGGCGAGCCCCGTCTCCCGCGCCAGGTCACGGGCCGTCTCGACGGCCGTCTCGGAGAAATCGGCGCCCGTCACGTCGGCGCCGTGGCGTGCCCACGAGAGCGTGTCGAGGCCGAAGTGACACTGGAGGTGGAGCAGGCGCGTCCCCTCGCCGACTCGCCCCCCGAGTTCCTCGCGTTCGAGCGGCCGGAGCGTGCTCTCGCCGTCGAGGAACGACTCGACGTCGTAGAACGCCGTGTCGGGGTGGAGGGCGGCGAGTTCCTCCCAGTGCGCCCGGTTGTCCGCGAGGCGGTCGTCCATGCGTCGAGGGACGCGCTGTGCGACAAAGCCGTTCCGAAACGAGTCGAGACGGCGCACCGTGACGGGTCGTGAGTGGTCGCGACGGGTCGTGATGGCGTCACTCCCGGTCGGCGGCCGCCGAGACGTTCGGACCACCCGTTCGTCCCGCCACGAGGTCGGTCCGGTCCCTGAGGGCGCCGCCCCCCACGGTCACCAGTACCCCGCCGACCACCGCAAGCGCGGCCCACTCGACGGCCGCCGGGACGCCGGCGAGCGCAGCCCACCCGACGACGACGCCGGCGAGGAAACCCGCCTGCGCGAGCGCGACGCTCGCCAGCCCCCGACGGGGGTCTCGCGAGGCGCCCGCGATGGCGACGGCCTCCAGCCCGCCGTGACCGGCGAGCGCGAGCGTCCCGGCGAGCGCGAGGGCGGCGGACGCGGAGACGAGTGCGGCGAGCACGAGCCCCTCCACGGTGCGGTGGACGACCAGCGCGCCGACGGCGACCTCCCCCCGACAGCCGCAGCCGAGGCGAGCGGTCGCCGAGCGAGCGAGGAGGGCGCCCGCCAGCGCGCCGGGGACGACCCACGCGCCCGCCATCGACGCCGCGCCCGCGAGCGCCAGCGCGCCGAGGAGGACGACCAGCGCGTCGACCAGGTACCACGCCCGTCGGGTCGGGAGGGGGCGGCGCACGACGGCGACGCCGGCGAGGAGCGGGAGGCCGACGACGACCGGCAACGCGAGCAGGAGGTCGACGTGGGGGCCGCCGGTCGCGCCCGTCCCGTGGGCGCTCGCGGTCCCGGCTGCGGCACTCACGGTTCCGGCGGCGAGCAGCCAGCGGGCGGCGTGGGCGAATCGAGGTCGAGTCATCGGTCACTTCCAGGGGTTGTCGACGAGTTCACGGTGGACGTCGACGCCAACGCGCAGGCGACAGTCGCTCCGCGGTTCGGCGACGCACGCGAGGACGTACCCCGCCTCGCGCTGGTCGGGTTTCAGTCCGCGCGGCGGCCGACGGTACGCCACGTGGCCGTCGAGCAGTCGGGCCGTGCAGGTGGCGCACGCGCCCGTGAGACAGCCGAACGGGAGGGCGACCGACTCGCGTTCGGCGGCTTCGACGACCGTCTCGTCGGGGCGCGCGTCGACGCGCGCCGTGCGGCCGTCGGCCCACTCGAAGGTGAGTGCGTGGGACACCTACAGCCAGACGTCGCTGGTGCAGTCGCCGTCGGGCCAGCGGATCTCGTGGGCACGCGCCGGACCGTCGGGCAGGTCGCCGAAGTCGACGAGGAACTCCTGGTCGAGTGCCATCGTTCCCTTGCGCGGGTTCACGTCCGCCTTCAGCATGACCGACCCCTGCTCGCCCTCCTCGGGGTAGAACTGGTTGTCCCACGTCGAGAACAGCGAGGTGGTCCAGTAGAGGCGCTCGCCGTCGAGGCTCAACTGGAGCATCTGCGGGCCGCCGTACACGTCGCGCTCGCCCTCGATGGGGTTTCGCGGGCCGAAGAGGCCGCCCGCCCAGATGCGGTCGGCGAGCCGCGGGTTCGCCGGGTCGCTCACGTCGTACATCCGGACGTCGCCGTGGAGCCAGTTCGAGAAGAACAGGTAGCGGTCGTCCATCGACACCAGCAGGTCGGTGACGAGGCCGGGGACGGGCATGTCCCAGTCGTCGTGCTCGCGCGGTTCGACGTCGATGGCCTTGTCCGCGTGCCACTCGCCGCCGTCCTCGTAGAAGTGGAACACGTTCGAGGAGAGCGCGGCCCCCACGAACCCGTGCGTCGAGACCGGCGAGTGCAGGAAGCGCACCTCCAGGGGAATCATCCCCTCCTCGCCGAGGTCGATGGTCTGCTCGACGGTGCCCGCCTCCCAGTCCCAGATGTGGAGCTGTCGCCCGTACTTCCCGGCCTCGACGTCCTCCAGGTCGAACCCGGGGTAGTACGTCTTCGGGGCGGCCCACTCGCTCGATATCATCACGTTGTGCCGGGGCTGGTACCAGTAGTCGTAGTTCATGTCGATGTCGCCCGGCGTGTCCCAGCGTCCCTCGACCTCGAAGTCGTCGTTCAGTTCGAGGAACCCGCCCGGCAACTCACCGTTCGCGTCGCCGAGCATACTGATGAGTATCTTCCCGTCGGGGATGCAGTGGACGGTGTGTGGCGCGCTCAGGTCGTGCTCGAACACCTCCTCCGGTTCGATGACCTTCACTAGCTCCGGGTCCCGTCGGTCGGCGGTGTCGACGACGTGGATACGCGAGGAACGCTGCCCGGGCACGATGAGGTGCTGTCGTTCGAGGCCCTCGACGTGGCACGACGAGGAGCAGGCGTTCCAGCCGAAGTGGTGTAACTCGTCGCCGCGGTTCGGCATCTCCACCCGGTCGATTATCTGGCCGTACGTCGACGAGTCCGGGTCCGTGTCGACCACCGCGAGGAAGTCGGGCGCGTCGACGTCCGTGCCGACGTAGAGGCCGATGACGTACGCCACCTCCTCCGGCTCCGACTCCTCGATGGCGGCCTGTGGCGTCACGTAGCCCGGTCCCTCGTGACCGTGGTGGTCGTGATGCGCGTGGGCGTCCGCGTCCGTGGCAGGGTTGTCAGCATCGCTCATAGCTAACGGTGGCTTCGCTACAGGGGGTGCTGAGGGTCGTGTTCTCGGCAGCACCCTCCGCTATATATGACGACGAGATGGAACGACAGTTCCGACACTATCGACCGTTACAGTTCGAGCCCCCACTGGTCGCGCGGTAACGTACACACAGAGCGAGAGAAACTTCGACCGTGATAACGGCAATTTTTTCCTCGGACTGACACTATCGGCGGCGATTCCCGACCCAACCCCCCGTCACGCGCGGAGTCGCACGGCGGAGACGAGGGAGCCGAGCGCGTACGCACAGAGCAGGAGTTCGAGCGCGAACGAGGGCGTCCCGACGTAGTGGGCGACGTAGCCCTCCGAGAGCAGCGGCACCGACGGGAACAGCGTGTCGGCGTAGGCGGGAACGTCGCCGACGACCATCGGGTTCTCCCACCCGGTCAGTGGCCAGCCGAGCATCCCGCCGGCGTGGACCGCCCGCCCGTTGAGCGTCAACTGGAGGCAGTCGGCGGCGAGGTGCGACAGCCACCCGGCGGCCAGCGCGCGCCCCCCGACGGACGAGGCGAGCGTCGCCGCCAGCGCCAGGCCGAGCAGCGAGTGACTGAGCGTCTGGTAGGCCGGGAACACCCCGAGGACGCCGAGCGGTTTGTCGACGAGGTCCGGGAGCGCCGCCCCCAGCAGACACCACCGGGTGTCGAGACGGACACGGCGCGCGAGGAGTGCACCGACGGCGAGGTGGGCGGGGAACCACACGGTTCGCGGTCGCCGACGCGGGGTGTAGGCTTTCCGGCTACACGCGTGGCCCGGGGGTGACGTGGTCGTCACTCGGGGGGGCTACTGTCGAAAGAACGTCGAACCGGTTACTCGTAGAGCCAGGTCTCGTCGACCCGCTCGTAGTCGAGCAGTTCGTCCGCCGCGAAGAAGAGGTCGATCTCGCGCTCGGCGGAGCCCTCCTCGGTGTCCGACCCGTGGATGACGTTCCGACCGAGGTCGAGGCCGAAGTCGCCGCGGATGGTACCGGGGGCGGACTCGGCGGGGTCGGTCTCGCCCATCATGGTGCGGACCTGCGCCACGGCGTCCTGACCCTCCCAGACCATCGCGAAGACGGGACCCGAGGTGATGAACGAGACGAGGTCGTCGAAGAACGGCTTGTCCTCGTGCTCGCCGTAGTGCTCCTCGGCGAGGTCGCGGTCGATGCGCATGAACTTCCCGCCGACGAGCTTCAGGCCGCGCTCCTCGAAGCGGGCGACGATGTCGCCCACCAGCCCGCGCTGGACGCCGTCGGGCTTGACCATCACGAAGGTGCGCTCGTGCTCGCTCATTCCTCGTCGTCCTCCGCCTCGTCGGCCTCGTCCGATTCGTCGGCGGCGTCGGCGTCGGTCGCCGACTCGTCGGCCTCGTCACCGTCGTCGGTGACGTCGGCGGCGTCGACCTCCTCGACGTCGGGCTGGTCGCCCGCCGCGGGCTCGCCCTCGACGCCGGCGTCGGTCACTTCCGCCGCCTCGAGATCGGGCGCCTCCGAGCCCTCGGACTCGACGGCCTCGGCGGCGTCGACGTCGGGCTGGTCGGCGTCGGCGCTGGTCTCCGCGGGCTCGGGTTCGTCGAGTTCCGTCTCGCCCTCGGCGGCGACCTGCTCGACTTCGTCCTGCGAGCCGACGGTCTGCTGGCGGGCGGCGTGTTCGCGCTGGCCGGCCTCGGTCCACTCGAGGTTGCGCGCCTCCCGTCCCATGAAGTAGTTCTTCTCGGCCTTGGAGTCCTTGAAGTGCAACACGGTCCCGTCGTTGCGGACGAACATGATGCCCGTGCCGGGCTCGATGTCCTCGCCGCTGAAGTCACAGGTGCGTGTCTGTGGCATCTACTGACCTCCGATGGAGTCGGCCTCTCGGGCGGTCTCGCGCAGCTGGAGCACGTCGCCCACGCGGACCGGCCCGAGGACGTTTCGAGCGATGATGCGGCCCTGGTTCTCGCCGGAGCGGATGCGGCACTTGACCTGCATGGCCTCGCCGTGCATGCCGGTCTTGCCGACGATCTCGATGACCTCGGCCGCCGTCGCTCCGTCGTTGTTGCCTTCGGCGCTCATCTACCTGAGCTCCGAGAGCTTGTCGGCGATGTCCTCGACATCGCCGCTGGCCTCGCCGGCGTCGACGATGGCCGCGGCCGCGCTGCCGACCTCGAGGCCGGCGGCGTGGCCGATGTCGTCCTGCGTCTCCACGAAGAGGAAGGGAATCTCCTTCTCGTCGCAGAGGTCCGGGAGGTGCATGACGACCTCCTCGGGCTGGACGTCTTCGGCGACGTAGACGAGGACCGCGTTGCCGCGCTCGACGGCCTTGGTCGTCTCGTTCGTTCCTTTCTTCACCGAACCGGTGTCCCGGGCGACCTCGAGCGCCTCGACGGCGTCGTCTTCGAGGTCTGCCGGAACGTCGAAATCAACGTATACTGGCATGATGGATCACTCCCACGCGTGGGCTCGCGCTCCCCCGCCTCGTGCGACGACCGGACGACGGAGCGTCCGCGCGCACTTACCGACACGCTGTCGGCGAAAGTCCCTGGCTGGGAGCATCATCAACCCCACGTAGGCTGTACCCCGCTCTAACTCTGCCCTGCATAAAAGCGCTTCCGAACGGGCTCAGGGGTGGTACGGCAAGGCACTCCACCCCGAGCGCGGCCGGCGACCCATCGAGGTTCTGACTCACCCCGGCTCGTACTCGCTCACCTTCACCACCTGTTTGCCGACGTTCACGCCGTCGAACAGCCCGAGGAAGGCGTCGGGGGCGTTCTCCAGCCCCTCCGTGACCGTCTCGCGGTACTGGACCGTCCCGTCGCCCACCCAGCGCGCGAGGCGCTCGTTGGCCTCCTCGTAGCGCTCGACGTAGTCGCGGACGAGGACGCCCTCGACGCGGGCGCGCTTCGTGATGAGTTCGCCCAGCTGTCGCGGTCCCGTCGGGCGCTCCTCGGCGTTGTAGAGCGATATCTGTCCGCAGACGACCACGCGGGCGCGCACGGCGAGGTTGGCGAACGCCGCGTCGGTGATGGGGCCGCCGACGTTGTCGTAGTAGACGTCGACGCCGTCGGGGCAGGCCGCGGCGACGGCGGCGCGCAGGTTCTCGGTCGTGTCGTAGTTGATGGCCTCGTCGAAGCCGAGTTCGCCGGTCAGCCAGTGGACCTTCTCGTCGGCGCCCGCGACGCCGACGACGCGACAGCCGGCGTGTTTCGCTATCTGGCCCACGACGGAGCCGACGGCGCCCGCCGCCCCCGAGACGAGGACGGTGTCCCCCGGCTTCGGTTCGCCCACGTCCAGCAGGCCGAAGTAGGCCGTCCGCCCCGGCATCCCGAGGACGCCGAGTGCCGTCGAGATGGGCGCGCGCTCCGGGTCGACGGCGACGAGCTGGTCCTCGTCGGCCACCGCGTAGTCGGCCCACCGGAGGTTGCCGTTGACGACGTCGCCCGCGTCCCACTTCGGACTGTTCGACTCGACCACCTCGCCGACGACGCCCGCGTGCATCACCTCGCCGACGTCCCACGGTTCGGCGTAGGAGTCGGCGTCGCGCATCCGCCCGCGCATGTACGGGTCGACCGACATGTACCGCGTTCGGACGAGCACCTCTCGGGGGCCGGGGTCGGGGACCGCCTCCTCGACCAGGTCGAAGCACTCCACTGTCGGGCGGCCCGCGGGGCGCTCGGCGAGCACCCACTGCCGGTTGGTTTCGCGCATGGCGGCGAGACGAGGGGGAGGCTCCTTACTGTACCGCCGACCGCAGGAGGCATTACCGCCGGTCGCTCACCTCACCCCATGTTCGACTCCCTCCCGCGCGCGCTCCGCGCGGAGGCCCGCCGGGCGAACGAGCGCCGCCTCGTCGTCCTCACCGGTTCCCACGGGGCCTGCCTCGACGCCCTCTCGCCCTTCCTCGACGCGGCCGACGTCGACGACGTCCACCTGCTCGGCCACACCGACGCCGACCTCCCCCGCCTCGAACCGCGCCGCGCCGACGACCTGCTCGGGACGACGCGCGAGTGCGTCGTCGTCGACGCCCACGAGGAGTGTCGGCCCAACGCGCTCGGACGGGCCGCCGGCGCCGTCGACGGCGGCGGCCTCCTCGTCCTCCTCGCCCCGCCGCTCGACGACTGGCCCGCCCGACGCGACCGCTTCGACGAGTCGCTCGCCGTCCCGCCGGCCGACCTCGACGCTGTGGGCGGGAACTTCCGCCGCCGGCTGGTCGGCCTCCTGCGCCAGCACCCCGGCGTCGCCGTCCTCGACGCGGAGACGGGAACCGTCGAGCGCGACGGTTTGACCGACCCGCTCCCGGCGCGCGAGCGCCCCGCACCCGCACCTCCCGAGCGCCACGCCTTCCCGGTCGCCGCCTACCGCGCCTGTCTGACCGACGACCAGGTCGCGGCGCTCCGGGCGTTCGAGGCGCTCCGGTCGCCGGAGGGCGTGGTGGTCGTCGAGGCCGACCGCGGCCGGGGGAAGTCGAGCGCCGCCGGCCTCGCCGCCGGGTCGCTCGCCGCCGCCGGCCGCGACGTCCTCGTCACCGCGCCCAGCCGTCGGGGGGCGGGCGAACTGTTCGCCCGCGCCCGCGAACTCCTCGATACGCTCGGCGTCCTCGTCGAGCGGGAGGGGACGCTCGCCGCGACCGACGGCGGCCGCGTCCGCTTCGAGCGTCCCGCCCACGCCGTCGAGAGCGACGCCGACGTGCTCCTCGTCGACGAGGCGGCCGGCCTCCCCGTCTCGCTGCTCGGGTCGTTCCTCTCCGGCCCGCCGGTCGGCTTCGCCACCACCGTCCACGGCTACGAGGGGGCGGGACGGGGCTTCTCCGTGCGGTTCCGCGAGCGCCTCGCGTCGAGCGACCGCGACGTGACCGACTGCTCGATGCGCGCGCCCATCCGGTACGCCGCGAGCGACCCCGTCGAGCCGTGGCTGTTCCGCGCGCTCCTGCTCGACGCCGGGCCCCCCGTCGAGCCGCTCGTGGTCGACGCGACACCCGAGACGGTCGCCTACGAGCGCCCGACCCCCGAGGACCTGCTCGCGGACGAACACGTCCTCCGGGAGCTGTTCGGCCTGCTCGTCCTCGCGCACTACCGGACGGAACCCAACGACCTCGCGCGGTTGCTCGACGCGCCCAACGTCACGACGAGAGCGCTCACCCACGACGGCCACGTCGTCGCCGTCGCCCTCCTCGCCCGCGAGGGGGACCTCTCGCCCGGGCTCGCCGAACGCACCTACCGGGTCGGCCGCGTCCGGGGGAACATGCTCCCCGACCTCATGCTGGGCCAGTTGCGCGACCCCGACGCGGGCGGCCCCGTCGGCTACCGCGTCGTCCGCATCGCCACCCACCCCGCGGTCCGCTCGCGGGGGCTCGGCGGCCACCTCCTCGACCGCGTCCACGCCGAGTTCGAGGGCGACGTCGACTGGTTCGGCGTCAGCTACGGGGCGACCCCCCGCCTGCTCTCGTTCTGGGCGAGTCGCGACTACGCGACGGTCCACCTCTCGACGACGCGCAACGAGACGAGCGGCGAGCACTCCGCCGCGATGCTCAGGCCCGCACGTGGGGCGGCGCTCGCGGCGCGCCACGCCCGCTGGTTCCGCGAACGCGCCGCGGGCGTCCTCTCGGATTCCCTCTCGCACCTCCCGCCCGACGTGGTCAGGGGTGCGCTCGCCGCCACCGACGAGCCCTTCGCCGCGACCCTCACCGACCGCGAGTGGCGGCTCGTCGCCGCCGCCGGCTACGGCCCCGGCCAGTTCGACGTCCACCCCGACCCCTTCCGCCGCCTCGCGGTGCGGGCGCTCACCGACCCCGACGGCCCCCTCTCGGCCGACGCCGAGCGCCTCCTCGTCCGGCGCGTCCTCCAGGGCCACGACTGGGAGGCCGTCGCCGCCGAACTCGGCTACCACAGCGCGAGCGGCGCCCGCCGGGACGTGGGGCGGGCCTGCCGGGCGCTCTGTGCGCGCTACGGCGGCGACGCGTCGGCGGCCGAACGGGGGCGGTACGATGAGTGAGGCGACGACCCTGCTCGCGTTCGCCCTCCTCGCGCTCGGCGTGGTGGGTGCGGTCCTCCCGCTCCTGCCCGGGGCGCTCCTCTCGCTCGCGGGCGTCTACGTCTACTGGTGGGGGACGGGGTACGCCGACCCGACGCTCGTCGTGCTCGTCGGCCTCACGCTCGTCGGCGTGGCGACGGCGCTCGTCGACTACTTCGGGGGGGCCATCGCGGCGAGAACGGGCGGCGCGTCGGTGGCGACGACGGCCATCGCGGCGACGGCCGGCGTCCTCCTGATGCTCGTCTCTGGACCCGTCGGCCTCCTCGTCGGCGTGGCGGGGACGGTGTTCGTCCTGGAGTACGGCCGCCACCGCGACCCTCGTGCGGGTGCGCGCACGGCCCTCTACGCGACGGTCGGCGTCCTCGCCTCAACCGTCGTCCAGGTACTGCTCACGCTGGCGATGCTGGCCGCGATGGTGGTCGTCGTCCTCGTCTGAGAGGTCGCCCGGGAGGACGGTCCGCTCGGGGATGGGGTCCTCCCGGGGAGGGCGGGTGCGGACGAGGCGCTGGAGCGGCGACAGGCGCTCGTCGGGCTCCTTCTCGATGCGTTCGTACTCGACGACGAGGTCGCCGTCCTCCTCGCGGATGCGGAAGTAGTTGAGCCGGAAGGAGGGGTGGTACACTCCCGGGAGGCGCCCGATGCGGGCGGGGACGCGGACGAGCCGTTTCAGCCACGTCCCGGTGTTGAGGACCAGTCGGTCGCCGAGCCGCGTGAGCGACGCGCGGTGGGTGTGGCCGTACACGTACACCGCCACGTCGGGGCGGTCGGCGAACACCGACCGCGCCGCGTCGAGGAAACGCTCGTCGCCCTGGCCCACCTGCAACCCCGACGTGAGCAGGCCGAAGCGTCGGATGGTCCGTCTGACGTCGCGGTCGAAGAACCACAGGGGGATGGAGACGACGACCAGCAACAGGACGAGCAGGACGTTGACGAACAGGAACGCCTCCAGGACGAACCCCGCGACCCCGAAGGTCCGCGCGAGCGCGTCCGCCTGGAGCACCCCCGCCGGGATGGCGCCCAGTTCTTCGAGGGCGAGGCCGGCGAGGTAGAGCAGGCTCACGTTGAACAGCAGGAGGACGGGCGCGACCACGAACCGCAGGTAGGGGCTCATCTCCCGGTAGAAGTAGTTCGAGAGTATCCACCGGGGAATCTCCTCCATCGGCGCGACCGACTGGATGTCGCGGGGCCAGTTGTACCGGCTGTGCCCCGACAGCCGACCGGCCTGTGCGACCACCCGGCGAACGACGAAGTAGCCGACCGGGTTCGCGTGGGGGTTGCCGAAGTCGGGCATCCGGTTGTTCGGGTCGTGTTGCATCCCGTGCTCGGCCCACACCGTCCGGCCCGCCACCTCGCGGGTGAGGTGCAGTTCGCGTTCCAGCGAGACGTTGTACTCGGCGAGGCGCTCCTCGTACTCCGGGTAACAGGCGAGTTCGTAGTCGTGGTTCCCCGGGATGAGGGTTATCTGGACGGTCTCGCCCGTCTCGCGCAACTGCTCGAACAGCCAGGGGTGGTGCTCCTCCAGCAGGTCGAGTTTCGCCAGCCCCTCCACCCCGGTGAACTCCCACAGCCCGAAGAGGTCGCCGAGGACGACGAGTTCGGCGTCGTCGTGGCCCGCGAGGTCCTGCAGGAACTCGGTCAACTCCGCTTCGAACTCGCAGGTCTGGAGCTGTTCGTCGCCGCCGATGTGCAGGTCGCTGATGAAGTAGTACTCCGTCACGGTGGGGTCAGCGAACGATGGAGACGCGTACCGGCGCGCGGAACGCGACGGCCTCCGTGACGCTCCCGAGCGTGACGTGGCTGTCCTCGCCCCGGCCGTGACTGCCGAGGACGACGTGGTCGAAGCCGTGGTCGACGACGTAGTCGACGATGACCCGCGCGGGGTCGCCGACCAGCGTCACCGTCTCCAGCGGTCGGTCGTACTCCGCCGCGACGTCGGCCGCCTCGGCGAACAGGTCGCGCTCGTACCCGTCCGCCCGTTCGAACCACTCGTCGGTCCCGTGGCGCGGTTCCGAGCGGACGTCGACGTCGGCGCCGAAGTAACTGTACCCCGGTTCCGACGGGTCGATGACGTGCAGGGCGGTGACGGTCGCGTCCGACCGCTCTGCGAGGGCGACCCGGAGCGCGCGCATCGACAGCGGCGACCCGTCGACGGGGACGAGTACCTTCTCGGTCATGGTCGTGGTACGACGGACCACGGCAAAATATCTCCGCACTCACGGACGCGTGGGAGTCCGGGCACCCGACCGGTTCGTCGGCTACGGGTGGGCGTAGTACGCGACGACGACGACGTCGTCGACCGTGTCGAGTCGGGCGAACCCGACGCGCTCGAACTGCACCAGGGTGTCGGCGTCGTACTCGCGGACGCCCGGTTCGGCCCGCCCCGTCACGTCGCCGTCCATCGTCCGCAGGGTGAGGGGGACGCTCGTCTCGGCGGGCACCCAGTGGACGACGTCGACGCCCTCTTCGCGGACGACGTCGATACCCGCGTCGCGGAACTCGAAGCCCTCGTCGGTGCGCTCGACGCAGCCGAGTCCCTTCAGCCAGACGCGCTCGCCGCCCGCCGGCAGGTCGTCGGGTTCGAGGAGCACCCGGTCGCCGACGGGGACGTCGCGCGTCCCGCGCTCCTCGTGGTCGGGGTGGACCGGCGGGTGGGCGGCGTCGGGAGCCCCCGCCAGGGGCACCTCCTCGCCGTCGCGGACGAGGAACGCGCGGTCGGCCTCGTCGTCGACGAGTTCGCGGTTCTTCGCGTAGATGGCCGACATGGCGAGGTCGACGTCGCTGGTGGAGGTGCCGAGTTCGACGATGGCGTCGACGATGGCCTGTCCCTCGATGCCGCGGCGGCGGACGCTGGCGAGCGTCGGCGCGCGCGGGTCGTCCCAGCCGTCGAGTTCGCCCGACTCGACGAGTTCCTTGATGGTCGAGGTGGACATCTTCACGTCGTAGGCGTCTAGCTGAATCTTCCCCCAGTGGACGACCTCCGGGTACTCCCAGTCGAAGTAGTCGTAGACGAAGCGCTGGCGCTTCGCGGAGTCCTGCAGGTCGATACCCCGGACGATGTGGGTGATGCCCGTGAGGTGGTCGTCGATACCCGACTGGAAGTCGAGCATCGGCCAGAGGCGGTAGTCGCTTGCCGCCTCGCGGGGGTGGGGCGTGTCGATGACGCGGAAGGCGACCCAGTCGCGCAGCGCGGGGTTCTTGTGTTCGATGTCGGTCTTCACGCGCAGGACCATCTCGCCCGCCGAGTACTCGCCGTCGACCAGCGCCTCGAACTCCTCGCGGACCGTCTCGGGGTCCTTCCCGCGGTGGGGACACGCCTCGCCCGCGTTCTTCAGGTCGGAGAACGCCTCGCCCGAACACGAGCAGGTGTAGGCCCCGCCCATCTCGATGAGGTCGCGGGCGTGGTCGTAGTAGGTCTCCAGGCGGTCGCTCGCGCGCATCACCTCGTCGGGTTCGAAGCCGAGGTAGGAGACGGCGTCGAGGATGGCGTCGTAGGCGTCGAGGTCCGGGCGCTTCGTCTCCGGGTCCGTGTCGTCGAACCGACAGAGCATCCAGCCGTCGTAGAGGTCCTTGTACGTCCCGATGACGGCGGGCATCCGGGCGTTGCCGAGGTGCCACGGGCCGTTCGGGTTCGGCGCGAGGCGCATACGGATCTCCTCGTAGTCGTCGGCGTTCGGCAGGTCCGGGAGCACCTGCTCGTCCTCCTCGTCCTCCGCCTCGAGGTCGGCGAGCGCCTCGGGGTCAAGGGCGGCGAGTCGCTCGCGGCGCTCGGCCGTCGAGAGGTCGTTGACCCGCGCGACGACGGGCGCGACGACGCCCGGTACCTCGCCGCCGTGTTCGCGGAACTCGGGGTTCTCGCCCATCAGCGGTCCCATGATGGCACCCACCTGTGCCTCGCTGTCGTGTTTGAGCGCGTTGTAGAGCGCGCTCGCCTCCGCGGCGCGTTCGACGCGCTCCCTGAGGTCGTCGTCCATTGGGGAGTGGTTCACGCCGAGGGACAAAACGGGCGTGGATTCGCGCGCCGGCGGGGACGCCTCAGCGCTGGGAGTCCCGCAGGATGAGCGGCCCGATGGCGAGCGTCCGCTTGGCGACGGTGGCGACGCGGAGCACGTAGGAGATGAACAGCAGGAAGGGAATCACCGTGACGGTGAACGCCGTTGCCGTCACCCACAGGAGGTCGGAGACGCCGAAGGTGACGCCGGTGAACGTCGCGCTGTCGACGAACACCGTCATCAGCGCGCCGATGATGAGCGCCGGGATGGCCGCGTAGGAGATGAGCTGCGAGAGGCTGATGAGCGCCCACTCGAAGTAGAGGGTCTT
Organism: Halomarina ordinaria; assembly: GCF_030553305.1. NCBI lineage: Archaea > Methanobacteriati > Methanobacteriota > Halobacteria > Halobacteriales > Natronomonadaceae > Halomarina > Halomarina ordinaria. The sequence goes on along the minus strand of NZ_JARRAH010000001.1, from coordinate 815,430 downwards.
GATGTGTTCGCGGGCGGGGCCGAACATGGCGAGCGAGGTGTGGAGGTCCTCGAACGCCCGTCCGAGTTCGTCGTCGATGTCGTCGCGGTACACCTCCTGGATGCGGTTGACCTGGAACACCTTCCAGGAGTAGTTGTAGTCGAGCGCCGCGAACAGCACGTTGAACGTCCCGAACGTCGCGCCGTCGAGGCGGTCGACGACCACGTCCGCGTTGTCCGAGAGGCTGTCGACGAACTCCTCGACCTCGTCACGCAGGTCGTCGTTGTCGCTCCCCTCCGCGAGTTCGCGGAGTTGCTCGCCGCGCTGGTTCGACGTCTCGACGAGCACCGCGAGGAACTTCGATGGGTCCGCGGGGGTCGTCGTCCCGATGAGTTCGCTCGTGTACTCGCGGAAGTCGAGCGCGTTGCTCATCCGCTCGCGCTGGTCGCCGAGCGGGCCGTTCTCCTGGGAGATGACCAGCTGACTGATGGTGACGACGAGGGTCACGCCCGTGATGACGGCGCTTATCATCGTCGTGAACAGCGTGTCGAGCACGTCGCCGCCCGCCACGGTCTGCTCGAACGGCGGGAGCAGGAACACCCCCGCGAGGACGAACGAGACGAACACCACGCTGGCGAGGACGCCGGTGATGACCAGTCGGTTCGCGCCGAGCACCAGCCAGAGTTTGAGGCGGCTCTCGCCGGCCCGCTCCCGCATGGTGTTCTCGGTGCCGATGTCCGTCTCCGACTCGACGGAGTGGTCGGGTTCGACGCCCGCCTCACTCATCGTCGTCCCTCGCCGGTCGCTTGAGGACGAGGTACTTCGTCCCGCCGCCGGCGTACTCGACGGTGCAGACCAGCTCCCACCCGTCGGCACCGAGTTCGTTCAGCTCCGTCTTCGGGTCGGTCGCCTCGTGCATCGTCGCCTCCCGCGGCGGCCGAAGCGTCTCGTACTCCCAGCGAACTGTCTCGCTCATTCGGTCGAGACGACTCGCCCACCGTACAAAAAGCGTGTCCTCGCCGCCGTGACCGTCAGTAGTCCCGCTCGACGAGGTAGTCCGCGATGCCCGCGAGCGTCTCGCGGGCTTCCCCCTCGGGGAGGACCTCGAGGCGGCGCTTCCCGCGGTCGGTTATCTCGCGGGCCATCGTCCGGGCGTGGTCGATGCTGCCGGCGCCCTCCAGTCGCCCGACGGCCGCCTCGATGTCCGCCTCCGTCACGTCGGCGGGGTCCGCGGTGTCGAGGAGCGCGTCGACGTCGACGCCCTGGTCGCGGGCGTGGAGGGTGACGACGGTCCGCTTGCCCTCGATGAGGTCGCTCCCGCGCTGTTTGCCGAGACGCTCGCTCGGCGTCGTGAGGTCGAGGAGGTCGTCCTGTATCTGGAAGGCCCGGCCCACGTCGAGGCCGTAGCCGCAGAGGGCGTCGACCACCTCCTCGTCCGCGCCGAGGAGGACCGCGGGGATGGCGGCGGCGGCGGCGTACAGCACCGCCGTCTTGTGCTCGACCATGTCGAGGTACTCCTCGGTCGTCACGTCCCCGCGCGCCTCGAAGGCGACGTCGAGGGCCTGTCCCTCGCAGATCTTCGTACAGGTCGTCGCGAGTTTCTCGAGCGCGCGCACCGAGCGGTCGGCGGGTGCGCCCGTCTGCAGCATGCACTCGAACGCCTTCGAGTAGAGCGTGTCGCCGGCGAGGATAGCCGTCTCGGTGTCGTACTCGCGGTGGACGGCGGGCACGCCGCGTCGCAGGTCGTCGTCGTCCATGATGTCGTCGTGGATGAGGGTGAACGACTGGATGACCTCGACGCTGACGGCGGCCGCCATGATGTCGATTTCCTCGGGGCCGAACGCGCGGTAGTCCTCCGTCAGGGGGTCGACGCCGGTGACCGCCTCGGCCACCAGCAGGAGCATCGCCGGGCGCAGGCGCTTGCCGCCCGCGTCCAGCAGGTAGCGCGACGCCTCGTAGAGGCGCTCCGGTCGCGTGACCGGGAGCATCTCCGCGATGGCGTCGTTGACCGCCTCTCGGCGCCCCTCTATCGCCGCCTCCACACGCGCGCTGTCGGCGCTCATTCCGTCAGCTGAATCATGTTCCCGTTGCGCGTCACGTGCAGGTCGCGCCCGAGCTTGTACCCCTGGCTGGCCGCCAGGCTCGTGTACGGCGCGAAGCCCTTCATGTCCTGGTGGGCCGGGATGACGTGCTGGGGCTGGAGCGCCTGCAGCATCCGGTAGTGGCCCTCCTCGCGGAGGTGGCCGGAGACGTGGATGTCGTCGTAGATGCGTGCGCCCTGCATCTTGAGGAGCTTCTCGGACTGGTAGCGCTGGCCCTCGTTGGTCGGCTCGGGGATGACCCGCGCGCTGAAGAGGACCTTGTCGCCGTCGTCGAGCTGGTAGGGCGTCTCGCCGCGGCCCATCCGCGTGAGCATCGCGCGCGGTTCGCCCTGGTGGCCCGTCACGATGGGCAGGAAGTTCTCCTTGCCCTCGTTCATGATGCGCTTGAACGTCCGGTCGACGGACTTGCGGTGGCCGTACATCCCGAGGTCGTCGGGGAAGTCGACGAAGTTCAGGCGCTCTGCGGTGCCCGAGTACTTCTCCATCGAACGCCCGAGCAGGACGGGCTGACGGCCGATGTCGTTGGCGAACTCGACGAGGCTCGTCACGCGGGCGATGTGACTCGAGAACGTCGTGGCGACGATTCCGCCGTCGTAGTCCTCGACGGAGGTCATGACGTCCTTCAGGTGGCGCCGGGCGACGGACTCGGAGGGGGTCCGGCCCTTCCGGCCGGCGTTCGTGCAGTCCTCGATGTAACAGAGGACGCCCGGCCCCTCGCGGCCGATTTCCTCGAAGCGCTCCATGTCGATGGGGTCACCGATGACCGGCGTGTGGTCCATGCGCTTGTCGAGGCCGTAGACGACGGCCCCCTCCGGCGTGTGGAGGACGGGGTTGATGGCGTCGATGATGGAGTGCGTGACGTTGACGAACTCCAGTTCGACGTTGCCCGTGTCGCCGATGGACATCGACTCGCCGGGTTGCATCTCGACGAGGTCGTTCTGGACGCCGAACTTCTCCTCGCTCTGTATCTCCTGTTCGACCAGCGCGAGGGTGAACGGCGTCGCGACGATGGGGGCGTCGTAGCGGTGGGCCAGTTTCGAGATGGCGCCGATGTGGTCGAGGTGGCCGTGCGTCGGCACGATGGCCTGCACGTCGCCCTCGAGGTCGGACATGACGCGGTCGTCCGGGATGGCGCCCATGTCGATGAGGTCGAGGCTGTGCATGCGCTCGGTCTCGACGTTGTCGTGTATCAGTACCTGCGAGAGGTTGAGGCCCATGTCGAAGACGACGATGTCGTCCCCGGCACGGATGGCCGTCATCTGCCGGCCGACCTCTTCGTATCCGCCAATGGTTGCGATTTCGATTTCCATGGTTCCGACTCCGAGAGGAGTCGCCCGGGGGAGCGCGTGCCGCACGCGCGACCGGCGAAGACGTACCGCTGGCACTCCAGTGGCCCGCGTGGTCCGGCGTCGTACGCGACACCGGACCCCGCCGGTCGCCCGCTTGCGCTCCCGGGGCGACCGTATGCTCGGTTATCCGGCCCTACAGTCTCCGGTGTTAAAAACGCGTGGGTTGGATTCCACCGTGTCGCCGACTCTCACGGACGGCGTCACGACGCGGCCGACGCTACCCGATTCGCGTCCCGACGTCGTCGCCCGCGAGGAACGCCGCCACGCCGTCGAGGTCGAAGACGAACGCGGGCACCGACAGCGCGAGCAGTTCGCGCACCTTCGTGGCCATCCCGCCGGTGACGTCCGTCGACTGACTCCCGCCGAGGGCGGCCTCGACGTCCTCGAACGACTCGATGCGCCCGACGACGTCGCCCGCCTCGTCGTAGACGCCGGGCACCGCAGAACAGAGCCCCACCCGCTCGGCGTCGAGGTGGTCGGCCACCTCGACGACGAGTTCGTCGCCGCTGACGATGGTCGCGCCCCGCCCCTCGTGGGCGACGACGTCGCCGTGGAGGACGGGGACGAACCCCTCGCGCAGGAGGACGCGCACCTGCCCCGTCGGGAGGACGAGGTCGTCGACGGCGTTGCGAAAGCCCGCCGAGAACGGGTGGACGGGTACCGCGGGCACTCCCTCCGCGTGGAGCGCCGCCAGCACGGCGTCGTTGAGGCGCTGCATGGCCGCGTGGACGGCGACCACTCCCTCGTAGTCCTCGCTCCCCCGGGTCCGACTGATGCCGTGGGCGCTCGCGTGGTGGTGGCCGAACGAGCCGCCGCCGTGGACGACGACGAGGTCCCCGTCGTACCCGCCGACGGCCGCGGCCGCCCGTTCGAGGTTCCGCTCGTCGACCGTCTCGGGGACGTCCTTGTCCGTGATGACGCTCCCGCCGAGTTTGAGGACCTTCATCGTTCCGCGCGCACCCCCTCGCGGTCGAGTTCGGCGCGGAACGCCTCCTCACACCCCGGCGTGTAGTCGAGGGCGGTCCGGGCGGCGGGCGTCTCGTCGAGCGCGACGATACAGCCGCCGCCGCCCGCACCCGTCAGTTTCGCACCCAGCGCGTCGGCGTCGCGGGCGGCCCACACCATCGCGTCGAGCGACCGCGAGGAGACGCCGAGCGCCGCCAGCAGCCCGTGGTTGAAGTCCATCAGTCGCCCGACCTCGGCGACGTCGTCGTCCGCGAGCGCCCGCTCGCCCGCTCGAACCAGGTCGCCGATGGCGCCGACCGTGTCGGCGGCGAAGTCGTACTCGTCGCGGAGCGTGCGCACGCCGGCGACGAGTTCGCCCGTGTCGCCCGCCCCGCCGTCGTAGCCGACGACGAGCGGGAGGTTCGGCGCGTCGGGAATGCGTCGACGGTCGTCGCCCTCCACGCGGACGGCACCGCCCGTCGCCGAGCAGAACGTGTCCGCCCGCGAGGCCTGCCCCTCCTGGACGTCGTGTTCGACGCGGTAGGCCCGGTCGGCGACCGCCTCTGGCGTGAGGTCACGGCCGAGTTCTCGCGCCGCGGCGTCGATGGCCGCGCAGACGACGGCTGCCGACGAACCGAGGCCGGCCCCCAGCGGGATGTCGCTCTCGACGACCATGTCGAAGCCGGCGTCGGGCGCGTCCGCCGCGTCCCGCGCCTGTTCGACCGCCCCCTCGACGTAGCCCATCGCCGCCTCGACGAGCGGCGTCGCGACGTCAACGTCCGGTCGGTCGTCCCCGCTGGCGCCGTACTCGACCGTGAAGCCGTCGAGCGTCAGGTCGCGCGCCTCGACCCGGAGGCGGTCGTCCCTTCGCGCCTCGACCGTGACGGTCGCCCGTCGCTCGATGGCGCACGGGACCGCCGGTTCGCCGTAGACGACGGCGTGCTCGCCGAAGAGGTACACCTTCCCCGGCGCGCTCGAAACAGTCATACCCCGTCGTTACCGGAGTGCCGGTTTAAGCGTATCCGAACGAGCGCGCGACTCGTGCTCCGGCGCGGTCATACTTCGGTCGGGCCGGGGCGCTCGACTGCCTCCGCGTCGGCGACCAGTCGACCGAACCCCGTCCCCTTCGCTGGCGCGAGTCGCCCGACCGTCCCCAGGCCGAACGGCGGCATGTTCCGGTAGGACGTCTCGTAGGCGTCGGCCCGGACGAGGTACGTCTCGTGCCAGATGCCGGCCGCACCCGAGAGGTCGCTGTCGCGGTTGTACGCCAGCCACGCCGGGACGTGTCCGCCCTCGGGGTCGGTGGCGGCACGGAACAGGTCCTCCGCCGACCGCCAGTACTGGACGACCATCGGCTCTCGCGGGCTGAACACCACCCTGTAGCCGAGCAGGCCGGAGTCGGGGTCCGCCTCCAGCCGGCGCAACAGCCGCGGCATCGCCAGGAACGGCGGGAGCCACTTCCCGACACGCCACGGCTTGTTGATTCGCATCCCCACCAGGAAGACGACGAAGTCCTCGTCGACCTCCGCGTGCACCTTCTCGTGAATGACGTCTCCCATCGCTGTCTCCGCCCGACGCGCTCCGGGCGCGTCGGCTCGTCGGTCGGCCGGCACCGCGAAGCGGTCGGACCCCGAGCGTTGGTCGTCCACCGACATGAAGATAGCTGCGTCCCGACGGGACTATCCGGCGGCGAGAAACGTGAGAACGAGGGCGACGGCGCGGCCGCTCGCCGGTGGACGCGAAGAACGGGAAGGTCGGTTCAGATGTCGGTCTCGAAGTCGTCCAGCGCGTAGGACGGCTCCGCGCCGCGGTTGTCGAGCGTCTCGTTGGCCAGCAGCCAGTAGACCACCGAGAGGGCCTTGCGCCCCTTGTTGTTCGTCGGGACGACGAGGTCGACGTTGCTCGTCTGGTTGTTCGAGTCGCACATCGCCACGACGGGGATGCCGACCGTGATGGCCTCCTTGACCGCCTGGCTGTCGCCGATGGGGTCGGTGACGACCACGACGTCGGGCTCGATGTAACCCGCGTACTGCGGGTTCGTCAGCGTCCCGGGGATGAACCGTCCGGTCCGCGCGCGTGCGCCGACGGCGTCGGCGAACTTCTCGGCCGGGAACCGACCGTACTGACGCGAGGAGGCGACGAGTATCTGCTCGGGCTGGTAGTTCGAGAGGAACTTCGCCGCGGTGCGGATGCGGTCGTCCGTCTGGCTCACGTCGAGGACGTACAGCCCGTCGGTGCGGACGCGGTGGATGAACCGCTCCATGTCCTTGGTCTTCTGCTGGGTCCCGATGTGGGCCCCGGCGGCGAGGTAGTCCTCGACCGGGATGAGGAGGTCGGCCTCCTCGTCCGGCATGACGTCCTCGTCGAAGGTCGGGCCCGCGTCCTCGGCGGGGTCCTCCTCGACCTCCGGCGCTTCCGGTTCGGCCGCCTCGTCGGCGGCGGTCGCTTCCTCGTCTGTGGACCCCTGAGCCTCGTCGTCGGCGTCGGCCTGCGCGGCCTCCTCCTCGGCGAGCTCCTCGAGTCCGTCTTCGTTGTCGCTCATGCGTTTTCCTCGATTCGAACGAGTTCGTTGAGTTTCGCGGTTCGCTCGCCGCCCACCGCCCCCGTCTTGATGAAGGGGGCCGCGGTCGCCACGGCCAGGTGTGCAATCGTCGTGTCCTCGGTCTCACCGCTGCGGTGCGAGACGACCGGCGCGTAGCCGTGCTCGACCGCCAGTTCGATGGCGTCGAAGGCGTCCGACAGCGTCCCGATCTGGTTCGGCTTCACCAGGATGCTGTTGGCCGCCCCGCGCTCGATACCCGTCGACAGGCGCTCGGTGTTGGTGACGAACAGGTCGTCGCCGCAGACGAGCGTCCGGTCGCCGACCCGGTCGGTGAGGTCGGCGAAGCCGTCGTAGTCGTCCTCGTCGAGCGGGTCCTCGACGTAGACGAGGTCGTACTCCTCGACGAGGTCGGCGATGTACGCGACCTGTTCGTCGAGCGTGCGCTCGCCGTCCTGGTACTGGTACGCGTCGCCGTCGTACAGTTCGGAGGCGGCCACGTCGAGGCCGAAGCCGACCTCGAAGCCGACCTCGTCCTCGACGGTCGAGACGGCCTCCTCGCACACCTCGAACGCCTCGGCGTCGTCGATGGAGGGCGCCCACGCCCCTTCGTCGCCCTTCCCGCAGGCGATGCCCCGCTCGGCGAGGACGTCGTGGACCTCCCGGTGGACGGCGGCGTTGGCGAAGACGGCGTCCGCGACGCTCGGCGCGCCGACCGGCGCGGCGAGGAACTCCTGGATGTCCGTCGCGTCGGCCGCGTGCTCGCCGCCGCCGATGACGTTCCCGAGCGGCGTCGGGAACTCGTCGCCGCGGAAGGCACCGCCGAGGTGCTGGTACAGCGGCGCGCCGAGCATATCGGCGCCGGCCTTCGCCGCGGCCATGCTGATGGCGACGGCGCTGTTCGCGCCGATACCGCCGAAGTTCTCGGTGTCGTCGGCCTCGCGCAGCACCCGGTCGACCGAGCGCTGGTCACCGGCGTACACCTGCCCCTCGAGTCGGGGGACCGCCCGCTCGCGCGCGGCGGCGATGGCCTCCTCGGCGGGGAGTTCGATGGCCTCGTACTCGCCGGTGGACGCCCCGCTCGGGGCGGCCGCCCGCCCGAACCCGCCGCTCTCGGTCGTCACCTCGGCCTCGACCGTCGGGTTCCCCCGGGAGTCGAGGACGCGGCGGAGTCGGAGTTCGGTGACGAGCGTCATGCGCCACCCCGGTGGACGGTGAACGGGAGCACGCCCGCGTCGTACTCCTGTGCGGCGATGAGGATGGGCTCCGTGTGGGTCGTCTCGACGAGGACGGGTGCCCCGTAGGACACCTGCAGCGCTCGCGCGCCGATGATGCGGGCCTTCTCGTAGCGGTTGTGTTCTGTCTGGGCCATCACTGGTACGGGGAGACGATGTCGACGAGGTCCTTGTGCGAGACGAACATGCGCCGACAGCACGCGCGGTCGACGCCGAGGTCGTCGAGGACCGCCGCGGAGTCCTCTCCCTCCTCGGTCCGTCGGCGGTACGCGTCCCAGTGCTCGCCGACCACTTTACCACACGTGAAACACCGGACGGGTATCATCATGGGTGGATCACCTAGCGGTAGGACTTCTGGTAGCGAGCGCGCGCCCCGGGCCCGCCCCACTTCTTGGACTCGGACTGGCGCACGTCGTTGACCAGCAGCGACCGGTCGAAGTTCATGTACGCGTCGCGCAGTTCGGCGTCGTTCGAGTGCTCGACGAGGCCGCGGGCGATGGCCGTGCGGACCGCGTCGGACTGGCCGCTGATGCCGCCGCCGGCGACGCTGACCTCGATGTCGATACCGTCGCGGAGCTCCTCGCTCGCGATGCGGAACGGTTCGAGCATCTTCAGTCGGGCCATCTCGGGCTCGACGAGTTCGACGGGCTGTGCGTTGATGCGCACCCGCCCCTGGCCCTCGCGGACCGTGGCGCGGGCGACTGCGGTCTTCTTCTTGCCGCTCGTGTTGGTTACCATGTGACGTTCGCCCCCAGCTGCTCGCTGACCTCACCCAGCGAGACGAATTTGATGTTCGACAGTCGGTCAAGCGAGGTCTCCTCGAGCACCTCGCCGTCGGCCTCGAAGGGGTTGCCGACGTACACCCGGACGCCCTCGAGCGCGGTGCGCCCGCGGGGCGTCTTGTACGGCAGCATCCCGCGCACCGAGCGCTTGAGGAGGCGGTCGGGGCGCTTGGGGTAGTACGGCCCCTGGTCGGAGCCGACCTCGACGCGCTTCTTGTAGACGCTCATCACGTCCTCCTCGTTGCCCGTGATGACCGCGTGTTCGGCGTTCACCACGGCGACGCGCTCGCCGTCGAGCGCGCGCTGGGCGACGTTGCTCGCCACCCGGCCGAGGATGCAGTCGCGGGCGTCGACGACGACGTCGGCGTCGAACTCGGCGACGCTCATCGAATCACCCGGACGTTCGAGCCTTCGGGGTTCTGTTCGAGTGCCTGTTCGAGGTCGATAGCCTCACCGACCTGACTGATCTTGGTGCGGGCCGTCCCGGAGAAGTCCACCGCGGCGATGGTGACCTCCTTGCGGAGCGCCCCACTGCCGAGGACCTTCCCGGGCACGATTACGGTCTCGTCTTCCCTGGCGTACCGCTCGATACGCCCGAGGTTGACCTCCGCGTGCGTGCGCCGGGGCTTCTCCAGCCGTTCGGCGACATCGCCCCAGACGGCCGCCCCGCTGCGCGCGGCGACCTTACAGTCGGCGATGAGACTCCGGAGTCTCGGGTTCGTCTTGTTCATGATTGTGACACCTGAGAGAAATGCAGGGAGCAGGATTTGAACCTGCGGACCTCTACAGGACGGCGCCCTGAACGCCGCGCCGTTGGCCAGACTTGGCTATCCCTGCGTGCAGTCGTTCCTTCCGCGAGCCCCCACATACCACTTTCGATGGCCGGTGCTGGCCGGCGCGTCGACGTGGGGTGTGTGGTGGGGGTCATTGGACTGGTGTGTGTGTTCGGTCTACGGGACGCTACAGCTGGACCGCCTGTTCGAGTTCGTCCGCGCGGTCGTGGAGCGACTCCACCGCCGCGAGCACGAGGTCCTCGACGCTCATCGAGCCGTCGGTCTCGACGTGGAACACGAAGGCGTTCGGCACGTCCGAGACCGCGACCTCCTCGTCGGGGTACCGGTTGCGGAGGTCGTTGTCGAACGACTCCGCCGGCACGAGTTCGCCGTCGTCCTCGACGACCCCCCGCACGATACGGGGTTCGTCGTCCGCGAACTCGTCGCGGTCGCCGACGACCTCGACCGTCTGGAGGTGGCGGTAGCCGATGGCCACGCCGCCCTGGTGTTTGGCGTGGTCCTTCCCGCTGTCGAGGCGGGCGAGCGCCTCGACTTCGAGGCGCTGGTCCTCCTTCAGGTCGATGATGGGGACGTTCTCGTCGGCCGGTTTGACGAGGTCGTCCGCGGAGACGAGGTCGCCGGAGTAGGCGGTCGCCGGCCCCTCGACGTCGAGCGCCAGCGTCACCTCGTCGCCGAGTTCGAACTCCCCCGGCGGCGTGGTGAGGGGGACGAGCCCCAGGCGCAGGCCGATCATCTCGTCGAACATCACCGACGAGTTCTCGACGACACGAACGGTGTCGATGGACATCGTCGGCACGTCGGCGAGCATGGCCCGTCGGATGCCGTTCGCGAACGCGGGGGTCAGCCCGCGGACGACGAACCGCGCGTTGCGGTCGTCTCGGTCGATGAACTCGACGTCGAAGTCGTCCATGATGTTAGAACCCGCTGTTCTTCGGCGGGCGCGTCCCGTCGTGCGGGATGGGCGTGACGTCCTCGATGCGACCGATCTCGAGGCCGGCGCGCGCGAGCGCGCGGATGGTCGCCTGCGCGCCCGGCCCGGGGTTCTTCTGGAGGTTGCCGCCGGGACCGCGGACGCGGACGTGGACGCCGGTGATACCCTGCGCCTGGATGTCCTCGGCGATGCGCTCGGCCATCTGCATGGCGGCGTACGGCGACGCCTCGTCGCGGTTCTGCTTCACCACCGACCCACCCGAGGACTTCGCGAGCGTCTCCGCGCCCGTCTCGTCCGTGATGGTCATGATGGTGTTGTTGAACGTTGCGTGTACGTGAGCGATGGCCCATCGCCCGTCGGGTTGCGAACTCATTTACTCCTGGTCCTCCGCCCGGGCGGGATGCAGGTCGTCCCCCAGCGGGCTCGTTTCGTCGAAGTCGATGCTGTCCTCCTGCTCGACGAGCACCGTGTACGACGGCGTCGTGACGCGCTGGCCGTCGACGGTGACGTGCCCGTGGCCGATGAACTGGCGCGCCTGCTTCGGCGTGCTCGCCAGCCCCTTGCGGTAGACGACCGTCTGGAGGCGGCGTTCGAGCACGTCCGTGATGTCGAGGCTCAGGACGTCGTCGAGGGCGTCCTCGCCCCCGAGGATGCCCTTTCGCTGCAGGCTCTGCAGGAACTCGCCCGCCTCCTCAACGGCGGCCTCCTCGTCGCCCTGGGTCTGCCCGAGCAGGCTGCGGGCCTCGCGGCGGTAGTCGCGCAGTTCCGACTGGCTCCGCCAGAGTTCCTCCTTGTTCTTCAGGCCGTAGCGGCCGACGAGTCCGGCCTCCTCGGCGATGCGCTCGCCCTGGAACGGGTGGTTCGGCGTCTCGTAGAGTTTGGTGTTCTGTCCGAGTGCCATCTTACTCCGCCTCCTCCTCTTCCTTGATGGCCTCGACGTTCACGCCGACGGTGCCCTCGGTACGCCCCGTGGACTTCGTCCGCTGTCCGCGGACCTTCTGGCCGCGCTTGTGTCGGACCCCCTTGTAGGAGTTGATCATTTTCATGCGGTTGACGTCCTGGCGCCGGGTCATCGAGAGGTCGTTGCCGACCTCGTGGGTCGTCTCGCCGCTGAAGTACCCGCGCTGGTGGTTGGCGAGCCACTCGGGGACCTCCTCGGCGTAGCTCTCGACGGCCTCGACGACGCCCTCGATGCTCTCGTCGTCGAGACGCCCGAACGTCGCCGTCCGGTCGACGCCGGCCGACTCGCAGACGAGGCGGGCGGTGCGACGGCCGATGCCGTTCATCTCGATGAGCGCACGCTCGACGGACTTCGTGCCGTCGAGGTCTGTTCGTCCGATACGGACGAAGTATCGGATGTCGTCATCCTCTTCGCCCTCAGGTTGTTCCGTGCTCATGGTGGTGTGGTTGGTGGACGTTGTGGCGGGGATTCGAACCCCGGAGGCTTGACGCCACTGAGTTAGCAACCCAGCGCCTTGGGCCAGGCTTGGCTACCACAACTCGCGTGTACTCGCGCCCCTCGCGGACTCGGGAGCCGCCCTCCCTACACTGATTGCATGCTCACCAACCCGGTGGCCGTACTTAAACACACCGATACCTCGGACGCGTGTCGACGCCACACACGGCCGGGAACGCCCGCGTTCGGGTCGGTCGGGGTCCCGCGGCGCCCGGCTCGAAGACGAGAGCGATGTCGTCGACGGAGACGAACGTGAACGGAGCAGAGAGGGGAGAAGACGGAGACGAGCGCGGCGGGTTTCAGTCGGAGTAGGAGACGGGGGCGCCGATGTACTCGTCGTTGACGACCCAGTCGTCGCCGTCCCGGACGAGGTACTCGCCGTAGTAGGGGACGCGGCTGTCGACCACGTCGACGAACGCCTCGCGGATCTCGTCGCGCGTCATCTCGCCCATCGGGACGAGGTCGTCGTTGCGGTTGAGACACCCCTTCAGGTACCCTTCGTGGGTCACGCGCACGCGGTGGCAGTTCGCGCAGAAGTCCTCGTTGCCGACGGGGTCGACCACCTCGACCATCCCGCCGTCGATCCAGTACCGTCGTCGGTCGTGCATCTCGCGGTGGTCGACCCGGTCGGCCTGTTCGGCCAGCCAGCCGTGGACGCGCTCGATGTCGACGGCCCAGTCGGGCCGGCCGGCGAGTTCCGGCATGTACTCGATGAGCTGGAGCTGGAGGCCGTCGTTCTCCGCGACGTGCTCGACCATCTCGGGGACGTACCCCGCCGTCGCCTCGAAGACGACCATGTTGAGCTTCACCGGCGTCAGCCCGGCGTCGACCGCCGCGAGCACCCCCTCGATGACGTCGTCGTACGCGCCGCTCTTCGTCACCTCGCGGAACGCCGCCGGGTCGAGGGCGTCCTGCGAGACGTTCACCCGGTCGAGGCCGGCGTCGGCGAGCGCCTCGGCGCGACCGGGGAGGAACGTCCCGTTCGTCGTGAGCGACGTCTCGATGGAGTCGGGCGTCCGGGCGATGATCTCCTCCAGGTCGTCGCGGAGCATCGGTTCCCCGCCGGTGAACTTCGCCTTCTCGACGTCGAACTCCTCGCACACCTCGAGGAAGCGCACGACGTCGTCGGTGCTCATCTCGTTGTCCGCCGCGTCCATCGGCCCGCGCGTGTCGCCGAGCCCCTCGTTGTGACAGTAGATACAGTCGAAGTTACAGCGGTCCGTCAACGAGATGCGAACCCCCGTCACCTCGCGGCCGAACCCGTCTACGAGCATAGTCGAGTGGTTCGCCCGGACGCGCTTAAACTCGTGGGGCGTACCCGCACAGATGTAATGACAATCGGTTGCGCTCGCGCCCAGCCGTAGGCGCGCGTAGTGACCATCGGTCCCCCGAGTGAAAGCGGGTAACCACGTCACCGGGCCTACGGCCCCTTCGCAACACCACCGTCGTCCCGAGTGCTGCACGCGGCAGATGGTTCTACGGGAGGAACAGGTCCCTCGGGTCCGCGCTGGCGGACGCGCCCCGAGGCCGTCCTCACGGCAGGACCGGTACTCTCGACGGGAGGGAACGCGCTTCGCTCGAGACACGCCGGGCGGCCGTCGAATCGTCAGTTCCCGTCCGACGGACGACGTTCGTCGAGTATCGACTGCATCCGGTCGAGTGCCGACTGCGCTTCCGCGCGGTTCTCGGCGAGCGCCTCGGCGACCGCCGCGGGGAGGTCCAGGTCCGCAGCGAGGACCAGCAGCCGGTCGAGCAGCGTGATCTCGATGCGTTCGTTGAGACTCCCGACCCCGATGACGTCGAGGTCGCGGAGGTCGTCATCGACGACCTCGTCGACGAACTCGTCTTTCTCGGCCAGGAGCCCTTCCATGAGTGCACTGCCACGTTCTCGCGGGTCCTGTCCGAGGACGTCGAACACTCGCTCGATGCGGTGGACCTGCTCGACGGTGTCCTCGCGGTGCCCCTCGAAGATGGCCGTTATCTCCTCGCTCGCCGCGGCCGCGGCGAGGTCGGCGTGTAGGTCGAGGATTTCGACCTCTGCGTGGTACAGTTTCTGGAGTTCTCGGTCGAACATCTCGCGTGGTGTCGTAATCGTCATGGGACAGTATGGGAGTCGTCAGGAATCGGAACTCGGTCGAAGCACCGTACTCGGAGAAGACAGACGGCGGTAGTCCACGTGTCACCCATCGTGGTCTCCCGGCGCGTCGTCGGTCTCTACCAGCACCTGCCTCAGACACGCCTGGAGGTCGGTTTCGTCGACCAGGTCGCTGTCGAGGAGATAGCGCAACTCCGCTCTGGTGAGGTCCTCACCGGCCTGGAGCGCGGCGAGGAGGCGCTCTGGAGGCGTTCGTGTCGCCTCGACGTCCACCGAGACGTCCGTGACGAGCAGGTCGTCACGCCGTCCCGCACGGCGGATCGCCTCGTCCAGGACCTGCTCTGCGAGCGTCGGCTGGGCGTTCTGGACCGTCGAGCCGCCAATGGCTCGAGTGAAGCCCGTGTTGTAGAGCAAGAACGCCACTGCGTCCGTGATACCCTCCGTGAGTTCTGTATCGAGGTCACCACCGGTCGTGCGGTCGCCGAAGAGTTTCGCTCGCTCGTCTGCGTCGAGGTGTTCGAACAGGGTCGTGAAGTCGAGCAGCGCGTTGCGAATCCGCTCCCGGATGTCCCGTCGGCGCTGGTAGCGTTGCTGTTTCGCGTGCTCGCCCTCGTAGACCTTCTCGCCGGTGAGCCAGCGTCGGTCCTCGGTGGTGAGCATCGCGTTCTTGCGACTCGCCATTCCTACCTAGCGCAACCGGCCAGTGGATGATAAAGACCCCACTGGAGTAAACAGCAAACTGCATACCCACACTAGAAGTATATTTACCGGCCGTGACGAGAGACGGTATGGGGCTCGCACGACCGGACCGAGGGCTCGGAGGTCGGTGGGGGTCGAGGTGCCATCTCGACGGTGGGGCCTCGTGACGGGAGGAACTGCCACCGAACCGTCGGAGGGGTCACAGTACCGGGGGGTGCCGACGCCGTCGAAACTCCTCGAGATCACATCGTTCTTCCTGAAGATCGGACTCGTCGGTTTCGGTGGGCCGCTGGTCCACATCGCGATGATGGAAGACGAACTCGTCGGTGAGGACAGCAAGGAGTGGGCCGACGAGCCGGTGTTCATGGAGGGCCTCGCCATCTGCAACATGCTCCCCGGCCCGGCGTCGACCCAGCTGGGCATCTTCATGGGGTGGGTGTACGCCGGAGTCCCGGGGGCGCTCACCGCTGGTTTCTTCTTCATGCTGCCGACGTTCGTCGTCGTCGGGTTCTCGTACCTCTACTTCGCCTACCAGACGCTGCCCTCGCTCGACGCCTTCTTCTACGGCATCAACCCCGTCGTCATCGGGCTCATCGTCGGCGCATCGTATCGGATGGCTCGCAGCGCGCTCGGCGGCGCCGACACGGACGTCCAGTTCACCGTGGCGGGCGACGAGTGGACCGTCGACTACAAACTCGCCGCGCTGCTCGTCGGGACGCTCGGCGCGACGGTCGTTCTGAACCCGAATCCCGTCCTCGAATTCGTCGTCGCGGGCGTCGTCGCCGTCGCCATCTATCGGTCAGTGTGGATTCGGAACAACCGACGACGCGTCACCGGAGCGGGACTCCTCGCTGGGGTAGTGGCCGTCGTCGCGCTGGTCTGGAACCGGCTCGTCGGTGCACTCCGCAGCGGTGGGGGGTCGACCATCGAGAACACCGCCGTTGCAGGGGTTCTCCTCGCGCTCTGGGCGAGTCCGTGGGTGAAACTGTTCGCGTTCATGCTCTACACGGGGTCGTTCATCTACGGTGGCGGCCTCGTCCTCATCCCGTTCATCGAGAAGTACGTCGTCGGGGAGTTCGGGTGGATGACCGGGAAGGTGTTCGTCGACGGCATCGCCATCGGACAGCTCTCCCCCGGACCGGTCGTGATGACGACCGCGTTCATCGGGTACGAACTGATGCTCGACACGTACGGGTCGACGCCACTGGCGGTCGCGGGGGCACTCGTCGCCGCGGTCGGCGCGTTCGGACCGTCCTTCGTGTTCATCATGGGATTCTTCCCGTACTTCGCACGGGTGCGAGAGAACGCGGTCGTCAGGACGGCCCTGGTCGGTGTCAACGCGGCCGTCGTCGGCGCCATCCTCGGGGCAACGGTCACCCTCGCGCAGGAGGGCATCGTCGACGTCCTGACCGCGGGACTCGCGGTCGTGACGTTCGTCCTGTTCGTCCGCGGGGTCGACTCGGTCTACCTGATTCTGGGGGGCGGTGGACTCGGTGTCCTCGTCTTCTCCCTCGTCTAATCACCTCCGAACGGCGACGCCGGGCACGGCTGCGAGCAATCCAGACGTCCGTAACGCGGAGGACCACCCCCTCACCGTCCGCCACGGTTCGCTCGTCCCTCGACCCCGGTGTCGGTTCGTCGATCGCACCAGAACCGGTAATTGCAGCCTCTCGGTAGTGCTGCACCGAGTATGTCCAGAGACACGCCCCCTCGGGCAGGGGAGTACGTATTCGATGGTGTCAGTCGCCGCCGATTCCTCCGGGGAACGGTCGGTATCGGCGCAGGTGTCGCCGCGCTCCCCGCACTCAGCGGCGTGGCAGCCGCGCACTTCCCGGTCGAGCTGGACATCGACGTCCAGCCCGGAAACGACGACAACTTCGTCGACCTCGAGGAACACGACCACGTTTCGGTCGCGGTCCACCCCTCGGAGTTCCTGAACGCCGACGGCGAGCGCGAGACGTTCGACCCGACGCAGCGGGACGTGCGATATCGCCTCGGCGCTCGAAGCGCGCTCGACGACGGCGAGGGTGCTCGACCGGTCGGCGACGGCGAAGTCACGACGACGACCACGGGACACGGCGACGCGACGGAGTCGACCGAGGTCCTCACACTGTCCTTCCCGGTCGGAGCGACAGGGCTCGACGACGGGGACGACACCGTCTGGCTGTACTGGGAGCGCGACGAGGCCGGTGGGCACGGCTACGCCGGCGTCGATACCGTCTCGGTGTACGGCGGTGGACCGTCGTCGGGAGAGTTGCAGGTACTTCTCCGGCGGCTATCGAGGGTTCTGGGCGGTCACTGAACGGGTCACTCGACCGGGCGGGCCCCTCGTACAGTCGCGGCACGAACCCATCGAGTTCCCCCTCTCATCACGAGACGCATCGCGCGGAGGTCGCACGTTGATTCCTCCCGAACGGCGTCGACCACGCGCCCCCTCCGGTCGCGACGGCCGTTTTCGGGCCCTCGCGGCGTGGAATCACTCGACGAAACGGCTTCATTCGTCGATGCTAACCGGGTGTCGTGAAAAGCGATTCTGGTACGGTTCTCGAACCCGCTCTGGAACGGGGTCCCGGCACACTGCTCGTTCTCGACCCTCTCAGGGCCGACGAGTGACTCTCTGTCCCGCTCGACCGACGTCGCTCGCGACGCGAACGAGTACCAGCACTGCCCCCCTCGCCCACGGACCACTGATGTCACGAGTACTCACGTGCTGTGGTTCAGTTCGCGAAAGCGAGTCGCGAACCGTGAGCTATACTACCGGTGTAGTTCGAAATCAGGTCGAGCGAGAGTCGAGCGACCCCGCTTCCGACTCGCTCCGTCGACGATGACGAGGACACGAACGCGGATCGAACTACAGATCAGGAGACAGCCGGGGGTACACTTCAACGAACTCGTCCGGTCGCTCGAGTTCGCGCCGGGACAGATACAGTATCACGTCCGCCAGCTGGTGGGAGGTGGGGAGGTCGTCGAAGAGCACCTGTACGGACAGACCCACTACTACCCGCCGGTGTTCGAGCCGTGGGAACGAGGCGTCCTCGCGCTCTTTCGACGGGAGACGTCGCGTGACGTCCTCGGCTACCTCCTGGAGAACGGAGGGTGTCGACCGCAGACGGTCGCGGACGACGTCGGCATCGCGCGGAGTACGCTGGAGTGGCATCTCGAACGGCTCGTCGAACGGGACGTCGTCACCAAGGAACGCGACGAGCGCAACCGCGTCACGCTCGTCGTGACGCACCCCGACAGGACCCGGGAACTCCTGCGCGCTATCTCGCCGTCGATTCCCGACCGCTTCGTCGACCGGTTCACCCGGCTCGTCGACAGCCTCCTCGTCGAATAACGTCCGTTCTGCCGTGACGCCCCGTGCCATCCCGTCGCAGGAGTCGACCACCGACCCCGACACCTCTCGACAGCGGGAGTCGTTCGAGGTGTGGACCACAAGCAGTTTTGCCGGCAGCCGTCTACGTTCGAGGCGATGCGACGGTGGAGGGTGTCCTGCCCGATGCGGAGGCGTTCGTATCCGATACGAGGAGCGGTGTCCTGCGATGGGCCACGTAGCGAGAGCTCGTCCGGTCCACGGGAACCGGATTCGAACCGACGGGCGAGCGCAGGGTGATGCCGGGCGCTACGTTGCTCCCGGGCCACGTCGTCCAGGCGGGCGACCCGGTGCTGTTCGCCGTCCTCGTCGGGGGGGTCGTGGTCTCGTCACTGCTCGTCGCGCTGGGCGTCAGCGTGTGGAGCCGTCGCCGGTCGGCACCGTACCTGCTCGTTGCGCTCGCCCTCGGGACGCTCGTCGCGAAGGGGTTCGTCGGCCTCTTCGCGATGGCCGACGTGTTCTCGATGCCGGCACACCACACGGTCGAGCACACCCTGGACTTGCTCATGGGCACGTTCCTCGTCGGCGCGATCGTGTTCGCCCGTCGGACTCGAACCGCGGAGGACCTGTGACGAGGGTCGGTCCCCTCACACGACCCCTCGGAGGCGGGTGCAGGCCTCGTTCCCGCTTCTGACGGTCACACCCCCGTCGACGGAGCGGCGAGGACCCGCCGACGGACCGTCGGCTTCACAACCCTTATCGGCCGCTGTCGTCCACGTTCCTGTATGACTCGAGAGGACGTCCTCGACCGGCTCCGGAGCGTCGAGGACCCCGACCTCGGCGGCGATATCGTCTCGCTGGGCCTGGTCAACGACGTGACCGTCGACGGCGACGTCGTCCGCGTCTCGCTGGCGCTCGGTGCCCCCTACTCGCCGACCGAGACCACCATCGCCAACGACGTGCGCGACGCGCTCGCCGACCTGGACGTCGACGTCGCCCTCGACGCCGACGTCGACCGCGGTATCGACCCCGACGAGCAGGTCCTCCCGGGCGTGAAGAACGTCATCGCCGTCGCCTCCGGGAAGGGGGGCGTCGGCAAGAGCACCGTCGCTGTGAACCTCGCCGCCGGGCTCGCGGAGATGGGCGCCAGCGTCGGCCTCTTCGACGCGGACGTCTACGGCCCGAACGTCCCCCGGATGGTCAGCGCCGACGAACACCCACAGGCGACGGCGGACGACACGCTCGTCCCGCCCGAGAAGTACGGCGTGAAGCTGATGAGCATGGCCTTCCTCGTCGGCGAGGACGACCCCGTCATCTGGCGGGGCCCGATGGTCCACCAGCTCATCACCCAGCTGTGGGACGACGTCGAGTGGGGCTCTCTCGACTACATGATCGTCGACCTTCCGCCGGGGACGGGCGACACGCAACTCACCCTGCTCCAGACCGTCCCGCTCGCGGGCGCCGTCGTGGTCACGACCCCGCAGGGCGTCGCCGTCGACGACGCCCGGAAGGCGCTGCGGATGTTCGGCAAACACGACACCGCCGTCCTCGGCGTCCTCGAGAACATGAGTTCGTTCACGTGTCCCGACTGCGGGTCCACCCACGACATCTTCGGTGAGGGCGGTGGCCGCGCGTTCGCCGAGGAGGCGAACATGCCCTTCCTCGGGGAGGTTCCGCTCGACCCGGCCGTCCGCGAGGGCGGCGACACCGGCGCGCCCGTCGTCCTCGACGAGGACAGCGACACCGGTGCCGCGTTCAGGCGGTTCGTCCGGCAGACCGCCGACAACGTCGGCATCGTCCACCGACGCCGGACGAGCCAGACGAATCAGGAACACCAGCAGGGATGACCGTCGAGGAAGACGGGGACAGGGCGGCGTTGCTGCGTGAAATCGCGGAGGAGGTCCACGACGGGAGTTCGGAGGCGTCGCAACTCGCGGCGATACTCTACCGGGTGAGCGACCTCTACGACCCCGACGAGGAGACCTCCCCTCAGGAGATATACCTGAACGTGAAGTACATCCTCGGCATCAAGGAGCAGGGCGGTATCGAGCGGCGGTAGCGGTTCCGACTATCTCCTGACGAGGCCGACGATGCCCGCGGCGACCACCGCACCACCGACCAGGTAGGCGACCGGCACGCCACCGAGTTCGACCCCGCCGCTGACCTGTTCGGCGAGCCCCGGCGAATCGCCGGCGGAGGCGTTGCGGTACTGGTACGGGTCGTCGCTCCAGGGTGGCGCGACGGGTTCGAACGACTCGTTCCACTGTTCGGTCTCGCCGTCAACCCGCCCGACGAACCCGACCTGATCGAGTTCTCCTTCCGGGTCCTCGAAATCGCCGGTGTAGAGTCGCGCTTGGCCGACGATTTCGGCGTCGGGCGCGTCGAGTAGTTCGACGGTGATTGTCTCGTTCTCGCCTGGACTGGCGATCGCGGGATAGTAACTCCCATCAGTTCCCTCTGTGTGAACCATCAACTTCGTCGGGTAGGTCTGCCTCGACGGGTTCTCGACGGTCACGTTCACGACTGCCGACTGCTTCCCGTCGACGACCGCGTTCCCGACGCTGGCCTCCGTAATCCGTGGGACCTCGACCCCGTTCGGGTTCTCGGGGTCGATTTCGTGAGTGAAGTTGTACTGTGTTGTATCCCCGAACGTAGAGATTTTAACCGTGTGCTCGTCCCGAGTCACATCAAGCGTAGATCGCAGAGGGAACTCTCGACGGTGTGTCTCTCCCGGCGTCAGTGGAATGTCTTCTCGTTCTAATCGAGACCCATCGACACTGATAGAATAGATAGAATCCCGTTCCTTGCTTGCAGTATTCTCACCCTCCACCTGCAGTATGTGTGTCTTCTCATCGAATTTGATCTGATACTCTACGCCAAATTCCCCCGACAACGATCGTTCTTCGACATTGTCTGAAAGGTCACTTCCGGTAGCAGCCGCGACCACCGTGGCAGGTGCCATACTGGTCATGCAAAGAATACACACCAAGACGATTCTAACAGCGCCCGTCATATTCTTCTTTTTGTGTGTTTTATATTTCTGCACATATTGTTTTTGGTCTAATCTTCTTCCTCCCTCACCTCTCTAAGTATGGACTCCTCGTTCACTACGCCAGCGCCGCTGAACTCCGTCTCGAAGGGGCCGACGACGCGACGTCGGACCTCCCCGTCTTGGGTAGTGTAACGAACCGTCGTGCCCGTGACCGTCGCATGCGTGGACGTCACGTTTCCGGCGTCCTCGTAGGCGGGACGCTCGACCGTCTTCGTCCCCTCTCGCAGGACTTCCCAGGTGGGTTTTCGCCGCTCGGCTCCGATTCTGATGTCGTCTGCCTTCGCGAGTCGCCAGGCGGTCTGGCTGTCCGCTACGGTCCGGTAGTCGCGCCACTCGTACACCGCGGGGCTGACGAGTTCTCGCTTCGTCGCCTCGTAGCGCCGCTCGGTGACCGTTTCCCACGTCGTGTAACGGTGTTCGTACTGGGTCTCGTACTCCGCGGAGCGAATCTTGTGCTGTCGGGTTCGTCCAGTGGGACTGTGGGAGGAGGAGCGTGCACTGAGCGACCAGTACGTTTTACTCACGCGCCGGGTCCGCTCTTCGGTCCGCGTGACCGTGTAGCAGTGTCCTCCCCAGAGGCATTGTCTGCTCTCCACTTCGCGCTCGTACGTCTCTGTCGTCCAGTATCGGTACTGACGTTCGGTGAGGTAACGAGCGGGAGAGACGAGTACGCGCCGCGTCTCGCCGGTGTAGTCCTCGCCGCGGGCCGACCGCCACTCCGTCTCGGTTCGGGGCTCACGGTGGCGCGTCGTCTCCGTTCCGCTCACGCCCCAACCGTCGTTCTCGTCGATGAAGAGCCGGCGCTGCCAGCGGCGGTCGAAGAGTCGTTTCGAGGTCTCGTACTCCGCGTCGCGCACTTTCTCTCGTCGTTCCATCTCGTAGCCCGTGACCCTGGACGACGCGCTCACGACGGTGAATCCGTACGAGCGCAGTCGCTGGAGTCGTTCCCGGTCCTCGACGGTCATCCGTTCAGTGACCGGTCGCTCGATGGCGTAGCTCACGTCCGAGACCTCGAGGTCTTCGTGACGGGTTTCGTTGAGTGACTGCACACGAACCGTCGGGAGGTCGTACTGTTCGCGAGCGAAGTCAGGTTGCTCTTCGTTGTAGAGGGTAAGCGTCGGCCGGAGGTCCTCGCTCGCCAACGCGGCCGCCTCGAGTTCGATGACGCCCTCGTAGTACACCGAGTTCCGACCACCGACGGCGTCGCCCGGTCTCGTCTCGATAGGCGTGTACGGGACCTCGTTCCAGCGCACTATTTCACCCGCAGAACCGTCGAGTTCCGCCCCGACCGAAACGGAACTCGTCTCACGGCGGAAGTGGATCGGCTCGGTCCGGACGCGGACCCGGAGCGTCTGGGCCGACGAGTACGGTTGCGACGATATGGGATACATCGTCGGAGTGGTCCCAGTCTCGTGATAGACCGGCCAGACGTCGGTCTTGGAATCGTCGATTTCGGGGACGAACCCGCGGAGCGCACTCCACGTTTGAGTCGTTACTTGATCCTGTTCGTCCTCGAGGACCAACTTCCCTGCATCCCAGTACGAAAGGTAGGCGGTTGAGTTGTCATCAGGGTGTGGATTCGCACCCATCTTCCACGTATAGGTAAGATCGCTCCCATCTGGGTCGAACGACCCACTCGCATCGATCTCGATTCGTTCGGTCATATCCACCCCGTCAGTTCCGTCGTTGAGCATCCGAAGCCGGAGTTCTGGTTTGCTCGGTTCGACCTCGAAATCGTCGTTTACTACCCGTGAAGCACTTGCCGCTCTTTCAACATCCAAACGGGTAGTGATCGTATAGTGTGGATTATCCCCTGGTTTGTACGCTGCCCAATAGGTGTGCACAGTCAACGTATTCCCATCGACGACTCGTTTTTTCTGGCTTACACGTAATACGTCATCCGGTGAACCGGGGATCTGCCGCACCTTCACCGTCTCCGGGTCCGTCCCGTTCAGGTCGACCTTCGTGACGTGGTGTGCCGTGTATCGCCCGGCGTCGATACGCTCGTGGTACGAGTCCACGGGCCCGTTGACGAACTCGGCCGAGAGGAGGCGCGGTGCCTCGCGCGAACCGAGTGTCCGCGTCGCGGTCGCGGTCTGGCCACGGGCGTCCACAGCGGTCGCGGTCACCGTGGTATTCGCACTCGCGTCGACATCGGCTCGTTCGAACGCGACCGAGCGCGTCACGCCGTTTCGCTCTCGACCCTCCCCGTCGTCGACCGTCACTGTCCGACCCTCGGTGTCACCGATTCGCACGTGAACCCGGTCGAGGTTACCGAAGGCGTCGCTCGCGGTCACCTCGCCCGTCAGGTCGCCGTCGTGCGTGAGCCGGTCGAAAGAGACCCTCGGTTCGGGGTCGGCGACGACCTCCGTCGACCCGTCGGGGAATCGTGCGGTCGTCGTCGATCCGTCGGTGTACGTCACCTCGGCGCGGAGACGGTGCTCGCCGGGCGCCCAGTTCTTGCTATATCGCTGGTCAGATCCGTCGTCGTCGCCGTTGGCGACCCAGCGAACCGCGTCGACGTGGCGCGACGGGCCGTCCAGTTCGAGCGTGTACGTGGCCGAGAGCGGTCGACCACCGGTGACGAGCGTCGGACCGTCGAGCGTCGGCGTCCGTTCCGACGCGAGCGGGTCAGGCGAGTCGTCGGGCGATTCCGCTGGAGGCGACGGGTCGGCCGGTGATTCCTCGCCCCGTTCGACGTCGACGTAGAGCGTGTCAGAGGCCTCGTTACCGGCGTCGTCGGTCACGACGACGGTCACCTCGTAGCGACCCACCGACCGCGCCTCGAAGGTCGGTCGTGGCGTCGTGGGGTCTCGCGGCCGCGTCGTCTCGTCGGTCGGCGTTCGGATCCACCACTCGTAGCTCGCTATCTCGCCGCCCGGGTCGCGCGACCCGGTCGCGTCGAGGACGACAGTCGTCCCGCGTTCGACCTGCTGGTCGAGACCGGCGTCTGCGAGCGGCGCTCTGTCGGTAGACGTTCCAGCGACCGGCGTGACCGTCAGGCTCACTACGAGGACGAGAATCGATATCCTGCGTTGCATGTCCCTCTTGCGAGGGATTGTAAGAAATCATACTTATAAACTTTAGGAATGTTCTTTATTTATTATCAGTTCCGTACTTTTGCCCCCACCTCCTCCATCGCCCACACCCGCACGTAGGCCTCGACCACGTCCCGGGTGTTCTCGACGCCGTTCGCCTTCGCGTCCTCGATGGTCTCGCGTGCCTGCGCGAGCATCCGGCGTTCGGTCGGCGTCTGGTCGGGTTCGTCGCGCACGTCGTTGAGCAGCGCCTCGAAGTCCTCGCGGATGTCGAAGGAGGCGCGGGCGACGTTGCACCGCGAGAGCGGGAGTTGCCCCACGTCGAGGACGAGGTCGCAGACGAGGTCCCAGTCCGAGCGACAGAAGTGAATCGACACCTCGCCGACGATGTCCCGCCAGGCGATAGGGTCCGAGTGTTTCAACAGGGGGACGACTTTCGGGGGGAGGTCGAGTCGCGCGACGGTGTCGGGGTCGTCACAGAGACAGCAGGGCATCTCCGTCTTGCCCGTGTACATAGTCGCACGGAGGGGAGTCACGGGTTTGTACCCCTCGTTCGCGGACAGGTGCGCTCGCGTTCGAGGGGGTCGGCCGGTCGCGTGTTCCAGTGCAACCGGGTGGAGGGGCACACGAACGCGTGCCGGTACGTGACGGTCTCGCGGTGTAGCGAACGACTTATCCGCGAAAGGCCGGAAAGCGCGGCTATGGACACGGGCGAGCGGCGGGAGCTTGTCTCTCGCTACACCGAGGAGGTCGTCACGGACGAGGAACTGGAGGCGGTACTCGCCGCGGACGACCCCAGCGCGTACATCGGCTACGCGCCGACCGGGGAGATGCACATCGGTCACTTCACGACCATCCGGAAGCTGGCGGACTTCCTCCGGGCGGGCGTCGACGTGACGGTCCTCGTGGCGGACCTGCACGCTCACCTCGACGACGAGAAGAGCCCGTTCGACCTCCTGGACGCGCGGACGGAGTACTACCAGGAGGCCATCGAGGCGATGATAGACGCGGCGGGTGCCGACGGCGAGCGCATCGAGTTCGTCCGCGGACGGGACTTCGAACTCGAGGAGCCGTACACCCTCGACCTCTACCGGATGCTGGCCGACACGACGGTCAGTCGCGCCACGCGCGCCGGGAGCGAGGTGGTCCGCCAGTCGGAGAACCCGAAACTCGGCGGCCTCGTCTACACGCTCATGCAGAGCCTCGACGTCGCGGCGCTCGACGCCGACATCGCCTACGGCGGCATCGACCAGCGCGGTATCTACATGCTCGCCCGCGAGGTGCTCCCGGACTACGGCTACGACAAGCCGGTCTGCGTCTTCGCTCCCCTCCTGTCCGGGCTCACCGGCGGGAAGATGAGCGCCTCCGACGCCGGGTCGAAGATCAACCTGACCGACGACGCCGAGACCATCGACGAGAAACTCCAGGAGGCGTACTGTCCGGCCGGCGACGTCGAGGACAACGGCGTCCTCGAGTACGTCCGCTACCTCGTCTTCCCGGTCTTCGAGGAGCGCGGGGAGTCGTTCGTCGTCGAGCGTCCCGAGAAGTTCGGTGGGGACCTCGTCTACGACTCCTACGACGACCTCGAAGCCGATTTCGTGCGCGAGGAACTCCACCCCCTCGACCTCAAGAACGCTACAGCGGCCGCCATCGACGACGTCGTGGCGCCCGTCCGCGAGCACCTCCTCGCCGACCCCGACCTCCTCGACGCCGCGTACCCCGACCGCGAGGAGTGAGGGTCGGGCATCAGTCCGATTCCGGCACTACCGAGCGACCGTGAGTAATGAAGAGCTTTCGTGAGCAAGCCACAGTCATTACGCTCGCTGGTTGCTCGTCACAGTCGGCGGGCGCCGTCGTGTGGACCGACGCCCGCTGAACGTCACGGTGCCGTCCAACACGACGACACCCGATGGACGGCGCGGTCGAGTCTGGATGCCCTCGACCGCGCCATCGCTCCACCGACGTACCACCGTCGAACTGATTGGGTGATAGCGGTGTGTCGCACACGACCGAAGCGATTCGTGCCCCCACCGCGTCCGTGCGGGAGCGCCGTACGCGCTCCCGTCCGGACACGGTGTCGAGGCGGTGGAACCGTCCGTCGTCGAGCGGAGACGACGTCGAGGGATAGTTTTACGGCGGGGTCAAACGGGAGTAGACACACCCACCATGGCCACCATCACGAGAGCGGCGATTCCGACCAGGGAGTTCGCGCTTCACCGGACGCTTCGGGAGGTTTCGGACGTCGAGTTCGAGTGTGAGCGCCTCGTCGAGAGCGGCGAGGGCAGGGTCATGCCGCTGGTGTGGACCCGCGGTGCGGACACCGAGACGCTCGAGGCGGCGCTCGAGCGCGACCCCAGCGTGACCGACGTCACGCTCCTCGCCGAGTTCGACGACGAACTGCTCTACCGGATGAACTGGGTCGACCAGGTCCGCCTCGTCATCGAGATGGTGACGTCGCTCGACGCGACGATACTCGACGCCTACGGCGACGCCGAGGCGTGGAACCTCCGCATCCTCTACCCCGACCGCGACGCGCTCTCGCGGACCAACGACTTCTGCGAGAGCAACGGTCTCACCTTCGACGTCATCCACGTCCGCGAGATGCGCGGCGACCCGGTCGGTCGGTTCGGCCTCACCGACGAGCAGTACGAGGCCATGACGATGGCCTGCGAGCGCGGCTACTTCTCCGTCCCGCGCGAGACGGACCTCGACGCGCTGGCCGAGGACCTCGACATCTCCCACCAGGCGCTCTCCGAGCGTCTCCGCCGGGGTACCGAGGTGCTCGTCGAGGAGGCGCTCCTCGTCGGCCCGCTCCGGACCCTGCGTCGGTAGAGAGTGGACGAACCACGCCCGTCACCCGGCGGCGTCGACGTTACCTGGTCACGTTCGTGTCCGCGAACGTATATATCGGTTCGAACTCGTACCTGGTTACGTAATGTTACCACTATCGCTCCAGACGGCGCCCGCCCTCGACGGTCCGGGTGCCGAGTTCGCCTTCCTGCTCGCTCGCGTCCTCTTCGGGGGCGTACTGGCGTTCATGGGACTCAACCACCTGACCGGCACCGGGGAGATGAGCGGCTACGCGGGGGCGAAGGGCGTCCCCGCCCCGTCGCTCCTCGTCCCGTTCACCGGCGGGATGCTCCTCGTCGGCGGTCTCTCCATCGCCCTCGGGGCCTACCCGCTGGTGGGGGCCGGTGCGCTCGCCGTCTTCCTGCTGGTGACGACGCCCGTCATGCACGACTTCTGGACCGCCCCCGAGGACCAGCGCCAGACCGAGACCATCCAGTTCCTGAAGAACGTCGGTCTGCTCGGCGGCGCGCTCGTCTTCCTCGCGTTCGCCGGGACGGCGTGGCCGCTGTCGCTCGGCCTCGCGCTCTGACGCGGGCGATTCGGGAACACTGATTCCCTCCCGGCCCCAGCGGTCGGACGGATGGAGATTGACCCGCGGGCGGTACGGTCGATGTATCGAACGCTGTCGGGTGCGGTAGTGCCGCGCCCCATCGCGTGGGTGAGTACGACGGGCGAGGACGGCGTCGACAACCTCGCACCCTACAGTTTCTTCAACGTGGTGAGCACCGACCCACCGACGCTGATGTTCGCCCCGGGCGACCGACCCGGCGGCCACACCGACACGGCACGCAACGCCCTCGACACGGGCGAGTTCGTCGTCAACGTCGTCGACCGGGCGATGGCCGAGGCGATGAACGAGACGAGCGCGACGCTTCCGGGCGACGAGAGCGAGTTCGACCACGCGGGCGTCGAGGCCGTCCGCTCGACGCGCGTCGGCCCGCCCCGGGTGGCCGCATCGCCCGTCGCCTTCGAGTGCGAACTCGCCGACTTCGTGGAAATCGGGACCGGGAACGTCGTCTTCGGCGAGGTGGTCTACGTCCACGTCGACGACGCCGTCGTCACCGGCGGGAAGGTCGACGTGACGAAACTCGACGCGGTCGGTCGTCTCGCGGGGAACTACTACTGTACGACCGCCGACCGCTTCCGGATGGTGCGTCCGGACTGACCCGAAAACCGACCGACGGCGTAGGAACGAATCTCCCGAATTCGTGCCCGTCACGGGTTGACACACCAGTTTGCGGTATTATTATATGAGGAGAGAACTAGGGGGCAGGTACGATGCACACCTGCCGCAACTGTAAGCGCACCTTCGACTCGAAACTCGAACTCGAACTCCACCGCGACACCTGCTCGGACGACCAGCTGTTCTGCCGAAAGTGCGGGACGCGATTCGCCGAGCGACGCGGCACCCGCGACGGCTGGCACTACGCCTGCCCGACCGACGACTGCGACGGCGAGGAGATAGGCGAGGACCTCCTTCGCGTACGCGACGCCCTCACCGTCACCCGATAACCGCTCCCCGTTCGTTGCCCGACCGCTCCGCCCTCCCCCGCCGGGTCGCCCGGCAGGTGTGCCCCCTCTACGCCCCCTGTTCTTCGGTATCACGTACCAACCGTTCGAGGTCGTCGAGCGCCCGCCGACAGACCGCCGCGTAGCCCGCCGCCAGTGGCGGCACCTCGAAGACGACCCGACTCCCCCTGCCCACCGCCTCGACGCGGTGGCCCGTCGCGGGAACCGTCGGCGTCGGGTCGAGGGTGTTCCGGAGGAGGGCCGTCGTCGGTACACCGACCTTCCACGTCCAGCGGCGGTCGGCGCAGGTCGTCACCTCGAACGGCGCCCACACCCCGCCGGCGAGGTCGGCCACCTTCACACGCCCGCGCGTCCCCGCCTCGATGTAGCGCCGGTCGCACTCGACCCCACGCACCGACGGCCCCCACTCCGACCAGCGGGTCGTGTCGCACAGCAGGTCCCAGAGGGTGTCCGGCGGGGCGTCGATGCGGCGGCTCACTTCGAGGCGGTAGCCGTCGGGCGTCCGGGCGAACGCGAGGCTCATGGTCGACGGGAGGAGGGCCGCCGGGATAACCCCCGGTGTCCTCGCCCGACGGTTCGCTCGCCGCCCGTGACGGACGGTCGGCTCCAGCCCACGTCACGTACCGTGGCGTCCGTCGCGCGGCGCGTGAACGCTTTTAGCCCCCCGGTGAGAGTCGCTCTCATGGAGTACACCACCCTGGGTGAGACGGGCGTGACGGTCAGCCGCATCTGCCTCGGTTGTATGAGCTTCGGCACCTCCGACTGGCGCGACTGGGTCCTCGACGAGGAGGAGGGCCTCGAACTCGTCGAGCGGGCCATCGACCTCGGTATCAACTTCTTCGACACCGCGAACATGTACTCGCGCGGCGAGTCCGAGCGCGTCCTCGGGAAGGCGCTCGAAGGCCGGCGCGAGGAGAGCGTCGTCGCCACGAAGGTCTACTTCCAGATGGACGAGGACGACCCCAACTCGGGCGGGCTCTCCCGGAAGACCATCGAGCAGGAACTCGACGCCTCCCTCGACCGCCTCGGGATGGAGGGCGTCGACCTCTACCAGATCCACCGCTGGGACGACGACACGCCCATCGAGGAGACGCTCCGGGCGCTCGACGACGCCGTCCGACGCGGGAAGACGCGGTACGTCGGCGCCTCCTCGATGTGGGCCCACCAGTTCGCCGAGGCCCAGCATACCGCCGACCGCCTCGGCCTCGACCGCTTCCTCACGATGCAGGACCACTACAACCTGCTCTACCGAGAGGAGGAGCGCGAGATGCTCCCCTACTGCCGGAAGCAGGGCGTCGGCGTCATCCCGTGGTCGCCGCTGGCGCGGGGGTACCTCGCCCGCCCCCACGAGGAGTTCGACGCGACCACCCGCGGCAAGAGCGACTCGCGCGCCCGGGACCACCCCTACTTCGAGGGGGGTGGCCGGGAGGTGAACGAGCGCGTCCAGGAACTCGCCGCCGAGGAGGACGCCACGATGGCCCAGATAGCCCTCGCGTGGCTGTTCACGAAGGAGACGGTCGACGCCCCCATCGTCGGGACGACGAGCGTCGAACACCTGGAGGAGGCCGTCGAGGCCCTCGACATCTCGCTGTCGGACAGCGACGTCGCGTACCTCGAAGAGCCCTACGAACCGGTCCGCGTCTCCGGCCACAGCTGACCCGGAACTGGGCTCAGTCGCCCGTGTCCGCCGTCCGCTCGTCCGTCGCGCCCACCTGCTCGTGGGTGTGGTGGTAGAACCGGACGCGTGGGCCCGGAACCGGTTCGAAACAGACCCGCCGGTAGCGGGCGTTGTCGAGGAGGTTGACCAGCAGGCCCGCGTCGTGGACCGAGACGGAGTCGTAGACCGTCTCGCAGACCGGACAGGGGTGGGGGGCGTCCGCTGGCACGTCCATGCGTTCCCTGGGGGCTCGACGACGAAAACCGCCACGCGCCTGCCGGGGGCGACAGTCCGATACCCCTCCTCTCCCAACCTCGTGTATGTCGGTGCTCAGGATGCGCTGGCGGGACGCGCTGTTCGCCCACTGGCCCGTCGCGCCGTCGGTCGTCGACGAGCGACTCCCAGACGGCCTCGAGGCGGACACCTTCGACGGGCGGGCGTGGCTCGGCGTCGTCGGCTTCCGCATGGAGGACATCCGGCCCCGGGGGTGCCCCGTCGGCCTCACCTTCCCCGAACTGAACCTCAGAACGTACGTGCGAGGCGGCGAGAAGGACGGCATCTACTTCTTCAACCTCGACGCCGACGACCGACTGGGCGTGGCCGTCGCCCGCCGCGCCTTCCGCCTCCCGTACTACTACGCCGCGATGCGCCACGAGCGTCGCGGCCGGGCGGTACGACTGCGGAGCCGCCGGCTCCACCCCGGCGTCCCCTCGCTCGGTTTCGAGGGGACGTACGGGCCCGTCGGCGGGCGCGTCGAGGACCGCGCGCTGGCGGACTTCCTCACGGAGCGCTACCGCTTCTACACGGCGAACGACGACGGGCGCCTGTTCGCGGGCGACGTCGTCCACGACCCGTGGCCGCTCCGGCCGGGATACCTGACGACCGGGCGTAACGACTGCTTCACGGCCAACGGCTTCGAGCACCCCGACGGCGACCCGCTGGTCCACTACTCGCCGGGCGTCGACGTCGGAGCGGGACGGCTCCGGCGGGTGTAGCGCCCTCGCGCCGGCGCACCATCGCACCGTCGCGTCGTCACGTCTCCCACCTATATACGCCTCGCGCGCGTCTCTCGACCGATGACGGCCCTCGAATCGGACGTCCAGCCGCTGACCGGGCCGACACGCGCGCTCGACTCTCGAGTCCGCCTCGTCTGGGCCGGCCAGGCGCTCGTCACCGCCCTCGTGGTCGCGGGGGTCGTCGGCACCGTCGCGTACGCGCTCGAAGGACTGCTCTGGCCCGCCGCCCTCGTCTTTCTCGTCGCCGTCACGCTGGGGGTGACCCACGCCCACCTGCGGTACCGCCGGTGGTCCTACCGGGTCCGCGAGTCGTCGCTCTCGCTCGACCGGGGCGTCCTCACCCGGGTTCGAACGGTGGTCCCCTACGTCCGGGTCCAGCACATCGACACGCGCCGCGGGCCGCTCGAACGCGCCACGGGCCTCGCGACGCTCGTCGTCTACACGGCCGGCTCTCGCGGCGCCGACGTGACCATCCCGGGGTTGACGCCGGGGGACGCGGCGGACCTCCAGACGCGGCTCGAGCGACTCGCCATCGCCGCGGAGGGCGAGGAGGCGGTCTGAGGTGCGCCTCGACCCCCGGTCGGTCCCCTACCGCGCCGGCGCCTCGACGGCCCGCCTGCTGTGGGCGGTGGTCGTCGTCGCGCTCACCTCGCAACTCGACGAGCGCGTCGGCCTCACGCTCGCCGGCGGCGTCGTCGTCCTCTTCGCCGCGGCGGCGACCTACCAGCTGGCGTACTACCGGCGCTTCGAGTACGACCTCGCCGACGACACCTTCGACATCCGCTCGGGCGTCCTCTCGCGACGCGAGCGCGACATCCCCCTCCGGCGTATCCAGAACGTCGACACCAGCCAGAACGTCGTCCAGCAACTGCTCGGTATCACCGAGGTGCGCCTCGAGACGGCGGGTGGCGACGAGACGGAGGCCGTGCTCCAGTACGTCTCGGCCGCGGAGGCGACCCGGCTGCAGGACGACATCAGTCGGCTGAAACGCGGCGACGCGAACGGGGAACGCGAGGAAGGGGAGCGCGGGACGCACCCGGAACGCGAGACGGTCTTCGCCATCACGCCGCGCGAACTGTTCCTGCTCGGCGTCGTCTCGCTCGACCTGCGGCTCGTCCCCGTCTTCTCCGTGGTGGCGGGCGTCCTCGTTCCCTCGATCGCCGTGAGCACCACCCCCTTCGGACCGATGGGGGAGATGCCGATGTCGTCGATGGTCACCTCGCCGCTGGTCGCCATCTCGCTCGGGACCGTCGCGCTCTACGCGCTGGCGGCCGCCGCCAGCGGCGTCGTCACCGCGACGAACTACTACGGCTTTCGCCTCTCGCGGGGGCCGGACGAACTGCGCTACGAGCGAGGGCTCTTCCAGCGCTACACCGGCACCATACCGCTCGCGAAGGTGCAGTCGCTCACGGTGGACGCGAACGCGCTCGCCCGCCTCGGCGGCTACGCCTCGCTCACGGTCCGGACGGCGGGCTACGCCCCCGGCGACACCGAGGGCGCGCAGTCGGCGGTCCCCTTCGCCGACCGCGAGCGGGTGTGGGCGCTCGCGCGCTCGGTCGAGGACCTCGGCGAGGTGTCGTTCGAGCGCCCCCCGAGACGAGCGCGGACGCGCTACGCCGCTCGGTACCTCATCGGTCTCGCGCTCCTGACCGGCGCGTTCTACGCCGTGACGCGCCTCGACGCCGTCTGGGGGCGGTGGTGGCTGACGGCCGCGCTGGTGCCGTTCGTCCCCGTCGCCGCCCACCTGAAGTGGCGCGCCCGGGGGTACGCGCTCCTCGACGACCACGTCGTCACCCGCAACGGCTTCTTCCTCCGGCGGACCACCGTCGTCCCCTACCACCGCGTCCAGACGGTCTCGACGGTCCAGACGGTGTTCCAGCGACGGCGTGACCTCGCGACGCTCCTCGTCGACGCCGCGGGCGGGAGCGGCGCCGACGCGCGCGCGGTGGACATCGACGCCACCGTCGCCGAGGCCCTCCGGGGGACCGTCGAGGCGCGCCTGAACCGCGCGCTCGCCGCCCGCCGCGAACAGCGTCACCGCGAGCGCACCGCGTCGCTCACGGACGACCCGTAGTCAGTGCTCGAACGTCTGGACCTCGACCGTCCGTCCCTCGGGGTCCTCCGCGAAGAACTGGTAGATGTCGTAGCGCTCGTCGTACCGCGGCTGCCCGTCGGCCCGGTCCGCCAGTCGCTCGTAGGCGGCGTCGACGCCCGCCCGGTCGTCGTGGACGAAGGTGAGCGTCCCGCAGGTCTCCGCCCTCCCGTCGTCGCTCGCACAGAACCCGACGACGTGCCCGCCGGCTTCGTGTTCGAGGATAGTGCAGTCGGGCTGTTCGTGCCACACGCGCGCGCCGACGACCTCGGTGTAGAACGCGACTATCGAATCGAGCGCGGCGGTTCGAAAGAACACCAGTCCCATACCCTCCTCCCCACGGGCCGCCGACTAAACCCCACGCCCCACACCGCCCCCGACCGTCACCCCCGCCGACCCAACGCTTTTCGACACTCACGCGGAACCAGTGGTATGAGTGCTGACACGAACCGGTCGGGGCGCGTCGACCCGGGCATCGCCGGCGGTCTGCTCGCGCCCGTCGTCGCCCTCGGTGCCATCGCGCTCGCCACCCTCCGCTCGCCGTCGTTCACCTGGACCGGGAGCGCCCTCTCGGACCTCGGGGCTCCCGGAGCACCGACGGAGTGGCTGTTCAACGGTGGGTTGATTCTGGGAGGGTTGCTCGCGCTCCCGTTCGCCTACCGGGTGTGGACGCGGGGGCGCAACCGCCTCGAACGCGCCGGGGCGGCCGTCTTCGCGCTCGACGCGCTCTGTCTCGCCGGCGTGGGCGCCTTCCCCATCGGGACCGACCTGCACGGGCCCTTCGCCGTCGCGTTCTACCTGCTCCTCTCGCTCTCGCTGTGGGTCTACGGGGGAGGCAACGCCCTCGCGGGCGACCGCGCTCGTGGCCTCGTGACGGCGGCGCTCGGCGTCCTCAACCTCGCCGCGTGGGCGATTTGGGCGGCGGCGTTCACCGACGTGGCCCCGGGGCTCGCGCTCCCCGAGAGCGTCGGCGCCCTCGTCGTCGGCGTGTGGACGGCGACGACGGCGCTGTGGCTTCGCTAGTCATAGTCACAGTCATAGTCACCCCTCGACCCACTGCGAGAACTCGCTGACGGCGGCGTCGGTCCCGGTGACGACGAGGTCGTCGCCCTCCCTGAGTTCGAAGTCCGGACCGAGTTCGGTGCGCATCTCACCGTCTCGCTCGACGGCGACGACCGTACACCCGGTCCGGGCGCGGACGTCCGCGTCCCCGAGCGTCCGGCCGGCCAGCGGTCCCGGTTCGGTGCGGACGATCTCGACCTGCTGGTCGTAGGTGACCACCTCCTCGCCGAGGAGGGTGGAGGCGAGCATCCGCCCGCTGACGACGGCCAGCGAGAGGACGTAGTCCGCCCCGGCGCGGTAGAGTTTCTCGACGCTCTCGGGGCTGTCCGCCCGGGCGAGTATCTCCACGTCCGGGGCGAGGTCGCGGACGACGAGCGTCGCGAACACCGTGGTCGTGTCGTCCGGGAGCGTCAGGATGACCGTGCTCGCCTCCGAGAGCGACGCCTCCTCGAGCACGTCGCCGTCGGTCACGTCGCCGACGACGTCGACCCCCGGCATGTCCGTCCGGTCGAGCGTGAGACAGGGGACGTCGGCGTCCTCGAGCGCACCCGCCACGGTCGACCCGACCATCCCGTACCCGGCGACGATGACGCGTCCGCGCCGGAGGCGGCGCTGCTCCGAGAGGGTGAGGCGTTTCAGCCGTTCGAGTTGGCGTTCGTTGCCCGCGACGAGGAGGATGGTCTGTTCGTCGATGTACGCCTCCGGCGACGGCGGCGTGACGAACTCGCCGCGGAACCACGCGCCGATGACGTTCGCGCCGGTCCGCTCGCTGATGCCGCTCGCGGCGACGGTGACGCCCGTGAGGTCGCTCCCCGCCTGTACCGGGAGTTCGACGATGTCGAAGTCGTCCGCGATCTCGACGGCCCCACCCAGGTCGCGAGAGAGCCCCGCCGTCACCTTCGTCGCCAGGCTCCTGCCGACGAGTTGGCGGGGCGAGAGCACCTGGTCGCTCCCGGCGAGGCGCTGGTACTCCGCGAGGTCGGGGTCCTCGACGAACGTGACGACCGGCACGTCACAGACCTGCTTCGCGGTGAGGGCGACGCTGGCGTTGGTCTCGTCGTCCACGTCGGCGACGAGCGCACGGGCGTCCGGCAGGTGGACGCGCTCGCGACAGACCGCGACGCTCTCCGGGTCGCCGTGGACGACGGTCGTCCCCGACTCGTGGACGTCCGCGGCCCGGTCGCGGTCGGGTTCGACCACCACGTACTCGATACCCCGTCGTTCGAGTTCGTCGACGAGCGCCCGCACGCGGGCGGTGTAGCCGGCGACGACGACGTGGTCGGTGAACCCGTCGACGCCGGTGGGAGCGGCCGTGGCGAGGCTCTCTTCGAGCGCCGGGAAGACCAGGACCGGCAGCGCGAGGAAGATGAGTGCCACGCCCGTCAGGTCCATGACGATGACGAAGAGGTTCATCTGCCAGCTCTCCCACGGCGCGTCGGAGCCGAACCCCGTCGTGGTGAACGTCTCGACGACGACCTGCAACGCGTGGAGGAACGTCTTCGGGTCGCCCTCGAACACCCGCATCCCGGAGTAGTAGCCGACCGCGTAGAGGAGGATGACGGCGAAGAGCCACAGCGAGTACCGCACCGTCCGGCGCTGCCACGTGTCCATCGCCTCTCTATTCCGCCGCGGGCGGTAAAGTGGTTCCACTCGCTCCGGCCCAACCGTTTTCGCCCCCGCCGCCCACGCTCCCCCATGGCCCGCGACGTCACACACACCGCACACGGTCCGCGTATCCTCACCCCCGAGGACATCGACGAGGAGAAGGGCGACGTCGCCGTCTGTCGCTGCGGACTCTCCCGCGAGTTCCCCTTCTGCGACGGCTCCCACCGGGCGACCGAGGACGAGGAGTCGGGCGTCGTCTATCGCTACGCGGGCGACGACCCCGACGGCGAGCGCCGCGTCGTCCGCGAGCACGAGGGGTCGGACGATTCGGCCGACTCTCGGTAGGGTTTTCCACCGCCCGGTCGGAGCCTCCCACATGGACCCCGACCTCTCGGCACTCGACGACTTCCTCGACGACGGCGGGTTCGACGGCTACCTCGTCCACGCGGACGGCGAGGACTCGACCCAGCGCTACCTCTCCGGGTTCGACGCGCCCGACCCGTACGTGACCCTCTACGACGGCGAGCGCCACCTGCTCGTCTCCAGCCTGGAGTACGGCCGCGCGCGACGCGAGGCCCCGACCGAGGACGTCGTCCGCCACGCCGACTTCGACTACGGCGCGAAGCGCGAGGAGTACGGTCACGTGGAGGCCGGCCACCGCGTCATCGCCGAGTTCCTCGCGGAGCGCGGCGTCGACGCCGTGGCCGTCCCCGGCCGCTTCCCCCTCGCCGTCGCCGACGGTCTGCGCGACCTCGACGTCTCCGTGACCGCCGAGACGGAGGGAGTCGTCACCGACATCCGCGCGACCAAGACCGAGGCGGAACTCGACTTCGTCCGGGCCACCCAGCGCGCGAACGAGCGCGCGCTCGCCCGCGCGGAGGAACTCGTCCGGGAGGCGAGCGTCGAAGACGGCGTCCTCGTCCACGACGGTGAGGCGCTCACCAGCGAGCGCGTCAGGCGCGAGATGGAGATCGCGCTCCTCCGGGAGGGCTACGCGCTGGAGGAGAGCATCGTCGCCTGCGGCGCGGCGGCCGCGGACCCCCACGACCGGGGCAACGGCCCCCTCTACGCCGACGAACCCGTCATCGTCGACGTCTTCCCCCGCGACAAGGAGTCGAAGTACTTCGCCGACATGACCCGGACGTTCGTGAAGGGGACGCCGAGCGACGAGGTCCGGGCGTGGTACGACCTCACCGAGGAGGCGCTGGAGGCCGCCCTCGCCGCCGTCGAACCCGGCGCGACCGGCGCGGACGTCCACGACGCCGTCTGCGACGTCTACGAGGCGGCCGGCGAGCCGACCCTCCGCGACGACCCGACCACGGAGACGGGCTTCATCCACTCGACGGGCCACGGCGTCGGCCTCGACATCCACGAGCGCCCGAGCCTCGGCCCCGGCGGCGGCGACCTCGAACCGGGCATGGTCATCACCGTCGAACCGGGCCTCTACGACCCCGACGTCGGCGGCGTCCGCATCGAGGACATCGTCGTCGTCACCGAGGACGGCTACGAGAACCTCACCGACTACCCCCGCGAACTGGTCGTCGAGTAAGAACTTTCTCCCGGCGGGTCGAACGCCCGTCGTGAATCGCCCTCCCCTCCGCTTCCCCCTCGCGCTCGGCGCGTGGGGTACCTTCGCGGTCGGCACCCTCGTCGCGCCATCGCTCGTCCCCCGAGGGCCGGTACTCGCCCTCGCCGTCGGCGCCATCCTCTCACTCGCGGCGGTGCGATACGACCTCGCTCCCGTCCTCGCCCGGACGCGCCTGCACCTCGCGCTCGTCGTCCTCCCGACGGCCGCCATCGTCGTCTGGATGTTCGACGCGCTCGTGTCCGGTTCGGTCCTCCGGGGTTCGCTCTCGGTCCTCCTCGGCCTCGCCGCGACGGGGGGCGCGGGACTCGCCGTCCTCGTCGCCGCCGACAATCGATACGCGGCCGACCGGATGGCGAACCAGTCCGTCCTCGTCGAGTGGACCGGCGGGCCGACCCGGACACGGCGTCGATGGCAGCGCGTCGGGTTCGTCGCTCTCGGCGTTGGCTGCATCGTCGCCGGAGTCGCGACGTGGTTCCTCGCTCGCGACCTCGCGGACGTCGGTGGCTCACTGCTGGCGAGCCTCGGGGGCGGGTTCGTCGGCTCCGCCTACAGCACTGGACGGAGCGTCCGCTACACCGCCCTCGAAGGCGGCATCGTCGTCCGGCCGTTCGGGGCCGTCCGGTCGGTGTACCTCCCGTGGTCGCGCTTTACCGGTGTCGAGCGCACGAGCGAGGAACTCGTCCTCCGGCGACGGCTCCCAGGGACGTCGTTTCACTGTGCGCTCTCCGACGTGGCGGACCCGGACGACGTCGAGGCGACCCTCCACGAGCGACTCGACGGACGTCGGCCGTAGGCCGTCCGTCGAGTGCGAACGCACTCGGACAGGCTTTTGCACCGCGCGGGAGTGTGCTGGGGCATGGACGTACTCGTCGTCGGCGCGGGCGAGATGGGGACGTGGTTCGGCGCGAGCGTCGACGCCGACCTCGCCTACGCCGACACCGACCCCGGGGCGGCGGAGCGGGCCGCCGAGACCACCGGCGGGCGGGCCGTCGCGCTCGACACCGCCGAGCGCTTCGACGCCGTCTGCCTCGCCGTCCCGATGTCCGTCGTCGGGGCGGCCGTCGCCACTCACGCCGAGCGGGCCGAGCGCGCGCTGCTCGACCTCAGCGGCGTGATGGCCGGCCCGGTCGAGGCGATGCGCGAACACGCACCCGACCGCGAGCGGGTGAGCCTCCACCCCCTGTTCGCCGCGAACGCCGCCCCCGGCCGGGTCGCCGTCGTCCCGGACCGACCGGGCGAGGTGACCGACCGCCTGCGCGCCGACCTCGCGGAGCGCGGGAACGACCTCTTCGAGACGACGGGCGAGGAGCACGACCGGGCGATGCGGACGGTCCAGGCGCAGGCGCACGCCGCCGTCCTCGCCTACGGCCTCGCGGGCGAACCGGTCGACGAGCGCTTCCACACGCCCGTCTCGCGGCGTCTCTCGGACCTCGTCGAGCGCGTCACCGACGGGACGCCGCGCGTCTACGCCGAGATACAGGCGACGTTCGGCGGCGCGGAGGCGGTGGCGGCAGCGGCCGACCGACTCGCCGACGCCGACGACGAGGCCTTCGAGGTCCTCTACCGCGAGGCGGGGCGATGAACGCCGACCAGCGGGAGCAGGTGCTCGACGCGGCGCGCTACCTGCGCTCGGTGCGCCCGCTCGACCCCGAGGAGTTGTGCGAGTACGTCGAGGGGCGACCGCACCCGGCCGTCGTCCGGCAGGTGCTCCGCGAGTCGGCGGTCGACCTCCGGGTGCGCGAGCGCGAGGACGGCACCTTCACGCCGGTCGAGGAGGGACCGGCCGAGGTGGGACTCGAGACGGTCCGGCGGTTCCCGAGCGGGCACGAGGCCCGCCTCGAGGACCTGCTCGTCGAGCGCTACGGGACGGAGTGGTACGCCGGCGAGAGCGGCGACCGACTGCGCGCCACGATTCGACGGGTCAAGGAGGACTACTACCGCCAGCACCCCGTCGAGTACGACGCGGAGACGGCGCTCGCCTACGCGCTCTATCACCTCCCCGACTACTACGCCGTCGCGCAGTACGCCCTCGCCGACCTCGGGCGGGCGGGCCTGCTCCCCCGAACCCTGCGCGTCCTCGACGTGGGTGCGGGCGTCGGCGGCCCGGCGCTCGGCCTCCTCGACCTGCTCGCGGGCGAGGCGCTCGTCGACTACCACGCGGTCGAACCGAGCGCCGCCGCCGACGTGTTCGAGCGCCTCGTCGTGGGGCGGGAGAACCAGCGCGTCACCGTCCACCGCGAGACGGCCGAGGACTTCGAAATAGCGGAGACCTACGACCTCGTCCTCTTCGCGAACGTCTGGAGCGAACTGGACGACCCCGCGTCGGTCGCCCGGCGCTACGCCGCGGGTCTCGCGGACGACGGCACCCTCCTCGGCCTCGCGCCCGCCGACAAGAACACCGCCGTCGGCCTGCGCGAGGTCGAACGCACCCTCGAACGGGAGTCGGACCTCTCGGTGTACGGCCCCGAGGTGCGCCTCTGGCCGGGCGTGACCCCGAGCGACCGCGGCTGGTCGTTCGACGTCGAACCCGACCTCGCGGTGCCCGAGGTCCAGCGTCGCCTCGACGACGCGGCGACCGACCCCGACGGCGACCCGGGCGAGTTCGTCAACGTCGACGTCCAGTACGCCTCGACCGTCCTCCGGCGCGACGGTGCGCGCGCCGTCGACGTCGCCCCCGACGCCGAGCGCTTCGCGCGGATGGCCGACGCCGAGGACCACGTCACCGACCGCATCGACCTGCTGGCGGTGAAACTCAGCCACGACCTCGGGCGGGGCAACCCGCTGTTTCGCATCGGCGACGGGAGCCAGTCGGTCGACCACTACGCAGTCTGCACCCGGGAGTCCGCGCTGAACCGCGACCTCCTGCGCGCCGACTTCGGCGACCTGCTGGTCGTCGAGAACGGTCTGCTCCTCTGGAACGACGACGAACGGGCGTACAACCTCGTCGTCGACGCCGAGACGGCCGTGGACGCCGTCCCGACCTGATTCGACTGATTCGACCGCCGCCCTCGACTCAGCCCGTCGCCTCGACGCCGGCCGACCGCCCGTCGCGTCGGCCGGCGTCACCGTCGGTGTGTGAGTGCTCGCCCTCCGGGGAGTCGCGGTCGGGTGAGTCGCCCCCGCCGGCGGCCGACGGCCCCTCGGCCGCGTCGGGGCCACGCGCGTCGTCCGGGCCGTCGCGTCCGCCGTGCCGGTCGCTCAGTGGCGTGGTCCCGCGTTCGGTCAGGCCGCTGTCGTCGACCGCGAGGGTTCCGATGCTTCCCGTCCGGTCGCCGTCACCGTCGGGGAGGGGCGTCTCGTCGGCGGCGTCCCAGCCGCCGAGGAAGGCGATGCTCGTCGCCACGGTCAGGACGAGGCCGAGGCTGACGAGCGTGTAGACTGTTCGTGTGTTCATCGTGCGTCATCGGCCAGGCCGCGTGTGCCGTCCGGCGATACCCCGGGTGGGGTTGTAGGTCTCTCGGCCCGATGCGCTTTTGCGACGCGCGAGCGCAGGGTGGGCATGCAGGTCCTCTTGACGAACGACGACGGCATCGAGGAGACGGGGCTGCAGGCGCTCCACCGCGCGCTCTCCTCGGTCGCCGACGTCACCGTCGTCGCCCCCGCCGACGACCAGAGCGCGGTGGGGCGCTCGATGTCCTCGCGGGTCGCCGTCGACGAACACGAACTGGGCTACGCGATTCACGGGACGCCGGCGGACTGCGTCGTCGCGGGCCTGTCGTCGCTCGTGCCCGAGACGGACGTCGTCGTCTCGGGGTGCAACCGGGGGGCGAACCTCGGCCAGTACGTCCTCGGCCGGTCGGGGACCATCAGCGCGGCCGTCGAGGCGGCCTTCTTCGGCGTCCCCGCCATCGCCGTCTCGATGTA
Organism: Halomarina ordinaria; assembly: GCF_030553305.1. NCBI lineage: Archaea > Methanobacteriati > Methanobacteriota > Halobacteria > Halobacteriales > Natronomonadaceae > Halomarina > Halomarina ordinaria. Next base: position 773,857 of record NZ_JARRAH010000001.1, on the reverse strand, counting down.
CATCCCGACCGGCGAGGTGGACTACCGGACCTTCGACCCGGGATACGACGAGTACGCCGAGGCGATGCGCGTCGCGGAGTACCTGGTCGACCGCGCCCTCGACCGCGGCGTCTTCGAGGAGGCCGACTACCTGAACGTGAACGTCCCCGTCGCCGACGGCGAGCCCTGCGAGATGGAGGTGACGACCCCCTCGACGGTGTACGACATGGGCGCGAAGCGCCGCGACGGTCACATCACGCTGGTCGACCGCATCTGGGGCCGGATGGCGGAGGGCGAGACCACCGACCCCGTCGGCACCGACCGCCGGGCCATCCTCGAACGCCGCGTGAGCGTCTCCCCGTTGACCGCGGCCCACACCGCCCGCCAGCACGACGCCCTCGACGCCCTCGCGGTCGAGTTCTGAACGCGGGCACTCGCACTCGGCTCGCCGTCACCCGTCGCTGTCCGAGTCGGTGTCGGTGTCCGTCCCGTCGGAATCGGTATCCGTCCCGTCCGCGTCGCTGTCGCCATCGCGTCCGTCGCTATCCGAGTCCGAGTCGCCGTCCGTATCACCTCCCGTCCTCTTCGAGCCACCAGCGGGGACGCGTCGCACGCGCTCGGACCCGTCGCGTGGCGGTTCGCCGTCGGTCGCCGCGGTCGTTCGCCCGAGGTCGGCGTCCGTCGCGTACAGCGCGATAGGTGGGACGACGTACGAGACGATGGCGACCACTACGAACAGCGGGTCGACGATGGCGAGCAGGCCGAAGATGGTCAGCGTCGCCGTCGAAGCCGCGTGTATCGCGGTCCGCGTGTACCCCCGGTAGTACGTCCACAGCCCGCGCACCCAGCGTGCGACCGTCACCGGCCCCTCCCGACAGTCGGACTCATTGTGGACGGTCGGGCGGCCACCGCGAAGAACCCTCGCCCGGCACGAAGCGGGAGTATTGAAACCGGCCGGTCGCGTGCGAGCGGTATGGACGAACGGGACGCCGTCGACGCGGTGGACGAACCGGTCACGACCACGTCGCTCCTCGACGACCTCCGGGCGCTGGGCGTCGAGGCGGGCGACACGCTCCTCGTCCACTCCTCGCTCGGGTCGCTCGGCTGGGTCTGCGGCGGGGCGCCGGCGGTGGTCGACGCCCTGCGGGCGGCCGTCACCGAGGACGGGACGCTCGTCGTTCCGACGCACTCGACGCAGAACTCCGACCCGACCGACTGGTCTGACCCGCCGGTCCCCGAGGGGTGGGTCGAGCGGATTCGCGAGACGATGCCGCCCTACCGGCCGGCGGTCACCCCCACGCGGGGGATGGGCGCGATACCGGAGTGCGTCCGCGACTACCCGGACGTGCGCCGGAGCGACCACCCGTCGCTCTCGTTCGCGGCGTGGGGTGCCGACGCCGAGTTCGTCGTCGGTGACCACGGCCTCGACGACGCGCTCGGCGAGCCCTCGCCGCTCGCGCGGGTCTACGACCTCGCCGGCGACGTCCTCCTGCTCGGCGTCGGCCACGACGCGAACACCTCGCTCCACCTCGCTGAGTACCGCGCCGACCTCCCGACCGAGCGGGTCACGGAGGGGGCGGCGACGCTCGTCGACGGCGAGCGACGCTGGGTCGAGTACGACGACATCGAGCAGGACACCGGAGACTTTCCCGACCTCGGGCGGGCCTTCGAGCGCGAGGTCGGCCTCGCCGACGGCCGGGTCGGGACCGCGACGGCCAAACTCGCCTCGCAGCCGCGACTGGTCGACTTCGCCGTCGACTGGTTCGAGGCGAACCGGTAGCCGCCGGCGACCCGTGGCCCGGTCAGGCCCCGCGGACGACGTGGCCGTACTTCAGCAGGGCGACGAACACGCCGCCGCCGACCGCGTTCCCGGCCGTCGCCAGCGCGAGGAAGGCGACGTAGTCGAGGAACACCACCTCGGGCGAGAGGAACAGTCCGAACAGCACCTCGACGTTGCCCGCGATGGAGTGGGGCAGGTGGAGGAGCCCGATGGAGGCGGTGACGAGCCAGATGACGAGCAGCCGGCTCGTCGTCTCCTGGGCCGCAGTGACGAGCCACGCGAGCAGCCCCATCAGCCAGCCCGCGAGGATACCGGCGACGAACAGCTGTGTGAGGTCGTACTCGACCAGTTTCTGTGCGATCGTCCCGAAGGCCTCGGGCTCCGCGACCCCGAGGCTGGGCATCAGCGTGACGACGAACACGGTGAACAGCACCCCGCCGACGATGTTGCCCACGTACACCAGCCCCCAGAGCCGAGCCAGCTCTCCCACCGACCCGCGACCGTCCAAGACCGGCATCACGGCGAGCGTGGTGTGCTCGGTGAACAGCTCCGAGCGGCCGACGATGACGAGGATGAACCCGACCGCGTAGGCGCTCGCCAGCAGCAGTTCCGTCCCCACGTCCCCGTACCCGCTCTCGGAGAGCGTGAGCAACACCGCCATCAGTAGCGGTCCGAACCCGATGTCGAGGCCGGCCGAGAGCCCCGACAGCAGGAGGCCCGACGTCTCGCGCTCCATCTCGCTTCGGCCCGTCTCGATGAGCGACTCGAGGATGTCCGCCGCGGACGTCTGTTCGCCAGCGGCGACCGCTGATTGGTCGGACTCGCCCACCTAGCGACACCCCGCACTACGCGTCCCGTTCTCGCACACAGGAACCGACATGGCCCGGCCTACTCGCGACCGGACCCTATATCTTGCGCGTGCATGCGCCCCGCCCTCGCCTCGATAGCGACACGCAAAAAATACGTCGGGTCGGACCTGGCTATCAGGTATGCACCGGACGGTCATCGAACTCCTCGAGCGCAACGCGGCCCACGCCGACGAGTTCCGTTCCCGCTTCGACGACGTACAGGACGCACAGCACCCGGCCGCCGTCACCGTCTGTTGCTCGGACTCGCGCGTGCTCCAGGACCTGATGTGGGGCAACGACACGCCCGGCCACCTCTTCACCGTCGGCAACATCGGTAACCGCGTCGTCCAGCGGACCGACGCCGGCGAGGCCGTCTCGGGCGACGTCCTCTACCCGGTCGAACACACCGGGACGAGGACCGTCGTCGTCGTCGGCCACACCGGCTGTGGCGCCGTCACGGCGACCTACGACCACCTGACGGAGGGTCTCTCCGAACCGGCCGGTATCGAACACTGCGTCGGTCTGCTCGCCCCCCGGCTCGAGGCGGGCGTCGAGGCGCTCCCCGACGACCTGTCCCGGACGGAGGCGGTGAACCACCTCGTCGAGTACAACGTCGACCGGCAGGTCGAGTTCCTCCGCGAGAGCGACGACGTGCCGGACGACGTCACCGTCGTCGGCGTCGTCTACGACTTCCAGGACGTGTACGCCGAGCGCCGCGGCGAGGTCCACGTCGTCAACGTCGACGGCGAGACGGACGTCGGGACGCTCCGGGACGAACACCCGGAGGTCGACGAGCGCGTCGACCGGCTCTGGACGTACTGAGCGCGTCTGCGCCGCCCTGAACGACGAGGGCGACCGACCCGAGTGAGCGTTCGACCTTCTCCCCTCGGGATACGTCCCGCCGACCGAGAACTACCCCCCATCGCTTAGTCGCCGAGTACCCTCTCCCTGCACATGGGGGAACTAGAGACCGAAGAGCGGACGACGCGAACCGACATCGCCGCCTACCTCCGGGACCTGGCCGACCAGCTCGACGGGGGTGGCGACGTGGCGCTCGCCCTCGGGGAGACGCGGGTCACGCTGGACCCCGTCGACCCGGTGACGTTCAAACTGGAGGGGGAGTCGGACTGGGACGAGGGGGACACGGAGGCGAAACAGAGCATCGAGTTCGAACTGGTGTGGTGGCGCGAGGCGACCACGGCCGAGGAGGGTGCGCTCGACGTCTCCGACGCGGGCGACTGACGCCCGTCGTCGCGGGGCCGCCACCGACCGTGACGAGGCCCGCCCCGAGCGCCGACGCCCGTCACGGTTCGACGCGCAGGCGCTCGCGCCCGCCGTCGTCCGCGTCGAGGAACTCCTCGCGGTCGAACGGGCGCGCCTCCCGGCGGTGTCGTTCGTAGACGTCGACCGCCCACTCGCGCGCTTCCGCTGAGGCGGTGTCGATGACGGCCTCGAGCTGGGCGGTGTCGGGGTCGTGGCCGCAGATGCCGATGCAGTCGTCCATCACGTTGAGGCCGCAGCGGTCGTCGTCCCGGAGCGAGTCGTGGACCAGCACCGTGCAGTTGTCGCACTCGAACGCCCGGGCGGTGAGCTCGGGGTTCCACGCGACGATGGCCCGAAGGACCGGAAGCGAGTAGATGTACTCCGTCTCCATCCCGTCGAGGACGCGCCGGCAGAACACCTCCAGGTTCCCCGACTTGTAGATGGTCGTCCCGAGCCCTCGAATCGTGTCGGTCGTCTCCAGCAGGTGGCTGACGCGCTCGACGGGCTGGTAGGGGTAGCTCGGACCGGGGTAGGAGACGACGGCGTCCTCGAAGTGTTCGACCGCGAACCCCTCCATCTCCCGGGGGAGCCAGCGCCAGACGTCGCGGAGCGTCCCGGCCGCCGTCATCGCCTCGCGGAGTTCGAGGAACCGCTCGGTCACGAACTCGCCGAGGGGCGTGAGTTCGTACACCGGCCCCGTCCGGACGACCCAGGAGTGGCCCTCGAAGTCCCGGAGGATGCGCCCGACCGTCGGGTCCGACGCGCCCGTCGCGAGACGCAGGTCGCGGCGGTCGTGCCCCCCCTCGGCCAGTGCCTCCAGTGCCGCCACGCGGTGGGCCGACCGCGCGAGGAACTCGATGTCCCGAACCGCTGAGTCCATGGTAACACGTGGCACTACACCTATAACACTGTTCGGACGTGTCGGGAAAACGGAAATCCGGGGGGCCCGGCCTCAGCAGTAGTACACCCAGACCCGGTGGCCGGCGGGACAGTGGACTTCGCGGTGGTCCCCGAACGCCACGCGGTAGGGACTGGGCGTCGCCTCGACTCCCGGGCCGGGGACCGGGGCGTCGACCGACCGGTCGCACCGCGGGCAGGCGACCGTCGCTGTCGCCGTCGCGGTCGGCGTCGTCGCCACGATTCACCGCCCCTCCTCGAGACCGTCGAGTCTGGCCAGGACGTGGTCGAGGACCGCCGCGTGCTCGTCCTGCGGGCTGAACATGACGAAGTCGGAGTCCGTCTCGGCCCGGACGGTGTGTCCCGGCGGCCAGTAGAAGAGGTCGCCGGTCGCGGCCACCTCCTCGGTCCCGTCCGTGTACCGGGCGGTGAGTGACCCCTCGACGACGTACCCCCAGTGTGGGCACTGACAGAGGTCGTCTTCGAGCCCCTCCAGCAACGGCGAGAGGTCCGTCCCCGCCTTCATCGTGAAGTACTCGCCGCTCAGTTCCCCGTACTCGCTCGCGTCGCCGAAGTCCATCTCCTGACGGGCGATGGCGTCCGGCGTGTCGACTCTGACCTGAACGTCTCCCTTGGCTTGCTTCATGGTTTCACCTCGCGCCGAGCGACGGTACCGGGCCGTCCCTCGACGTCCGGAACAGGGCGCTCGGCAGTCGTGTAGTTATTCGCTGAAGGATTTCGCGACGTGAAAAACAGGTCCGAGGAGAGACATATGTTAGCACGAATCCCTTCGTCACGGAACTCGCCGTCGTCTCGGCGCGCTTCGACGCCTCAGTCACCCCCGTGGACGTCGTCAACCGACCTCGTCCGCACCGTTCCGGTGTCGGTCCGGCGCACCCGAACAACTATACTACACGTGTGCGTACGACTACCATGATACCGAGGACCACGAGCGGTGCGCTCGCCGACATCGAGTTCCTCGCGCGGTCGGCCCACCGCGTCGCCGTTCTCGACGCGCTGACGGAACGGCCCGCGAGTCGGGCCGACCTCCGGTCGGGGACCGGGGCGTCGGCGTCGACGGTCGGTCGGGCCCTCCGGGCGTTCGAGGAGCGTGGCTGGGTACGGCGAGCGGGGAACCGGTACGAGGTGACGGAACTGGGCGCGTTCGTCTCGCACGGTCTGCGGGGCCTCCTCGAGCGCCTCGAGACCGAACGAGCCCTCCGCGACGCCTGGCGGTGGCTCCCGGGTGCGGAGGCCGGGTTCACCGTCGAGATGGTGACCGACGCGGTCGTGACGACGGCCGAGGTCGACGCGCCGTACCGCCCGGTGAGCCGGTTCGCCTCGCTGCTCCGGGAGACGGAGCGGTTTCGGTTCGTCGGCACCGACCTCGCCCTGTTCGAACCCTGCAAGGACGAGATACGCCGGCAGATAGTCGACGGGATGCGCACGGAGATAATCGACCCGCCGCACGTCGCCCGGTACGTCCTCTCGACGTACAGGGACCACTGTGAGGCGGCCATCGAGAGCGGCACCCTCATCGTCCGGGTCCACGACGACCTCCCGTTCTACGGCGTCGGCCTCTTCGACGACCGCGTCGCCGTCAGTTGCTACGACGAGGACAGCGGGACGGTCCAGGTGCTCGTCGACACCGACGCCCCCGAGACGCGCGAGTGGGCCGAGTCGACCTTCGAGGCCTACCGGGGCGAGGCGCGACCCCTGGCGCTCGAACCGACCGCCAGCGAACCCTGACGCACCGAACGGCACACCCTGACCGTCGGTCACCCGCTGCACGGACGGCGAGGCACGCACGGACGTCACGAGATACCTACATCGTCGACCGTTCCGTAGCCGCTGGCCGGGACGCGACGGGGCCCCGAGCGGGCGTTCGACGCCCCTCCGGGGTCGGAGCGCGTCCCGGAGAGGTGACGAGAGACCATGACGACGACGAACGGAGTGAACGTAGAACAGCTCGGCCAGGCGGTCGACGCGATAACCGAGGACCCGGAGGTGGGACGGTTCACGTTCCGCGCGGAGACGGAGTGGGACGACGCCCTGCGCTGCGTGACGGTCATCGACGACTTCGACCAGGCCGGCGAACGAATCACCACCCGGGAGTTCGAGATAGCGGGCGACGAACCGGAACAGATACTCGGTGAACGGACGGCACCGAACGCGGTGGAGCTCCTGCTCGCCGCCGTCGGGTCGTGTCTGAGCGTCGGCTACGCCGCCAACGCCGCCGCGATGGGCATCGACCTCGACAGCCTCCGGTTCGAACTGGAGGGGGACGTCGACCTCAGGGGCTTCCTCGGTATCTCCGAGGACGTCCGCGCCGGCTACGACGCCATCTCCTGTACGGCGTACGTCGAGGCCGACGCCTCCGAGGAGGAACTCGCGGAACTGAGGGAGCGAGTCGAGGCCACGTCCCCGCTGCTCGACGACGTCACGAACGCCGTCGCCGTCGAGACCGACCTCGTGGTCGAACGACCGGAGCTCCGGGGATGACGCAGTCGCGCTCGCTCGACGTCGAGAGACTGGAGCGGGAGGTCAAGGCGGTCTACCGGGACGTGGCCCGGACCCCCGATGAGGAATTCCACTTCGAGATGGGCCGCCCGCTGGCCGAGCGCCTCGGCTATCCGTCGACTCACCTCGATGCGGTCCCCGACGACGCCATCGACTCGTTCGCGGGGGTCGGCTACCACTTCGACCTCGCCGACCTCCGCGAGGGCGAGGACGTCCTCGACCTCGGTAGCGGGTCCGGGATGGACGTCTTCGTCGCCGCGGGACACGTCGGCGAGACCGGCAGCGTGACCGGGCTCGACATGACCGACGAACAGCTCTCGAAGGCGCGACGGCTCGGCGACGAGTGGGGGTTCGAGACCGTCGCGTTCGAGGCGGGCTACGTCGAGGACCTCCCGTTCGAGGACGACTCGTTCGACGCCGTGGTGTCGAACGGCGTCGTCAACCTCTCGGCAGAGAAGGACCGCGTCTTCGAGGAAATCGCGCGCGTCCTGCGCCCCGACGGTCGACTGGCGCTCTCGGACATCGTCAGCGAGGCCCGGATGCCCGAGCGCATCAAGACGAACGCGGACCTCTGGGCGGCCTGCATCGGTGGCGCGGAACAGGTCGACGACTACCGGTCGACGGTCGAGGCGGCGGGGTTCGACGTGACCGCCGTCGAGACGAACCCGGAGTACGAGTTCGTCTCGGAGCAGGCGCAGGGTGCGTGCGCGACCTACGGCGTGATGAGCGTCTCGCTCGCCGCACGTGTGCGGTGACGGCGGGGACGGTCACGCTCTTTCGCGTCGTTCGCGTTCGTGTGTTTCGGGAGCCCCGGTGGCGGACGCGGGACGTCGACCGTGGCGACGCGAGCGGTGGGCCGCGCGACGCCCCGAGTGGCCCGGTCGTGAGAGAACGACGGACGTTACCCGCCGGACCACGAACCGGTCCGTAGATGAACGCCAAGGAGCGCCTCCAGCGGCGTCAGGTCTCGGTCTACGCGGTCGCCGTCCTCCTCGCGGTCGGCCTCGCCCTCGGTCGGCCGGACGCGACGCCGGTCGTCCAGCGGTTCATCGACCCGGTGCTGGCCGTCCTGCTCTACGTCACGTTCCTCGAGATACCGTTCGTCCGACTCCGCCGTGCGTTCCGCGACGCGCGGTACGTGGCCGCGGCGCTCGGGATGAACTTCCTCGTCGTCCCCGTCGTCGTCTTCGTCCTCACCCGAGCGCTCCCGCCGCGTCCGGTCCTCCTCGTCGGCGCCTTCATGGTGCTCCTGACGCCGTGTATCGACTACGTCATCACCTTCACCGACCTCGCGGGTGGCGACGCGGAGCTGGTGACCGCGACGACGCCCGCCCTGATGCTCGTCCAGTTGTCGCTGCTCCCGCTGTACCTCTGGCTCTTCATGGGGGAGGGAATCGCCGAGGCCATCGAGCCCGAACCGTTCGTCGAGGCGTTTCTCCTCGTCATCGCGCTCCCCTTGACGCTCGCCTGGCTCACCGAACTCTGGGCCGACCGGTCCGCGCCGGGCGAGCGATGGCAGGTGGCGATGGGGTGGTTGCCCGTCCCGATGTTGGCCGCGACACTGTTCGTCGTCGTCGCCTCCCAGCTCCCCCGGGTGTGGGACTCCATCGGACAGGTCGCGACCGTCGTCCCGGTGTACGTGGCGTTCCTGGTCGTCATGCCGCTCCTCGGTCGGTTCGCGGCGGGAGCGCTGGGGATGGACGTCGGGGAGACTCGGGCGCTCGTGTTCACGTCGGTCACCCGCAACTCGCTGGTCGTGCTCCCGCTCGCGCTCGCGCTCCCTGCCGGCTACGAGCTGGCCCCCGCCGTCGTCGTGACCCAGACGCTCGTCGAACTGGTCGGGATGGTGGTACTCACGCGCGTCGTCCCCGCGTGGCTCGTCCCGGACGTGTCCGAGTCGGCGGCGCGCGCCGACGTGGCGAGCCGCGAGTGAACACACTGGCGGAACAGTCGAACGAAACCTGTTCGATGGATTCGGACTCCGAATCACACGCGATATCGGTCCGCTCACAGGGAGATACGCACACAGGCACGTGCCTCCGGTAGTAGACGCTGGGTGCCCAACCTTGATTGTCCGACCCGCGGTAACCCCGTCCGATGGTGCAAGGCGGTCCAATCGTTCAAATCGGTGTGATTCTTCTCTCGATACTGGGGCTGTGGATCGGCGCGCGATTCCTCGTCGATGCTGCCGTCCGGTTGGCGCAGACGTTCGGACTCTCCGACCTCATTATCGGGCTGACTATCGTCGCGATGGGGACGTCGATGCCCGAACTCTCGGTTTCGGTCGATGCCGCGCTCAAGGGGTTGGGTGATATCGCGGTCGCCAACGTCCTCGGCTCGAACGTCTACAATCTGGCGTTCATTCTGGGGGTGATATCCCTGTTGACACCGATTCCGGTCACGGAATCCCTCGTTCGTCGCGACGGTATCGCTCTACTGACGAGCACCCTCGTCGGTGGAGTCGTGATCTTCGACCTCCAGATTACGAGGCTCGAAGGCGTACTCCTGACGGGGTTGTTCGTCGCCTATACGGTCTATCTACTCCGTGTCGGCCAGTCAGAATCGACCGTGACCACCGATCGACCACTCGGAGAAGGGGAGGTGACCAGTCCCGTGACCGAACGCGTGACCGTCCGTGGGCGCGACCTCGGATTCCTCGTCGGTGGGTTGGCGCTGGTGCTCGTAAGTGGCGACTACATGGTGGTAGCCGCTTCGGAGTTGGCCCGTGGCGTCGGCATCTCCGAGTGGGTCATCGGCGGCACGATCGTCGCGGCGGGTACTTCGACGCCGGAGTTCGCGGTCTCGCTGGTGGCTATCCAGCGAGGAAGCCTCGGTGTCTCGGTCGGTAACGTCGTCGGCAGCAACATCTACAATATCACGGGGATTCTGGGTGTCGCAGCGGTCGTTCGTCCGCTCGTAGTCAGCGGCCCGGCACTGGAGACGGTCGTGTGGTTAGCTGTGATCTCTCTACTGATCGTTGCTGCCCTGTGGACGGAACGAGTACTTTCCCGTCTGGAAGGTGCCGTGTTCACCACCTCTGAAATCGTTCGGTGGATTCTGGGTATACTCGGAGTGCTCGGGTAACCTACTCGGTACCCGCAATGCATCGATAGCGCTGCGAGTCCCGCCCGCAAGCGGACCCGTGACCAGGGTGGCTGTGGAATCGTGCCACCTATCACCGACCGCGGAACGGACGGACGATTGTCGGACGAAGAGGTCGCCCCAGACAACTGATAGAGGTCCTGAAACAGCTGCTTCGTAGCCTGTTCTCCCGCTGTTACACCTCGTTCAGGTGGCTGAAATCCGTACCACGACCCGGTGAGATGGCCTCCTTTTGCGGCGTTCGGTCTCTCGAAAACAGACGCTCCAGGCGACCTCATTGACCCGCACATACACGAGTGTGCGCAATCGCCGGTGACGTCCCGTCGAATCCCCTCTGTCGGTGATACGTTGCCACCGGTAGTGCTGAATGAGGCGCGCGTACGGGGCGCGGATCGCGAGTTAACCGCTCGCGAGGTAGACGCCCGTTCGGAGTGGTGATGCACACTCGTTCTGTGGGAGATGATAAAGCCGTCCGCGCCCAATTGTGGACCGATATCACCCACCATGTCCCGCCGGATTAGAAGACTCACGATGGCTGGATCACTCCTCGTAGGGGCCGCTGGACTGGTTACGCTCGGTCAAGTGACCGCGCCCGTCTCCAGGCAGGTTCGGACGGGGCCGCCGACCACGCTCGACCTCGGTGACATCCGGATTCACGCTATCCGAACCGGTCGAGTCGCGGTGAAGCGGGCTCATCGGGTGCTCGCAGGGCCCGACGTGACCCGGTTCGGCAGCATCGTGCTCGACCCCCGGTGGACGGACTGGCTGCCGGTCACGTGTTTCCTCGTCGAACATCCCGAGACGACGGTCATGATCGATGCCGGTGAGACGGCTCGGACCGCCGAACCGGGCTACTTCGACTGCGACCTCGGGACTCGTCTGGTGTACGACCGTCTCCTTCGGTTCGACGTGCATTCGGACGACGAGAGTGGCCCTCAACTCGACCGACTCGGCGTCGATCCAGCGAACGTCGACATTGTGGCGATGACACACCTCCACGGCGATCACACCGGCGGTCTCCATCACTTCCCGAACGCGCGATTCCTCGCGAGTCGAACCGAACTCGAACGACCGACTGTCGGAGCGCTACGATGTCGCTGGCCCGACTTCTTCACCCCATCGCCAGTCGATTACGACGACGGGCCGTTCGGGGCATTTCCGAAGAGTCGTGCGCTCACGGAGGATAAAGCGGTACGACTCGTTCCGACGCCAGGTCACACGTATGGCCACCAGTCGGTGCTGATACGTGGGGCGGAGGACGGGGCGGAGCGGTGGGTGTTGGTAGGAGGCGACGCCACATTCGACCTGCAACAGGTTCGCTCGCGGACGGTCGCCGGTATCTGTGATGACCCGACCGCTGCACGGAAGACAGTAGCTCACATCGCCGATCAGCTCGCTGCTTACCCGACGGTATACGCTCCGGCTCACGACCCACATGGGGCGGAGCGACTCGCCGACAGTGGTACCGCCGAATCGTGAACCCCCTCGAAGACTCGTTCACTCGGTTCGGCAGGTGGTCGCTGGATAGATACGTCGGATGTAGCACGCACCCGTCTGGCTGAGGGACTCGAAGACGCCGATGCTCGTATCCACCTGACGACGTGAGAGCGCATCTGCGGCAATGAATACGTTCGTATCGACGAATACCTTCATCGACGCTCTCGCGTTTCACGAACCGCCTCGACGGAGTCGATGTCGATATCCGCTAGTCGCCCCGACAGAACCTCACCGAGTTTGGCCGGCGATTCGTCGTCCGAATCAAAATCACGGAGATTGGTCGTCGCCGGTTCGTCGTCCTCACCGTTCAGTTTTGGCCAACTGGCGGTCTCGCGTAGCTTCCCATACGGTAGGATACTGGAGCTAGTAGTAAATTAGATTGGTCAGTTGGCCTCCCTTCCCGATGCAGGAGAACAAACAGACGCTCCTCATCGGTCGTATTACCGACTCTCCCGCTGCTCCACTTTGTTCAGATAGGTGAAATCCACCATGTGGGACAGCGCAATTTACCACTCATTCGATTCCCTCGGGAGTTGTAGAATTACAGCGTATCGAATAATTCGACGACCTCACTGGTCGTGAACACCGGCACGAGGTCTTGTTCATCGAAATCAGAATCGTCGCTCCACACCCCTGCGTCACGAGCGAGCGCACAGGCGACGTACAGTACGTCGTCGGGGTCGGTGTCACCTATCGCTTCTTCGGCCTCCTCGATGTACGGGTAGAATTCACTGGCAGGCACCGTCTCGATGTACTGGAACAAGAGGCCCATGAACTGGCGTACCCGCTCCAGTTCCATCCCCGACTTCTCGACGATGAGGGTTTCGTAGTCCTCGATTTCGTCGTGGACGACCTCGGGCGTCAGCAGTTCCGGTTCGAGTGTGACGATGAGTTCCCGAGTCTTCGAGTCAGCGATGAGTGCAGAGATGACGACGTTCGCATCGACGACCAACTTCATCCGTCAGAACTACTCCGACTCTCCTTCGATGCGCTTCCGTGCGCTCTCGTTGATTTTGGCGGCAATTTCGTCTACGTCGGCGTCAGTGAGTTCGCTCTCGGCGGTCAGTTCGTCCATTAGTTCGAGTTTCTCGATTTTGTCTCGGATGGCCTGTCGAGTCACCTCGCTCCAGTTGATTTCCGGGTGCTTCTCCATCCGCTCTTTGAGGGCGTCATCCACGTTGACCGTGATGGTGGGCATATAGGAAACTGTGGGGACACAGAATACTGTGCCTTTCGGTGCTACCGACTCGGCACGGGGTGGATTTTATCGCATAGAGTACCTTTTCAGCAGGTATGCCCTCCGAGTGGTATCCGAACATCGACGTTGCCGGCGACTCTCAGCCGAGGAACGTTCCGTTCCGGCTCGGAGTAGAGAAATTGCGTGATTTTTCACCTGATGTCCCCGCTCGGATTCGTGGCTCATTCGAGAATCGTTCTTCGACAGAGCGAACGGTTGGCTTCGGCCCAGTCCAACCGTTTTCCAACATCTGGAGTGAAGAAGACTGTCTGCTCGTTCTCGTTCCAACTGACAGAGGGATTCAACGGTACGCACTCGGAACCGACGAACAGATTATCCCAGACCGTCCGGTCGAAGGATGCTGGCAAACGAATCTCGTCCGCTTCATCCGCCACGATGTTCTCAGATGGCAGTCGCTCGATGCAGGCGAGCGCATTCAGACCGAATACACCGTATTGCATTACCCAGAGCAGGAAATAATGGAGGCGACGATGGACAAGTGGTTCGGCCCGGAGCCCGAAAGCGATGACTGTCTGCCCGCAGGGGAGTACCGTTTCGAGGAATCGTTCCCGCCAAAGCGTGGAACAGATACGACGTGGGAAGGGTTCACGTGGGGCTTCACGATAGCGATTGGAGAATAGACAGGCGACAGCACAATCACCTACTGCCCCATCAAGATTGAACAACAGTCGGAAGACGTCTTCTGAGGGCGTTCAGTCCTCCGGAAACAGCGTTTCTCAGCGATTCTCTCTTTGATGAACCTTGTTCAACTCGATGAGGAGTCGAAAGATGGCCTTCACGAGGTTCGAGTCCACGTCGAAACGGGCGGCGTTCTCGCCGGCGCGTTCCATCACCTGTTCTTCCTGTTGCTCGTCGGTGGTGGGGAGGCCCTGCTCGCGTTTCACCCGCGCGATGCTCTCGGCGACGTAGGTGCGCTGAGCGATGAGTTCCACCATCTCGCGGTCGATGCTCTGTATCTCTTCGCGGAGCGCGTCTAGGGATTCGTCCTGGCGCCCGCCTGTTGTGTTCTGGTCAGCCATGTGGTTCCTTCGTACGTGTCCCAGTGGTCGCGGACGGTCGCGAGCGCCTCTCGGTCGCCGACGGCGACGAAACTCGGGCCGGTCCCCGACAGTGAGGCCCCCGTCGCGTGCGGCATCGCCGCCACGAGGGGGTCGGTCGGGAAGTCGAGCGCCGCGCAGAACGCGAGGCCGTTGACCGTCATCGCCCGGCCGTAGGCCCCCTCGCGGGTCAGGTCGGCCACGAGGTCGGCCATCGGCGCGACGCTCCGGCAGGCCGCCACGTCCGCGTCGGCGCTGAACGCCTGTTCGGGAGGTGCCCAGACGAGGACGTCCCACTCCACGACGTCGCGTTTCAGTACCTCGTCGCGCTCGTTGTCGGTGAGGGTGAGGCCGCCGAGCATGGAGGCGCTGGCGTCGTCGAACGCCCCCGTCACGGTGACGCCCGTCTCGCGGGCGGCCCGCACGCCGATGCGCGCGGCGTCGGCGCGAGTCGGCGTCGGGTCGTCGGCTCTGCCCTCCGACCCACCGACCGTCTCCTCGTCGTCGGTGTACCCGACGCCGAGTGCGTCGAGCGTCGCGAGGACCGTCGCGTTGGCGGCGGCGCTCGAACTCTTCAGCCCGGCGGCCATCGGTACCTCGCTCTCGGTGCGGACGTGCCCGCCCCCTCCGTCGCCGAACCGCTCGACGACGAGTTCGACGCACCGCTCGACGAGGCGGGTGTCCGCCTCGGGGGCCTCCGCGACTTCGCCGGAGACGGCGTCGCTCCCGTCGAGGGTGACGGTGGCCGTCGTGTCCAGGTCGATGGCGAACGCGCTGCCGACCCCCGTCGCGAGCGCGTTGAGGACGGTCCCCGCCGCGGGGGCCGTCGCCCGTCCGGTGTCGGTCACGCCCCTCTCTCGCTCGCGTGAGCACTTACCGCTGGTGGTTACGGTAACGGCGCGGCGCGCGCCTTCGCGGCGTTTTTCCGCCCGCCCGCGAAACCACGGGTATGGAGTTCCGCAGCGACATCGCCCCCGACACCCTCCCCGTCGAACTCGACCCGGCCGGCGTCGGCGTCGAGTACACCGACGGGCGGTCGGTCTTCTACCACGGCGTGCCCGAGCGAGCGGAGGGGTCCGTCCTCACCCCGCCCGGCAAGGACGTCCACGTGCTCGTCACCGACCCGACGGGGACGCAGGGCGTCCTGGTGTACGTCAACGACCGCAGCACGGCCGACGAGATACTGGAGGATACGGGCGTCGGGCGCGTCCTCCTGGACCGGGACGAGGAGTCCTCGATATTCCCCGGCGTCACCGTCCGACAGGGGTCGTACCGCATCGAGGTCGAGGCCGACCTCGAACAGGCCGGCGGCCGCGTGTTCGTCTTCGCGGAGGACGAGACCGGCGAGTTCGCCTGGGAACTCGTCGCCCCCGACGAGGAGGACCGTCCCTACGAGGAGACGGTCGACGGGTGAGACGGACGACGGGTGAGACGGACGACGAGTCGGAGACGGCCCCCGACGCCGGGGGAGCGTCGGTGCCCGGTCCCGTCCGTACTCGACCCGCGTGACCGCCAGCCACCGTCGGTTCTCACCCTCCGTCGAACCCGCTCTCGAACTCGTTTCTCACTGGATGTACGTCGGTTCTTCCGCGTCGCAGTGTTCCTCGTGTCGTTCGGCGTCCTCCCGGTCTTCCAGCATGAACCCGCAGTCCTCACAGGCGTACCACGTCCCGTCGTCTCGTTCGACCTGTGTCACCATGGTTCGATGTCGCCGCTCGTTCCTCAAAGCCGTTACCCCGTCGGTGGGGTAAAGTCAGCGGCGACGAAACGTCGACCATGACACGCGGCGTCGACCTCACCGTCCAGGGAGCCGAGAAGCGAGACGCGGGGCGCGGCATCGCCCGCCTCTCGAACGCGACGTGCCGGACGCTCGGCATCCTGAGCGGCGAGACGGTCGTCATCGAGAGCGAGGGCGGACGCGAGACGGTCGCGAAGGTGTGGCCCGGCGGCGAGGACGGCGTCGTCCGCGTCGACGCGGACACGCGCCGCAACGCGGACGTCACCATCGGCGAGACCGTCACCGTCCGGAAGGAACCCGTCGAGGACGCCCGACGGGCCACCGTCTCGCTCCCCGAGACGCCCGAGCACGACGAACTCACCGCCTACGTCACGCGGCGACTCCTCGACCGGCCCATCCGCGCCGGCGAGCGCATCCACCTCGAGGACATCGGCGACCACGCCCACATCACGAGCACCACTCCGGACGGGACGGTCCGGGTCACCGAGGACACCCGAGTGACCGTCGTCCCGGGGCGGCGCGCGCGCTCCTCGGCGGGCGAGGGGAGCGAGGGCGAGTCCGGCGGCCAGTCGAGCACCGCCGGGTCGGGTGCGCCACCGACGACGGCCGCGCCGTCCGGGAGCGAGGCGAGCGACGTCACCTACGAGGACATCGGCGGGCTGGACGAGGAACTCGACCTCATCCGCGAGATGATAGAGCTCCCGCTCGCCGAACCGGAGCTGTTCCGCCGCCTCGGCGTCGAACCGCCCCGCGGCGTCCTGCTCCACGGCCCGCCGGGGACGGGCAAGACGCTCATCGCGAAGGCCGTCGCCAACGAGGTGGACGCCTACTTCACCACCATCTCCGGACCGGAGGTGGTCTCGAAGTACAAGGGCGAGTCCGAAGAGCGCATCCGGGAGAAGTTCGAGGAGGCGCGCGCCAACGCCCCGACCATCCTGTTCATCGACGAGATAGACTCCATCGGCGGCGCCCGCGACGACGACGCCGACATGGAGAACCGCGTCGTCGCCCAGTTGCTGACGGAACTCGACGGCCTCAGCGGGCGCGACGAGATGGTCGTCATCGGCGCGACCAACCGCGTCGACGCCATCGACCCGGCGCTCAGACGCGGCGGCCGGTTCGACCGGGAGATAGAGATCGGCGTCCCGAACGAGGCGGGCCGCCGCGAGATACTCGACGTCCACACCCGGGGGATGCCCCTCGGCGAGGACGTCGACCTCGACACGCTCGCGAGTCGGACCCACGGCTTCGTCGGCGCCGACATCCGCTCGCTCACGACCGAGGCGGCGATGAGTTCGCTACGACGCTACCGCCACGACCGCGAGGAGGACGACGGGGCCGCCCTGTCGGTCACGCGCGCCGACTTCGAGTCGGCGATGGCGGCGGTCGACCCGAGCGCGATGCGCGAGTACGTCGTCGAGACGCCGCTGACGACGTTCGACGACGTCGGCGGGTTGACGGAGGTGAAGGCGACGCTCCGGGAGGCCGTGATGTGGCCGCTCTCCTACGAGAACCTCTTCACCGCGACGAACACCGCACCTCCCTCGGGCATCTTGCTGTACGGCCCACCGGGGACGGGAAAGACCCTGCTCGCGCGGGCCATCGCCGGCGAGAGCGGCGTCAACTTCATCCACGTCGCGGGGCCGGAACTCATCGACAAGTACGTCGGCGAGTCAGAGAAGGCCATCCGCGAGGTGTTCGAGCGCGCGCGCCAGACCGCCCCGACCATCGTCTTCTTCGACGAGATAGACGCCCTCGCGGGCCGCCGCGGCGAGGGCCACGAGGTGACCGAGCGCGTCGTCTCGCAGTTGCTGACGGAACTCGACGGCCTCACGGCCAACCCCAACCTGATGGTGCTCGCCGCGACGAACCGCTACGAGTCGCTCGACGCCGCGCTCCTGCGCCCCGGTCGCCTCGAATCGCACCTCGAGGTCCCGCTCCCGGACGAGGCGGCGCGACGGGCCATCCTCGCGGTCCACACCGACGAGAAGCCCCTCGCCGAGGAGGTCGACCTCGACGAACTCGCCGCCGATACCGGGGGCTACTCCGGTGCGGACCTGGAGGCGCTCGTCCGGCAGGCGTCGCTGTTCGCCATCCGTGGCCTCGCCGACGACATCGGGCCGGAGGCGGCCAACGAACGTGCCGACGAGATACGCATCGACCGCGGCCACTTCGAGGACGCCCGCGCGAAGGTCGAACCCCCGAGCGGCGGGCACTGACGGACTCGTTCCGGTAGTTCCTTGCCGTGACTCCGCGTACTGAGTTGCACATGGACCCCGCCAGGGTGCTCGCGCCGGTCGTCTCGCTGTTCGCCGTCCTCGCCTACCGGGTGGTGGGGCGCGCCCGCCTCGGACCGGACGCCGACTGGGTCGAACGCCTCCACCGCGAGTGGTTCCCCGCCGTCGCGGCCCCCTTCCAGGGGTGGCTCCCCGGGACGACCGCCCGCGAGATAGAACCCCGCGAGTTCGCGATGACGCTCGCCGCGCCCCTCGAGGCCGTCGAGGACGACCTCTGGGCGGCGGGATTCCGCCGCCACCCGCTGGCGCGCGTGAAGACCCGCGACGGGGTCGCGAGCGCCGGGTCGTGGGTCCTCCTCGACCACCTGCTCGCGCGCCGACAGCTCCACGTGATGCTGTTCCCGGACGAGGACGAGGGGGTCACGCACGTCTACGCCCACGAGGAGTACGCCAGCCTCAACCCGCTGGTCGCCTACGCCCACTACACCGGCCACGGCCAGAGCGCGGCCGCCGGCGTCGCCCGCGTCGAGGCGCTGTTCGACCGGTCCGGGTCGTCGGAGGGGACACCGCGACGGCAGGTCCGGGCGACGAAGTGAGCCGCGGTCAGTCCCAGAACGAGTTCGTCCGGGCGTAGCGGCGCTCCTGGGTGAGGATGTCGCGGTAGAAGTCGTCCTCGTCCTCACGGAGTTTGGAGATGATACGGGCGGCGTTGTGCGGGCCGACGCCCCGCGCCGCGAGCGCGACGACCGCCTGCTTGCCGTGGCTCTGGACGAGGCCGGCCGCGCGGTAGGCGCGCTCGGTCTGTTTCTCCTGTTCGTCGTCCTTCTCCGTCGATCGGACGGCCTGGACCACCTCGTCGGCCCACGGGTTGAGCGCGGCCACCCGCGTCGACCCGCAGTTCGGGCACTCCGGTTGCTCCGCGACCCGGCGCACCTGCTGGGTGCGGTCCCACTCCTTGCAGTGGACGCAACAGAGCAACACGCGGTCCTCCTGGATACGCTCGCGGACCGTCTCGATGACGCTCGCGTCAGCGTTCTCCGGGGCGAGCAGTTCCCGACTGCCCGAGCGCCCGCCGCGACCGATGGCCGTCCGGTCGTTGACCGCCTCCAGGGTGAGTTCGCCCTCGCGGATGCGCCGGAGGACGTCGCTCGCCCCCGGCGCGTCGAGGTCCTCGTGGAGGACTTCCCTCACCGCTTCGTCGTAGATGGGGGTGTCGCGGAGGGCCTCGAGGAGGCGCGACCGGCCGAAACTCCCGCTCCCCCCGCGCCAGCGTTTGAGCGCGCCGAACTTCGTCGCCACCTGCGCGAGTTTGAACTTCAGCGCGTCGGCGTTCTTCAGCGAGAGTTCGATGAGCGCCCGGACGTGCTCCGGGTCGGTCCCCTCTAGCTGCTCGACCACGTCGTAGCCGGTCACGCCGGTCGGCACCTCCAGTTCGATGCGGTAGGGGTCGACGTCCATCCCGACGGACGACCCGCTGCGCTGGCCGAGCAGCGCCGCGAGCAGGCGCCCGAGCGTCTCGTTCACCCGGTGGCCGAAGGGGGCGTTGACCACCACCTCCCGGCCGAAGAACTCGACGACGAGGTGCGTCGCCGTCGGCATCGGCCCGTCGTGGCCCGCCACCTGGACGAGCGCCTCGCTCGCGGTGTGCTCGTCGGTGGGGTACTGCTCGCAGAGCCACCGGGCGACGGCCGCGCGGGAGTGGCCCGCGTCGAAGCGCTCGCGCGCCCGGGCGCGGAGGGCTGCGACGTCCTGGGCGACGTCGAAGGGGACGGGAATCTCCTGGCCGGTCCACGACGGCACCTCGCCGGCGGGGTCGCCGACGGGCGTCACCTTCACCTCCTCCTCCTCCTCGTCGACCTCGGTGATGCGCCACATCTCGCCGCGCTGGATGAACACCTCCCCCGGGGTGGCGAAGTTGACGACGAACCGCTCGTCGAGCGTCCCGACCTGCCGGCCGGCGGCCATGTCGTACACCCGGTAGGTGGCCTCGTCGGGTATCATCGAGAGGTTGGCGTAGACGTACTGCCAGGTGCCGCCCGACTTCTCCAGTCGGTCGGCCTCCTCCTCCAGCCAGAGGATGCGGTTCTCCGAGAGTTCGCGCACCACCTCGCGGAACTGCTCGGCGGTGAGGTCGCGGAAGGGGTACGCCCGGGTGAGTATCTCGTAGGCCCGCCGCGCGTCGAGTTCGCCGAAGTCCATCAGCAGGCCGGCCACCTGGTTGGCGACGGTGTCGAGGCTGCCGTGGTGGATGTTGGCGGGTTCGACCGCCCCGCGCATCGCCCGGTCGGCGATGGCCAGCGCCTCGAAGGTGTCGTCCGGGCGCGTCGTCACGACCGTCCCCGAGGAGACCACGTCGCGGCGGTGGCCGGCGCGCCCGACGCGCTGGAGCAACCGGGCGACCTCGCGGGGACTGGAGTACTGGACGACGTGGTCGATACGGCCCACGTCGATGCCGAGTTCCATCGAGGAGGTACAGAGCAGCGCGTCGATGGTCCCGGCCTTGAACGCGTCTTCCACCTCGATGCGCGCCTCCTTCGAGAGCGACCCGTGGTGGATGCCGATGTTCACGTCCAGCTCCTTGAACCGCGAGCCGAGCGCCTCGGCCGTCTGACGAGTGTTGACGAACACGAGCGTCGAGTCGTGGGCCTCGACGACGTCACGAATCGCACGGACGTGGCTCGCGATGTCCGGGTCGGTCATCAGCCGTCCCGCGAGGCGTTCGTCCTCCGGCGTCACCTCGGGGGTGAGTACCCGGAGGTCGAGTTCGCTGCCGGCGTCCACCTCGACGACGGCGCACCCCCGGTCGCCGGTGAGGAACTTCCCCACCTCCTCGGGGTCGCCGACGGTCGCCGAGAGGCCGATGCGCTGGAACCGCCCGGCGAGTTCGTGGAGGCGTTCGAGGCCGACGGTCAACTGCGCGCCGCGCTTGGAACTCGCCAGTTCGTGGACCTCGTCGACGACGACGTGGTGTACGTCCGAGAGCGCCACCCGGAGCTTCTCGCCGGTGAGCATCGCCTGGAGCGTCTCGGGCGTCGTCACCAGCACGTCCGGGGGGTCGTCGGCCTGCTGGGTGCGCCGATACCGGGTGGTGTCGCCGTGGCGCACGTCGATGTCGAGGGCGAGTTCCTCGCCCCACCACTCCAGGCGCTCGCGCATGTCGCGGTTGAGCGCCCGCAGGGGCGTGACGTACAGCGCGGAGATGCCGTGGATGCCGCCGGATTCGTCGCGTCGTCGCACGACGGCATCGAGCACGGGGAGCATCGCCGTCTCGGTCTTTCCCGTCCCGGTCGGCGCGATGACGAGCGCGTTGCGCCCGGCGACGAGCGGCGGAATCGCCCGGCGCTGCGGCTCCGTCGGCGTCTCGAACCCCCGCTTCGACAGCGCCGCGCGGACCCGCTCGCCGAGGCGCGCGAACGCGTCCATCCCCGGCGTGACCTCGCCCTCACTCATTCGTCAGTAGTACGAACGTCGGCCGATTAAGCCCTGCGTGTGCGCCGGTGACACGGACGGTCCGCGACTCGACGGGTCCCGATTCCGACGGGGCGCCCTCACACCCGGGTGTACGCCCCGAGGCGCGTCCCGTCGAGCAGGTACGCCTGCGCGTCGGCCAGCCCCTCGGGGAGGTACGGCGCGAGGAAGCCCTGGTCCGTGTTCGTCCACGTCCCGCCGAGCAGGTCGTTGAACGCCGGGCAGACGACGAGTTCGCCGTGGATTCGAACGCCTTCGTGGACGCCCTCGAACGGGTCTGCGACGAGGCGTCCGCGGAGCCACGCCCGTTCCGCGCGATGCCCACCCACCTCGTCCTCGAGGCGGACCTTCGGGTGTTCGTGCCCCATCGCCACCACGTCGGCCTCGAGGACGCGCGGCGACGGCCAGGTGTGGCCGTGGACGAACCCCACGTCCCCGACCCGGGTGCCGTGGCCCGGCGTCACCTCGACGGTGCGGGCGGTCTCCACCTCGGAGAGGACGGCCTCCATCTCGCCGTCGTGGTTGCCCTTGACGACGGTGACCGGGACGCGGCGCGCGACCGCTTCGAGGAGGCGTTCGAGTTCGCGCGTCTCCTCGCGTCCCGGCCGTCCGATGGCGTTCGCGAGGTCGCCGAGGAAGACGACGCGGTCGGCGCGCGTCCGGTCGAGCAGGTCGAGGAGCGCCGCGCGGCGCTCCTCGGCACGACTACGGAGTTCGACGCCCTCCGAGCGGAGGGCGACCTCCAGACCGGCGTGGTAGTCTGCGACGACGAGCGCCCGTTCGTCCCCGAGGGTGGCGACGGCCGCCGGTTCCCCCGGGACCGGTTCGAACATCCGTCAGATGGGTTTGAGGCGGCCGTCGCTCGGTTCGTAGCACTGGCCGCTCATCAGCGCGTCCTGAATCGCGTCCTCGACCTCGTCGGGGCTCGCGGCGGTGGCGTCGGCCACCTGCGCGACGAGGTCGTCGCGGGGCGCGCCGTCGCCGTCGTCCAGTTCGCGCATCGTCGCCAGCAGTACCTCGTCGACGGAGACGTCGGCGGGTTCCGACTCCGGTTCCGCCGCTTCGGGTTCGACGTCCGTGGGTTCGTCTGTCGACTCGACCGGTTCGGCCGCGGCGGGTTCGTCGCCCTCTGCCGGTTGCGCGGCGTCGGCCTCCTCGGTGTCGACGCCCTCCTCGGCCGCCGGTGCCTCGGGTTCGATGTCGGCCTCGCCGGCGGGGTCGACCTCCGACCCCGTCGAGAACTCGGTGCCGAACTCGTCTTCGACCTCCTGGCGGGTCTCCTCGTCCAGGTCGAACTCGCCGGGGTCGAAGTCACCGAGTTCATCGTCCGCGTCGGCGGCCTCGGCCGGTTCGTCGTCCGCATCGATGGCGGCGTCGCCGGGTCGCGACTCGACGGACTCCGACGGTTCCTCCCGGGACTCGGTCGGCTCCGTCGTCTCTGTCGGCACCGGTTCGGCCGCCGCGTCGGTCTGCGCTCCCGTCGGTTCGGGGTCGGCGGTGACCGTCGACGGTTCGTCCGGCGTCGCGTCCACCGTCTCGTCGTCCGGGGCTGCGGTCTCCGACGCGGCCGGCTCCGCGGTCTCGGCCGTCGCTCCCGGCTCCGTCTCGCCCGTGTCGCCGGTCGGTTCCTCGTCCGTCGTCGCCGCGGACTCGCCGGCGGGGTCCGGTTCGTCGGCGGGGGTCGGCGGTTCGCCGCCCTCCTCGGCACCTCCCTCGACGTCGGTGCTCGCGGCCGTGGTTCCGGGGGCGACCGTCCCCGAGAGGTCCACGTCGGTCGCCAGCGCGGGGGTGAACGGGGCGTCGCCGGCGTCGGGGGCGGTGTCGAGCGGGGTGACGGCGTCCACCTCGCCGGCGATGAGACGGGTCGCGTCGAGCGAGAGGTCCTGCAGCGCGGCGAGGTACGCACGTGAGGTGCCGTAGCGTTCGACGGCGATGGGGATTCCGGCGGCGAGGCTGTCGTCGACGCCCGCCGCGGAGAGGGCCTCCGTGAGCGCCGAGCCCGACAGGCCGGCGTCGAGGGCGGCGTCGAAGACGGCGAGGCGTTCGAGCGTCCGTTCGGCGGCCGTCACGGTCCAGCGGTCGCGCGTGGCGGCGTCGATCTCGCTGACGCTCTCGGGCCGGATGGAGGTGTAGACGATGTCCGAGTCCTCCGGCTGGAAGGTGCGCGCCTTGCCCGTCACGGCGACGAACGTCGGCGGGTCGACCTCTTCGAGGAACGCCATCGCCTCGGGCTGGTACTGGCCGGCGTAGACGACGAACGCGCCCGTCGGGTCGACGACGCGGGCGCGCAGGATGTTCTCGCCGGCCCGGGTCACCTCGGTGACGACGCCGGCGACGAACAGGCGGTTGACCCGCGCGCCGGTCGGCGTGACGACGTAGTTCGGCGCGCGCTCCTCGTCGCTCTCGGAGTAGGAGTAGTCGGCGTCGTCGAACTCCGCGGCGAACAGGCGGTGGGCGACCTCGCGGCGCCCCGGGGCGTTCGAACTCACGCCCGCACCTCCGAGAGGAGGGCGCGCGCACGGTCCTCGGCGGACTCCTCGACGCGCTCGAACTCGCTGGCGTCGAGGTTCGCGCCGTACTCGTCGACCGAGAGGACGCCCCGGACGCGGTACTCGTCGCCGACGACGCGCTCCGCGATGGTCGCGGCGACCACCTCCTTGTCCATGGCGTCGCGGGCGTGTTCGAGGGCGTCCTCCAGCGTCCCGCCGTACACCGCCGCGGTGAGGTCGTGGTCGAGGACGACGGTGACGGTCCCGGTGCCGTCGTCGAGGATGGCC
Source organism: Halomarina ordinaria (assembly GCF_030553305.1). NCBI lineage: Archaea > Methanobacteriati > Methanobacteriota > Halobacteria > Halobacteriales > Natronomonadaceae > Halomarina > Halomarina ordinaria. Next base: position 749,456 of record NZ_JARRAH010000001.1, on the reverse strand, counting down.
TTCACGCGCAGGTCGTCCTCGCCGTCGACCTGCCCGTGGCTCCGGCACTGGCCGTTCTGGATGACGCGGTTGCACTCCGGACAGCGCTGGATGAGCCCCGACCCGTCGCGCACGTCGAGCAGGCTCCCGACGAGTTCGATGTCGTAGGCGCCGCCGGCGGCGACCGCCGGGCCGATGGCCTCGCGCGGCGCCGAGTCGCTCACCTCGACGGTGCGCTCCAGGGGGGTGACGGTGGTGAACTCCGAGAGGTTCACCGACGGGACGCCGCGGAACTCGCGGACGTAACAGTCCGCGAGGCGCAGGGACGCGCCCTCCGTGAGGTCGGGATGCGGGTTCCAGTCGGTGAACGGCAGGCGGGCCGTCTCGTCGGCGAGGACGCCGCTCAGGATGTCGGTCGGGCCGTCGCGGCCGTCGATGGTGCGCGACTCGACCTCCGCGACGACCACCTCGACGGTCACGCCGCGGTCGCCGGGCGAGAGGTCGTCGAGCGCCGCCTCGCCGCCGACCTCGTAGGGGACCTCCAGGGTCTCGCCCTCGACGGTCACGTCCGTGCTGTCGCCGAGGTTGAGTTCCGGTTCGCCCTCCCACTCGCGGACGCCGGCGTTGCCGACGGTGACGGTCGCGCCCGGTTCGAGGTCGAAGTCGTTCCAGGCGGTGTAGGAGATGGTCGCCGAGTCGTCGGCGAGTTCCCCCTCGAAGATGGTGAAGTCGTCACCCTGGTAGCGGATGGTCCGCTTGCCGACGGTGAGCACGCGGGCGGTGACCGTCACGCTCGCGTCCTCGGTGGTGACCTCGCCGACGGCCTTCGCGCTCGGGGTCGAACCGCCGCCCCCGCCGCCACCGTACTTCCGGCGGAGGCTCTGGACGGCCTCGTCAACCGGGACGTCGTACTCCAGTAAGTTCTGCAAGTCTGCTCTGACCTCCTCTTTGTCAGCACCGAGGTCGGAGGCGAGAGCCTCGGCACGCTGGTCGATGTCCATCGGTGATGAGTTGCTCGCTGACTAATAAAAGCGTTCGCACCACCGAAACCGCGATACCGACGGCACGTGCAGGGGGTGTATGTACGTCCTCGTCAACGTCGCGATGAGCGCCGACGGGAAGCTCTCGACGCGCCGACGCGAACAGCTCGGAATCAGCGGCGACGCCGACTTCGCCCGCGTCGACCGCCTCCGGGCGGAGGCGGACGCCGTCGTCGTCGGCGTCGGGACCGTCCTCGCCGACGACCCCTCGCTCGTCCGGTTCGACCGGGAGCACCGCGCGCACGTCGGGAAGTCGGGGGTACCGGCGCGCGTCGTCGCCGACTCCCGCGCGCGGACGCCCCCCGACGCAGAGGTGGTGACGGGGGACGCGCCGACCTACGTCCTGACGAGCGAGGCCGCGCCCGCCGACCGCCGGAAGGCGCTCGTGGAGGCCGGCGCGGTCGTGATAACCGCCGGCGAGGAGCGCGTCGACCTGCCGACCGCGCTCGACACCCTCGAAGCGGAGGCCGACGTGTCGGACGTGATGGTCGAGGGGGGCGGCGAACTCGTCTTCTCCCTCCTGGCGGCCGACCTCGTCGACGACCTCACGACCTTCGTCGGCCCCCTCGTCGTCGGGGGCCGGGACGCGCCGACGCCCGCCGACGGCGAGGGGTTCGTCGAGGACTTCGCCCGCCTCCACCTCGACGGCGCGGAGTACCTCGATGGCGGCGTCGTCCTCCAGTGGACCGTCGAAGGACGCGGTACAACCGAGTGATACCACTACGTTTAACCCATCTCGTTCGACAGAGAGTGCTATGTCACGGAACGGGCGGTTCGGGGGGCTGGTGGGGGAGATGGGGCCGGGGTGGCTCGCGGGGGCCATCGCGGCCGGGCCGGCGACGATGGCGAGTCTGCTCTCTGCGGGGGCGGGCTACGGCTTCGCCCTGCTGTGGGCCGTCGTCCTCGCGACCGTCCTCGGGGTAGTCGCGCAGTACCTCTCGATGCGCCTCGGCCTGCTGAGCGCCGGCGGCATCGTCTCGACCGTCGAGACCCACCTCGGCGGCGGGTGGGCGTGGTTCCTCGTCGTCGACGCCGTCCTCGCGGCCGGCCTCGCGCAACTGGTCATCATGAAGGGATTGGCGGACGTGACGGCGGCGCTCACCGGCCTCGACCCCCGACTCGTGGGTATCGGCTGGGCCGTCGTCCTCGCGGTCGGCCTCGCCGGCGGGGGGTACCGCGTCGCCGAGCTCGGCGCGAAGGTGCTCGTCGCCGGCGTGGTCGTGGCGTTCGTCGCCGCCCTCGCCGTCGTGCCCGTCGACGCGGGCGCGGCCGTCGCCGGCCTCCGGCCGACGCTCCCGCCGGGCGGCGCGCTGCTCGTCGCCGCCATCCTCGGTGGTGCGGTCCACGTCACGCTCGTGACGATGCACACCTACACCGTTCAGGCCCGGGGGTGGACCCGCGAGGACCACCGCCTGGCGACCGCCGACGTCGTCGGGTCGATGGGCATCGCCTTCGGGGCGTACAGCCTCGCCATCTTCCTCGTCGCCGCGAGCGTCCTCGTCGGGACGCCCGGGCTGACGAGCGTCGAGGCCGGCCGCGCGCTGGCGCCCGTCGCCGGGGCGGCCGCCCAGTGGCTCTTCCTCGTCGGCCTCCTCGGCGCGGCCGTCTCGACGCTCGGGGGGAACACCGTCGTCCCGCCGTACCTGCTCGCCGACCGTCTCGGCTGGGCTCTCGACGTGAGCGACGGACGCTACCGGGCGCTCCTGGCCGCGACGGCGCTCGGGTCGGCCGCCGGCGCCTTCCTCGGCGGGGCGTTCTTCCCGCTGCTCGTGCTCGTCATCTCCTTCGGCCTCATCGCCACGCCGTTCGCGCTGGCGGTCGTCCTCTACCTCCTCAACGACCCCGAGGCGGTCGAGCGGACGAACGGCCCCGCCGCGAACGTCGCCGGGGGCGTCCTCCTCGCCGTCGTCGTTTGGGTCAACGTCGCCCGACTGCGAGAGCAGGTGTCGGTCTCCGGCGCGGCGAGCGCCGTCGACCTGTTCGTCCTCGCGTTCGCCGTCGTCACGGGGGTCGCGACGCTCGTCGTCCTCGGGAAACTGGTGACGCGGGGGCGTCGGAGCCCCGCGGGTCCCGCACGCGACGCGGAACTGGAGTAGCGTCGGATTAGTGGTCGTGACCGGTCGCCTCGCCGAAGGACATCCCGAAGCGCTCCTCGAAGAGGTCGAGCGTGGTGTCCTCGATGGCCTGCAGGCGCTCGTCGACCTCGCCCTGGCTGTGGTGGACCGTCGCGTGGATGCGCTGGGCGCAGGACATGAGCGCGAGGTCGCCGACGACCTCGGCTGCGTTCTGGCCGTCCTCCGCGAGGAGGTCGAGCAGGTTCGAGGGGAGCGTCACCTGGTCCTCGCCGTCGCCGGCGTCGATGCTGACCTGCACCGTGTCGTCGTTCGTCATGGTCGGGGTTCGTCGTCGGAACGTAAACCTCTGCTGTGTCGGGATGCGAGGGGGGCCGTACCGTCGGTGCCGTCGACGTCGTCGGGACGCGCTCAGTCGTCCGATTCGGCGGTCGCGGGTTCGGCCTGTTCGACGCGGTCCAGGTCGTCGAGGTAGTCGTCGGCGTCGAGGGCGGCCATCACGCCCATGCCGCCGGCGGTGGCGGCCTGCTGGTAGTGGCGGTCGACGACGTCGCCCGCGCCGTAGAGGCCGGGGACGCCCGTCGCAGTCTGGCCGCCGCCGCGCCCGCCCTCCGTGCGGAGGTAGCCGTCGGCGTCGAGGTCGACGCCCGTCCCGGCGAGGAAGTCCGTGTTCGGCGTGTGACCGATGGCGAGGAAGACGGCACCCACGTCGAAGTCGAACTCCTCGGTGGCGGGGTCGTCGAGGCGGTCGGTGGGGTGGCCCTCGGGGTGACTGGCGAGGGTGACGTGCTCGACGCCCGCCTCCTTCGAGCCGTGAATCTCGAGCAGTTCCGTGTTGCGCAGCAGTTCGATGTTCCCCGCCTCGACCTGCTCCATCGTGCGGTCGACCCAGTAGTCCTCGGCGCGGAACTCCTCGCGGCGGTGGACGACGTACACGGTGTCGGCGAACTTCGTGAGGAAGTTGGCCTCCTCCATGGCGGCGTCGCCCCCGCCGACGACGAGCATGTCCTCGCCGCGGAAGAACGCGCCGTCGCACGTGGCGCAGGTGGAGACGCCGTAGCCCATCAGCAGGTCCTCACCGGGGACGCCGAGGGTGCGCGCGCTGGCCCCCGAGGCGACGATGACCGCGTCGGCGGTGTAGACGTCGCCGTTGGTGAGTTCCACCCGGAAGGGCCCGTCCGTCTCGGGACGGGTGAGGTCCTCGACGACGCCGTGTTCGACGTCCGCCCCGAAGCGCTCGGCCTGCTCGCGCATGTTCTGGACGAGTTCCGGGCCGCCGATGCCCTCGGGGAAGCCGGGGTAGTTGGCGACGTCGGTGGTGAGGGTGAGCTGGCCGCCGGGTTCGGTCCCCTCGAGGACGAGCGGGTCGTTGTTCGACCGCGCCGCGTAGATGGCGGCGCTGAGGCCCGCGATACCCGACCCCGCGATGAGGAGGCGTCGGTGGGTGGCGTCGGTCATACACGAGATACACCCTCGGCGGTGTTTGTAGCTTGCGCACGAGTACGCCCGGCGCACACTCGCGTTCGGTGACGACTCCGGAGGGAGTCGGAACGTTGACGCCGCCGGCCGTGGCAGGTCGGGGCATGGACCCCGAGGACCTGCGCACGTCGATTCCCGCACTCGAGGAGGGCGTCTACCTGAACACCGGCGCCTCCGGCCCCTGCCCGGAGTCGACCATCGAGGCGACGACGGAGTTCGTCCACTACCACGAGGCCGAAGCGCCGACCGGCGAAGGCGCCTACCCCGCCGCCTTCGAGGCGTTCGAGGAGACCCGCGAACGCGTCGCCGCCTTCCTCGGCGCGTCGCCAGCCGAAATCGCGCTCACCCACTCGACGGCGGACGGCATCAGCCGCGTCGCGGCGAGCGTCGAGTGGGAACCGGGCGACGTCGTCGTCCGCACGGACCTCGAACACTCGGCGGGCGTCCTCCCGTGGTGGAACCTCGAACGGAAGGGCGTCGAGACGCGCGTCCTCGAGACGGCGGGCGGGCGAGTGGACCGCGACGCCTACAAGGACGCCGTCGCCGACGCCCGCCTCGTCTGCTTCAACTCCATCACCTGGAGCCACGGGACGCGCCTCCCCGTGGCCGACCTCGTCGATATCGCCCACGACGCGGGGGCGCTGGTGCTGGTCGACGCGGTGCAGTCGCCCGGCCAGACGGACGTCGACGTGACGGAGTGGGGTGCCGACTTCGCCGCCGGCGCGGGCCACAAGTGGCTGCTCGGGCCGTGGGGAGCGGGCTTCCTCCACGTCCGCGAGGAGGTGTGTGGGGACCTCCAGCCGGCGATGGTGGGCTACCGGAGCGTCGAGGACCCGGACGCCGCCGAACCGTCGCTCAAGCCCGGCGCCGCCCGCCTGGAGGTGGGGACGACCAACCCCGCCCCCTACGTCGGGCTGCAGGCCGCGATGGACCTGCTGGACGAGTTGGGGATGGAGACCGTCGAGTCCCACATCGCCGCGCTGACCGACCGCCTGAAGGAGGGGCTCGGGGAGCGCTGTCTCAGTCCCGCCGACCCGGAGTCGGGGCTGGTCACGTTCACGGTCGACGACCCGGAAGCGACCGTCGAACGGCTCGCGAGCGAGGGTATCGTCGTCCGGTCGCTCCCCTACCCCGACGCGGTGCGAGCGTCGCTGCACGTGTTCAACACGCCGGGCGACGTCGACGCGCTCCTCGACGCGCTCTGAGTCGAGCCGGCGGAGTCGCCACCGCTTTGCCCTCCCGTCTCGCCCTCCCACCATGGCCGCAGACCTCGCAGAGAAGACCGACCGTTACGAGCGCCTGCTGTCGGAGGCGCTCGACGCCGCTTCGGTGGCCGTCCCCGAGGGGTCGCCGCTCGCCGACGCGGCGGCCGAGTACCGCGAGATGGCCGCCTCCTACCTCGACGACGGTCGACACTTCCGCGAACAGGGCGACCTCGTGAACGCCCTCGCCTCCTTCTCCTACGGGCACGGGTGGCTCGACGCCGGTGCCCGCCTCGGACTGTTCGACGTGCCCGATGAGGGCCACCTCTTCACCGTCTGAGGCGCCACTCGCCGAGCAGTTCGTACACCTCGTAGGCGAACACCCCGAGGACGAGCGCGACCGACCCCCACGCGAGGAGCGCGAACGCGAGCGGCGAGAGGGTCGTCAGCATCGCTCTCCCTCCTCGTCACCGTCCGCCGGAGCCGTCGCCGTCGACCCCCCGTCGCTCCGGAGTCGCCCTCCGTCCGCGTTCGCCGTGGGGTCGTCGAGCCGTGCGATCTCCCGGTCGAGGCGCCCGAGGTCGAAGCGCGCCCCGGAGACGAGCGCCGCGAGGAGCGTCAGTGCGAGGGAGACCGTCGCGGCGCCGATGAAGGCGTTGAAGAACGTCGCCGGGAGCGGGAGCACCTGGAGCGTCGGGGGGGTCAGGGGGAACAGCGCCCCGCCGACGAGGAGGCCGCCGACGCCGGCGACGAGTGCCCCACCGCCGGTGAGCCGCCGGGAGTAGAGGCCGGCGAGCAGGGGGACGAACGTCGCCGTCGCGAGCAGGTCGGCGACGAAGAAGACCGCGAGGACGCTGTAGCCCTGTGCTGCGACGAACGTGCTCGCGAGGGCGACGACGACGGTCAGGACGCGGGCGGCGAGCGTCAGCGCGCGGCCCTCGATGGCGACGAGTCGGGGCAGGTCGGCGGTGACGACGCTCGCGATGGCGTTGAACAGCGTGTCGGCGCTGCTCGTCACCAGGAGGACGGCGAGGACGACCACCGCGAGGACGATGGGGTCGGCGAACGCGTCCCCGACGACGACGAAGAACGCCTCGCTCGCCTGGTCCGTCCCGACCCCGCGACCGCGAGCGACCAGGCCGAACAGGCCGGCGAGGAACACCATCGGCACGACGGCGACGGCGGCGACGAGGAACGAGCGCCTGAGGGTGCCGCTGTCGGCGGCGGCGTAGATGCGCTGCCACCACGCCTGGTTGAGCATCTCGGCGGCGAGGATGGCGACGACGACGTAGATACCGAACTCGACGCCGCCGGCGAAGCCGGGGTCGAGCAGCGTCGGGTCGGTCGCGACCACCTCCGCGTGGATGGCCCGCGCGCCGCCGAGCGAGAGGAGGGCGGCCCCGAACCCGACCGCGAGCAGCGGGAGGATGACGAGCGTCTGGACCGCGTCGGTGAGGACGCTCGCCTTGAGGCCGCCGTAGGCGGTGTAGCAGGCGACGGCGAGGCCGATGGTGAGGGCCGTCTGCCAGAGGGGGACGCCCGCGACCACCTGGAGTCCCCGGGCGATGCCGGTCATCTCGGCGGCGAGGAACGCGAACATGTACGCGACGCTGATGACGAGGACGAACGCGTACATCGTCGGCCCGTAGCGGACGTAGGCGTACTCGGTGAGGCTGTGGCCCGCCGGGATGAGGCGTCGAATCCGCGGCCCGAGGAAGGCGTAGACCGCGAGCGGGACGGCGCTCCCGACGGCGTACCCCACGACGGCGGAGATGCCGCCGAAGGCGGCGCCGGCCTCCGCCGGCGAGAACAGTATCCACGCCCCCATGCTCGAGGCGACGATGGTCGCCGTCAGCGACCCCCGCTCGACGGTGTTTCGCGCCGAGATGAAGTCCTCGACGGTCGCGATTCCACGGCGCCCCGCGACGATACCGACGGCTGCCGTCGCGACGACGACCACGACCGTCGCCGCGAGCGCGACCCCGCTGTCTACCACCGCTCACCACCACTCGACAGTGCCATGAGTTGGTGGTACCAACAGGTGATACAAAGACGTGGCGGCATCCGTCCGGCAGGGCGAAACTCTTATACATGATATATCACGGTCGTGGCGGACCACTCCCAGGGCGTCGGTGTCGACGAAACCCGCCGCAGTCGTCCGGTTTTCGCGAAGGCCAGCCGGCGACAGGTTTAAATAGTTTACGCGCTAACTGAGAGTGAAGAGCGACCTGTGGGCCTCTCTCTTTCTCCGCCCCACAGCGACCCTACCTCACCACCACAATGCCCGATACGACCATACGAACCTACAGCGACGAGACGACGACGGAACGAACGGAGACGACCGAGACGACCGAGACGGAGAACCTGACGACGTGTCCGGAGTGCGGCGGCCGCCTGGAGTCGGACACCGAACACGGCGAGACCGTGTGTTCGGCCTGCGGCCTCGTCGTCGAGGAGGACAGCATCGACCGCGGCCCGGAGTGGCGCGCGTTCGACTCCGCCGAGCGCGACCAGAAGTCGCGCGTCGGCGCCCCTACCACGAAGATGATGCACGACAAGGGGCTGTCGACCAACATCGGCTGGCAGGACAAGGACGCCTACGGACGGGCGCTCTCCAGCCGCCAGCGCGCGAAGATGCAGCGGCTGCGCACGTGGAACGAGCGCTTCCGCACGCGCGACTCCAAGGAGCGCAACCTCAAGCAGGCGCTCGGGGAAATCGACCGGATGTCGAGCGCCCTCGGCCTCCCGAAGAACGTCCGGGAGACCGCCAGCGTCATCTACCGGCGCGCGCTCGCCGAGGACCTCCTCCCCGGGCGGTCCATCGAGGGCGTCGCGACGAGCGCCGTCTACGCCGCCGCCCGGCAGGCCGGCACCCCCCGCAGCCTCGACGAGGTGACGATGGTCTCGCGCATCGACAAGATGGAGCTCACCCGGACGTACCGCTACGTCGTCCGACAGCTCAACCTCGAGATAAAGCCGGCGGACCCCGAGAGCTACGTCCCGCGCTTCGCCAGCGACCTCGACCTCAGCGACGAGGTCGAACGCCGCGCGCGCGAACTGCTGAAGGGAGCCCGCGAGGCCGGCCTGCTGAGCGGGAAGTCGCCGGTTGGGCTGGCGGCGGCGGCCATCTACGCCGCGGCGCTGCTCTCGAACGAGAAGGTCACCCAGAGCCAGGTCTCCGACGTGGCGAACATCTCCGAGGTGACCATCCGCAACCGGTACAAGGAACTGCTCGAAGCGAGCGAAGTCACTGCGGCACTCTAACACGTCTCAAGGTTTTTGTGGGTGGCCAGCGCACGTCGGGGCATGCCGCCCGAAACGTACGTCAGGTTGCTGTGTCCCGAGTGCGGTAAACAGTGGGAATCCGCCCCCCGTGACCTCCCCGAACACAAGGACATGTATCACTGCCCGAACTGTCACGCGACCCGACGCACCGCCGAGTTCGCGCGGACCGAACACGACCTCGACACGCTGAAGCAACTGAGCTGACGGTCCCTCTCCTCCGTGTAATCGGTGGTTAACTACCGATTACGCTCAACCATATCGAATTCGGCCACGTGACCGGCTAACGCATCGGCCTGCAGGAACGTGCTAACGGTACTCAGGGTAATACTATATGCCCCCAGTCGTTATCGAGTGCTGAGCATGAAGAAGCAGGAGCTCATTCACCTTCATGGCCTACTCGCACAGGTACGAGACCACTGTCAGGAACGGACCGACTCCCCGATAGACCACACGGCGTACGACGAACTGGGGGTTCGCCCGACGTCTATCCACAAGTCCAAGACCGAACACAAGAAGGCCGTCTTCGCGCTCGCCAAAGGCATAACTGGCGAAATAGATGTGGTCGACGAACAGCCCGTCTCCGCAGCAGCCGACTGATTCTCTCGCGGCCCCCACTAACAGTTACGACGACGAGTCACGACTCTCGCCCGCCGCGTCGCCGTCGTCCGCGCTCGTCTCCTCCTCGTCGCCGGCTTCGTCTTCGGTCTCCTCCTCGACGACGGTGACGCGCACCACGTCGAGCGGTATCTTCCGCATCCGCTGGCCGATCTCCTTGCGCGCGATGCGCGAGGCGTGCTGTTCGTCCTCGACGTTGAACACCGTCATCTCCAGTTCGAGGGCGACCAGTCCCTCGTCGGCCGCGACGAACGCCGGGTCGAGGTCCCCGTCGCAGTGCGGACACGCCCGACTCCCCATCGATATCTCGACGTAGTTCAGGTCGGGGTTCAGCATGTCGCCGGTCTTCGAGATGGCGATGCGCACCGCCTCGTCGGCGGACGCGACGTCGTACACCGGGACGGCAGCCTCGACGGCGACACGACACTCCATACCATGGGCTTTCTCGTGGGGTGTCATGAAGGTTCGCCCCGAGTCGTAACCGGGAAGCGCGGCCGACCCGTCGGTCCGCGTGATGGAAACCGGGCGGATACCGCTCGCCGCGCTGGCCGGGGGGTTCGACCTCCAGGCCACCGTCGAGAGCGGACAGACCTACACGTGGTCGCGGGAGGACGGAGGGATGTACGACGACGAACTCGCCCACGGCGGGGACGCCTGGTACTACACCGTCCTCCCGGAGACGGTGACGGGCGACGACCCCGCGGTGGTCCGCGCCCGGCAGTTCGACGGCGGCCTGGAGTGGGCGTCGAGCGTCGACGCCCACGACCACCTCGTCGAGTTGCTCCGACTGGACGACGACCTGGACGCCATCGTGGCGCGGACGCCGGATGACCCCCTGCTCGCGGCCGCCTACGACGCCTACCGCGGGATGCGCCTCGTGCGCGACCCGCCCTTCCGGACGCTCGTCTCGTTCATCTGCTCGGCGCAGATGCGCGTCGCGCGCATCCACGGGATGCAGACCCGCCTCGCCCGCGAGTTCGGCGACCCCGTCGCGTTCGACGGCGAGACGTACTACGCCTTCCCCCGACCCGACCAACTCGCCGAGGCGACCGAGGAACGTCTGCGCGAACTCGGACTCGGCTATCGAGCGCCCTACGTCGCCCGCACCGCCGAGATGGTCGCCGACGGTGAAGCCCACCCGCTCGCCGCCGCGGACCTCCCCTACGAGGAGGCCCGCGACTACCTCACGCGGTTCGTCGGCGTCGGCGACAAGGTGGCCGACTGCGTCCTCCTGTTCTCGCTCGGCTTCCTCGAAGCCGTCCCGCTCGACACGTGGATTCGTACCGCCATCGCGGACCACTACCCGGAGTGCGACCGGGGGAGTTACAGGGAGACCTCCCGGGCCATCCGCGAGCGCTTCGGCGGCGAGTACGCCGGCTACGCCCAGACCTACGTCTTCTTCTACCTCAGAACGGGCGGGTCGGTCTAGCTCTCGACCGGCTTACGCGCCTCGACGGTCGCCGAGACGAGGTAGTCGCTCGGGTCGTGGTCGTCGTCCCACTCGCGGATGAACCGCTCGCTCTCCGCCTTCGGCTCGATTCGGACGTCCTCGAACCCCACCCCGGTGAGCAGGTTCGCCACCACGTCGACCGTCTCCGCGCCCGCGACGCACGCCGAGAGCGACGCCGGGTCCCGGCGCGCCGACTCGGGTATCGGGGCGGTCCGGACGACGTCGGAGATGGCCACTCGTCCCCCGGGTGCGAGCGCCCGGAACGCCTCTTCGAACACCTGCTCCTTCGCCGGCGAGAGGTTGACGACGCAGTTCGAGACGACCACGTCGACGCTCCCGTCGGCGACCGGCAGGTGTTCTATCTCGCCGAGGCGGAACTCGACGTTCGTCGCGCCGTTCTCCTCGCCGTTCTCGCGGGCGCGTTCGACCATCTCGGGGGTCATGTCGACGCCGACGACGTGGCCCTCCTCCCCCACCGCCTGCGCGGCGAGGAAGCAGTCGAAACCGGCACCCGACCCCATATCGAGGACCCGCTCGCCCGGCGAGAGGGCCGCGAGCGCCGTCGGGTTCCCACAGCCGAGGCCGAGGTCCGCACCGTCGGCGACGGCGTTCAGGTCCTCTTCGGTGTCGCCGAGGTGTCGGCTCCCAGGTTCTCCCTCGCTCTCGTCCGAGTCGCAACAGCCGTCGTCGGAGCAACACCCGCTTCGCTCGGACGCGATGCTCGCGTACCGCTCGCGGACGATTCGTCGGTGGTCGTCCGCGTTCTCCACTCCCTCTCTCTCTCCGCGTTCCCGTTCTCGCTCACGATTCCTCCTCGCGCTCGCGCACCTCGTCGAGGGTGTCGGTCAGTCGCCGGGCGAGCGGGGTCGCCGAGTAGTACCGCCAGCGTCCCTCCGTGCGTCGGGTGACCAGCCCCGCCTCGTAGAGCCGCGAGAGCGCCTGACTCACGGCGCTCTGGCCGACGCCGAGACTCGGCTGGAGTTCGCAGACGCAGACGCCGTCGTCGCTCCCCGCCACGATGCGCAGCGCCTCGTAGCGCGTCGCGTTGCCGAGCGCCGACAACACTCGCACGTCCGCCGCCAGCGCCGACTCGGGGAGCTCGTGGCTCGCGCCACAGCACCCGGGTTCGCTCGTGTCGCCGTCCGGGTCCATCGAGGATTCCATATTAGCGATTTCTAATATTAGCGTACGCTAATATATCTGTTGCGCAGGTCGGCGTCCGCGACCGTGGTGATGGCGTGAGGGGCGACACGAGCGACGTTCGATTCGGCTACCGGGCGTCTCACGAGCGCTCCCGACGGCTACGGTGGGAACGCGAGTCCTATCGAGAGACCGTCCGGTAGGCTTATCCGCGTGGTCTCGACTGGGTCGAGTATCGGACGACCGTCCCCTCACGGCGACGGCCGACCCTCGACGCCTACCCCCTGACACAGACCCATGTCCACCGACACACCACGGCTCGCGTTCGTGTGCGTCCAGAACGCCGGTCGCTCGCAGATGGCGACCGCGTTCGCGAACCGAGAACGAGCGGCGCGCGGCCTCGACTGGGAGATACTCACCGGCGGCACCCACCCCGCGGACCACGTCCACGAGGAGGTGGTCGAGGTCATGCGCGAGGAAGGCCTCGACCTCTCGGCGACGACGCCCCGCGAGATATCGACCGAGGAACTGCGTACCTGTGACTACGTCGCCACGATGGGCTGTTCGACCCTCGACCTCGGCGACGCGGCGGGCGTCGACGTCCGCGACTGGGCGCTCGCCGACCCCGACGGGGAGGACCCCGAGCGCGTCCGGGAGATACGCGACGAGATAGCGCGCCGCGTCCGGGACCTGTTCGACGAGGTGGCCGCCGACGGGAACTGACACGCACTTTTTTCTCCGACCCCGTCGGAGCCGGAAGCATGGATGGGACACGCGCACACGTCTTCGTCTCCGGGAAGGTCCAGGGCGTCTGGTACCGCGACTCGACCCGGCGCGCCGCCCGCGAACGCGGCGTCGACGGCTGGGTCCGCAACCTCGACGACGGCCGCGTCGAGGCCGTGTTCGAGGGCCGGGAGGACGCCGTCGAGTCGATGGTCGAGTGGTGTCACACGGGGAGCGACCTCGCCCGCGTCGAGGACGTCGAGGTGGAGTACGGGGACCTGCAGGGCGAAGACGGCTTCTCGGTCCGTCGCTGAGGGCTCGACCACCGCCAGCGATAAGGGCGTCTACGGTGTTGCTCAGGTGACTCACCATGTCGACTCTCACCGACCACACGTACTGCCGGAGTTGCGGTACCGACCTCCCGGACGACACCGACGTCTGTCCCGAGTGCGGCGTCAACGTCCGCACCGACGACGTGGGCACCCCGACGGCCTACTGTCGGACGTGCGGCGAGGAGATAAAGGCGGCCGCGGAGATCTGCCCGCACTGCGGCGTCCGTCAGCGCTCGCCGCCGGGGTCTGCGACCGCCGACCTCTCGGCGTTCGTCGCGGAGAACCGCGCTATCGTCGCGGCGGCCGCGTCGTTCTTCCTCCCCGGCCTCGGCCAGCTCGTCAACGAGGAGGTCGGGAAGGGTATCGTCGTCTTCGTCGCGTTCCTCGCCGCGACGTTCTCGCTGGTCGTCCTCGTCGGCTTCCTCGCCGTCCCGGTGGTGTGGGCGTACGGCGTCTACGACGCCTACGTCACGGGGAAACGCCTGCAGGAGGAGTACCGGGCGACGTACTGAACAGCCACACCCACCCCGACGTCCGGGGTCACCTCGTCCGTCCGCCTCGCCGTCGCCCACACGCTTAATCCAGCGCCGGTCGAAGCGCGGCACATGATTTCGAGCGCCACGATGGCCGCCGTCGACGAGAACGCCGCCGCCCTCGGCGTCCCCCGGAAACAGCTCATGGAGTCGAGCGGGAACGCCGTCGCCCGACGGGTCCGCGAACTCGTCGACCCCGGCGCGGCCGTCGCCGTCGTCGCCGGCCGCGGGAACAACGGCGGCGACGCGTTCGTCGCCGCCCGCTTCCTCGACGACTACGACGTCACCGTCCACCTCCTCGGTCGTCCGGAGAGCATCACCACCGACATCGCCCGCGAGAACTGGGACGCCCTCGTCGAGTGCGAGTACGACGCCCGCGAGGTACGCGACTCGCGGGCGCTCGACCTCGGCGACCCGGACCTCGTCGTCGACGCGATGCTCGGGACCGGCGTGAGCGGCGCGCCACGCGACCCCGAGCGAAGCGCCGTCGAAGCTATCGACGCCACCGACGCCGTCGTCGTGAGCGTCGACGTCCCCTCCGGCGTGGACGCGGACACCGGCGAGGCGGCGGGCGTCGCCGTCGAGGCCGACCACGTGGTGACGTTCCACGACGCGAAGCCGGGCCTCGACGCCCTCGCGGCCGAGGTGACGGTGGCGGACATCGGCATCCCGCCGGCCGCCGAGCGCTTCGTCGGCCCCGGCGACCTGCGGTCCATCCGTCGCGACCCGAACGCGAGCAAGGGTGACGCCGGCCGGGTGTTCGTCGTCGGGGGCGGTCCCTACACCGGTGCACCGGCGCTGGCGGGACAGGCGGCCCTCCGGGCCGGTGCCGACCTCTCGTTCGTCGCCGTACCCGAGTCGGTGAAGACGCCGATACAGGCCTACGCCGAGGACCTCATCGTCCAGCCCTACGAGGGGGAGCGCCTCACGCCGGAGCACGTCGACGACCTCGTCCGAACAGCGACCGACCACGACGACGTCGTCGTCCTCGGTCCCGGCCTCGGGAGCGCGGACGAGACGCTCGACGCGGCGCGGGAGTTCCTCGCGTCGTTCGACGGGCGCGTCGTCGTCGACGCCGACGCCCTCCCCGTCGTCCCCGAGGTGGAGACGGACGCGACGCTGGTCTGCACGCCGAACCGCAACGAACTCGCGGAGATGGGCGGCCCCGAGGTCGACGACCTGCGCGACCACCTAGGTGAGGTCGAAGGATTCGCGGCCGACCTCGGACACGTCGTACTGGCGAAGGCGAAGGACGACGTGGTCTCCGACGGCGAGCGCACCCGGGTCTGTCGGGCCGGCACCCCGGGGATGACCGTCGGCGGGACGGGCGACACGCTCGCGGGCGTCACCGCCGCGATGCTCGCCACGCACGACGCCTTCGACGCCGCCTGCGTCGCCCCCTACGTCAACGGGCGGGCCGCGGAACTGCTCGAAGCCGACCACGGCGACGGCCTGCTCGCCTCCGACCTGCTGGAGGCTATCCCGCGGGCCGTGTGGGGTGAGCGCGATGCGTGACGAGTCGGACGGGTCGTCGGAGGACCTGACCCACACCGACGAGGAGGGGAACGTCCAGATGGTCGACGTGGGGGCCAAACCGGACACCGCCCGGCGGGCGGTCGCCGCCGGCGAGATTCACCTCTCGCGCTCGACGGTCGAGGCCATCCGGACCGACGCCGTCGAGAAGGGGGACGTCCTCGCCACCGCCCGCGTCGGTGCGGTTCAGGCGGTGAAACACACCTGGGAGACGGTGCCCATGTGCCACCAGATACCCATCACGAACGTCGACACCGCCTTCGACGTGCGCGACGACCGCGTCGTCCTCGAAGTCGCCGTGGAGACGACGGGCAAGACCGGCTGCGAGATGGAGGCGCTGGAGGGCGTCACCACGGGGTTGAACGTCGTCTGGGACATGGTGAAGGCCGCGGAGAAGGACGCGGATGGCCAGTACCCGGGAACGCGCATCGAGGCCGTCCGCGTCGTCACGAAGGAGAAGCGCGAGCTACCGTAGCGCCGCCTCGCCCGCCGCGAGGACGTCCGAGCGCGTGCACTCCGCCAATCCCTCGAAGCCCTGGCGCTCGACGAGCTCCTCGCCCACGGCCGCCGCGACGCCACCCAGCGCCCGGTCCACGACGAGCGGTTCCGAGGAACCGAGCGACTCGCTCAGCGCGGTCCAGCGCTCCGTGAGCGTCTGTGCGTCGGCCTCCCGCCAGGGGCGAGGGCCGTCGGGGTCGGTGCGGTCGGCGAGGCGCTCGCCGGCCGCCCGGACGAGCAGGTGTTGCCAGCGAAAGGAGGCGTGTTCGATACGCTCGCGTAGCCACGCCTCGCCGTACAGTCGCGCCGCGGTGGGTCCGACGGCGTCCGCCCACCCCTCGACGCCGGCGTTGAACGACAGCTGGACCTCGCGCTCGGGGTAGCAGGTCCCGTCGACGCCGCCGAACGCCTCGGTGACGGCGGCGCTGTCGCTCCACCCGAGCGCGACGGAGAGCGGCCCGTCGAGGGTGAGTTCGCGCTCGCAGGCGTCGAGGGCGACGGTGACGAGCGCGCGCGCCTCGCTCAGTTCCCGTTCGGTCGGCCGCAGGTCGTAGGACATGCTCGGAGGGTCGCGCGAGGGCGTCAAAAAGCGGTCGGGACTACGACTCGGCGACGGCGGGGAGGTCGTTCGCACGGGCCCGGGACTTCTCGACGACGACCGGGCGGGCCTCGAAGTCGACGACGACCTGCTCGCCGTAGTCGACGTCGTTGACGTTGGCGTTGTCGTGAATCCAGGAGACGAGGCTCATCGTCTCGTCGCTCATCGGGAGGACGAGGCGCTCGTGCTCGTACGGCGGGAGTTCGCGGTCGATGCGGTCGAGGAGGTCCTCGACGCCGGTGCCCTCCGTCCCGCTCACCGCGACCGGGTACGGCGCGAGCGCCGAGAGCGCGGCGGCCTTCTCCTCGACGTCCTCCTCCGGCACCCGGTCGACCTTGTTGAGGACGGTGACGATGGGCGCCTCGTTGCGTTCGTACAGCGTGTCGTGGCTGGTGACGACCTTCTCGCGGATGTCCTCGATCGGTTCGCTCACGTCGACCACGAGGAGGACCAGGTCCGCGCGGTAGACGGCGTCGAGCGTGGACTTGAACGACTCGACCAGCCAGTGGGGCAGGTCGGAGATGAACCCGACGGTGTCGGTGACGAGGACGTCGCGCCGGTCCATGTCCGCCCGGCGGGTGGTCGTCCCGAGGGTGGTGAACAGCCGGTCGCGCGACTCGGCGGTGGTGTCGAGGTCCGGGTGGAGCCCCTCGTTCTCGTCGACGTCGAGGTCGGCGGCGAGTTGGCGCAGGAGGGTGGACTTCCCGGCGTTGGTGTAGCCCGCGAGCGCCACGAGGTCGAACCCCGACTCGCGCCGACGCTCGCGGCGGTCTTCCTCGTCGCGCTCTATCTGTGAGAGTTCCTCGCGGATGCGACTGATGCGCGACTTGATGTCGCGTTCGCGCGACTCGTCGTACTCGCCGAGGCCCATGAAGCCGGGGCGCTCGTCGCGTCGGGCGAGGCTCACCTTCGCCTCGACGCGCGGGAGTTCGTAGCGCAACTCCGCGAGTTCGACCTGCAACTGTGCCTTTCGCGTCCGCGCGCGCTGGCCGAAGATGTCGAGGATGAGGCGGAACCGGTCGAGTACCTCGACGCCGTCGGGCAGTCGCGTGCCGAGGTTGTACGTCTGGTAGGGGCCGAGGCGGTTGTCGAAGACGACGGCGGCCGCCTCCGTCCGGCGGACGAGCCTCGCCAGTTCGTCGACCTTCCCCTCGCCGAGACAGAGCGCGGGGTCCTCCTTCCGGGTCTGGGTCACCTCGCCGGCGACGCGATAGCCCGCCGCCCGGGCCAGGTCGCGTATCTCTCCGGTGTCGGGCGCGCCGCTGTCGGCTCGCTTCGCGATAACCGCTCCGTCGGGGTCTCGCTCTGTGCCAGTCACTCACGCGCGGGTAGGTCAGCCACCTATTTAACTTCCGGGCCGGCGAAAGAGTGATTACCTATAAGATTCTGAGAGAATCACGTGAGCGTAGAACTAAACGCGGCCCAGCTGGGTCTCGACGTGGGCACGGGCGGCGTCGTCGGCGCCGTCACGGGGTTCGCCGCGAAGAAACTGACCAAACTCGTCGCCGTCCTCGTCGGCGTCCAGCTGGCGCTGTTCAAGTACCTCGAATCGCAGCAGCTCCTCGTCGTCGACTGGGACCGGCTGACGGCCGGACTGCTCGACGTCGGGGACGTCGCCGCCTCGGGGGCGCCCCCATCGTGGGTGACCTCGCTCCTCTCGACGGCCTCCGTCTCCGGCGGGTTCGCCGCGGGCTTCCTCGTCGGGTTCAAGGCCGGGTGACCGACGACCCTCGCCCTTCTTCAGTCTCCCTCACTCCGTTCAGCGCGTGCTCAGTTCGTCCTCGTCCTTCACGACGCGAGTGTCGGCCTCGCCGCTCGACGTCTCGTTGACGAGGTCGTAGAACTCGTTCTGGAGGCCCGCCGGGAACTCGAGGACGCCGACCCACGACCCGTCGCTCTGCCACTCCTCGCGCTGGAGGTCGCCGAACTGTCGGATGCGCGCCTGCGCGCTGCCGGCGTACTCGGCGGGCACGCGCACTGCCATCACCACCTCGTCGAAGCGGATGGGGATGACCGGACGGAGAGTGTCGAGCGCGTCGTCGACCTGGTTCTCGACGGGTGTCATCGGGTCGACCCTGAACCCCGCCTCCTCCAGCGCGCGCTCGATGCGCTCGGGCGGGTGGGGGGCGTCGTCCATCTGCGGGTTGACCGCGTTGCGCGCGATGGTGTCGATGAGCCGTCTCCGCTTCTGTTCTTGCATCTCGCGGCGCTGGTCGGCCGTTATCTGTATCTCGCCGCGCTCGATGACCTCGGGGATGATCTCCATGGGGTCGGTCGTCCCGAAGACGTCCTCCAGGTCCGTCTCGGCGGGCCGGTCCCCCCGGGAGGCGTCCTCGAAGACGTCCTCGGCGGCGATGACCTCCTCTAGCTCGCCGTCGAACTCGCCTCGCTTGATGGCCAGTGCCGCGTCGGGGTCAACGAGCACCTCGAACCGCGCACCGTGCGACTCGAGCCGCGCCGTCACGGCTTCGTCGAGTGATATCATGGGGGATTGTACCGCCCGCCCCGTTATGTGTGTTTCTTCGGCGGCGAGTGTCCTGTGCGTCGAGACGAGGTGAGAAGACCGGGCCGCGCCGTAGGGGGTTACTCCTCGTCGGCGAGGAGGTCGTGGGCTTCGAGGTGTTCGCGGATCTCGGCCTCGCCGAGTTCGCGGTACTGGTCGGTCTCGGCGTCGACGAGCGCGAGGCCGAGGCCGTCGGGTCGGAGTCCCTCCTCGGAGACCGACGCGAGCGCGCTGAGCGCGAGGTCGACGCCGGCGTCGAGGTCCATCTCCTCGTCGTAGTGCTCCTTGAGGTGGTCCTCGATGTCGTTGCGGTCCGCGCCGACGGCGAGCGCCTTCCACTCGTAGGGCGTCCCCGAGGGGTCGGTCTCGAACAACCGGGGGGTGCCGGTGTCGTCGACGCCGCCGATGATGAGCGCGACGCCGAACGGGCGGGCGCCGCCGACCTGCGTGTACTGCTGGATGTTGTCGGTGACGGCCTTCGTCAGCGTCTCGACGCTGATCGGTTCGCCGTAGCGCAGTTGGTTGATCTGTGCCTGTCGGCGCGCGTAGTCGATGAGCTGACGGGCGTCGGCGACGTGGCCGGCGCTCGCGATGCCGATGTGGTCGTCGGCTTTGTGCAGTTTCTCGACGCTCGAACCCTCCAGCAGCGGAGAGCTGATGCGCTTGTCTGCGAGGAGGACGACGCCGTCGCTCGTTCGCACACCGATACTCGCGGACCCGCGTTTGACGGCCTCGCGAGCGTACTCGACTTGATAGAGCCGTCCGTCCGGGGAGAAGATGGTTATCCCCCGGTCGTAGGCCTGCTGTTGACTTTGACCCTGCATCGTTAGGTGAGATCGTGTCCTGTCGCCCCCGCGAACCCCGAGTCGACCCGCACGTCGACGCGGTCGCCCCGCACGACTGCGGGTCGCTCGGCGCTCTCGAACGCGACGGTGTTCTCCTCGGAAAGTTCCCGCGGGCGCCGTATATACCTTTCTTCGCAGGCTCGGACCGTCCCGCCCACGCCACGGACTGTCACCCGGAGGGGGTGGCCGTCGACCTCGGCGAGACAGGCGAGCACCGCCCGCCCCCGCTCGACCTCCCCCCGACGGACCCGGACGACGGCGTGGCCGACGCCGTCCTCGAAGGCGAAGCCGTACACCGTCAGGTCGAGGGCGGCGCTGCCGACGTCGCCGACGAGGTTCTGGGCCGCGTACCACAGGTCGCGCTGGAACGCCCCGCGGTCGACCGTCGCGTCGGGCCACCCCTCCAGCCCGACGCCGAGGTACCGCCAGCGCGGCCGGAGGTGCTTCGGGAGGTGGCGCATCTACCGGCCGTCCCCGGTGCTGTCGCCGGTGCCGGTCGCCCGTTCCGCCACGAGGACGCCGAACTGCTCGTGGACCATCTCGACGGCCGTGAGCGCGAACCCCGCGTCGGTGAGCGCGTCGGCGAGGACGCCGACGGTCGCCGGGTCGTCGACCTCCGGGCTGTACAGCGGCGACTCGGGGTCGGCCTCGCCGAAGAGCATCACGTCGCCGAGGACGAACCGTCGGGGACCCAACCCCGCGACGACGTCGATGGCCTCGCGCTTCTCCTCGTCGCCGAGGTGGTGCATGGCGAAGTTCGAGACGACGACGTCCACGGAGCCGTCGACGTTCGGGTCGCGGAAGCTCCCCTCGCCGAACTCGACGTTGTCGAGGCCGCGCTGGGCGGCCTTCTCGCGGGCCCGTTCCATCATCCCCTCGCTGATGTCGCGGCCGACGACGCGCTTCGCCCGGTCGGCGAGCGCGAGGCCGATGGCCCCCGTCCCGCAGCCGAGGTCGAGGACGACGTCCTCGGGGCCGGGGTCGGCGTAGTCGACGACCAGCGAGACGCAGGCCCGGTACTCGTCGGTCTGGTTCTGCGTGTCGTCGTACTCGCCCGCCACCTCGTCGAAGCGCGCCGCGTGCTCCTCAATCGGTCTCTTCATACCTGCCACGTCGGACCCCCGGCTCAATGAACGAATCGGAGCGTCGCTCGCGGTTCCGGGCGGCCAGTCGCCCCCACTCGCGTCCCCCCTCGCGCACCTGCTCGGGGGCGAACCCGCAGAGTTCGCCGACGGCGACGAGTTCGCGGGGGGCACGGAGGTGGAGGTGACTGCGCGCGTCGGCGCTCACGACGTAAGGCGTGTCGTACTTCTCGACGAGTTCGCGGAGTTTCCGGAGGCCGGCGATGGCCCGGACGCGCTCGCCCCCGTCGGCCCTGAGCACCCGAGAGAAGTCGAACTCCAGTCGGACGCCGTTGTCGGCGGCCGCCCGCGCGAGGACGTGGTTCACGTCGCCGTCGCGCATCGGGTGGGCGAGGACGTCGACGCGCTCGTCCTCGACCGCGAGGCGGTTGAGCGCCCCCCCGTGGACGCAGACGAGCGTCCGGCGCTCGCGGTGGCGCTCGACGAATGACGACGCCCGCGAGCGGTCCTCGGCGCGCACCTCGACGGCGTCGACGACGTCGATGCCGGACGCCTCGGCGGCCGACTCGGGGTCGTAGTGTGCGGGGGCGTCGCCGTGGTTGCGGACGACGACGCCCTCGTACCCCTGCTCGGCCGCCGTCAGCGCCATGCGGGCGACGGTGCTCTCACCGTCGGGGCGGGCGTGGACGGCCTCGTACATACCCGTCGTTCACCCGTGGCCGGTTTGACCGTTGTGTTCTCGCCGAAGAATCCGGCGTGCCGGGCCACGCCGGGACCGCCGTCGCGTGGACCGTCCGTCCCGGTCCGCGCGGCGGTCACTGCGCCCTCCACGGCCGGGGAGTTAGTTAGCCGGAGAGTGAGGCGGGACGCTCACGACAACGGTGAGATTATCCGTGGGGACTCAGAGGTCGGCGAGCGTCTCGCGGGCGTTCGCCACGGCGGCGTCCTTCTTCGCGGGATAGGCCTCGACCTTCGCGCGAAAGGAGAGGCCGGCGCCGAGTTCGACGTCGCCGCGGAAGGCCGACTGCTTGTCGAGGTAGAGGTACAGTTCGCAGTTGTCCGTCACGCGCCGGTCGAGCTGGTCGAGCACCGTCTCCAGGTCGGCCGAGGTCGCCAGCGTCGAGAGGACGTGTCGCACGTCGTCGGCGCGCTCGACGCGCGCCGAGAGGACGACGATGGGGTCGCCGTGGTGGCCGACGTTCTCGACGCGCTCGACGGCGAACTCCTCGGGGAGGAACGTCCGGAGGGCGTCCTCGACGCGCCGCTCGTCCTCCGTCGCGTAGGCGAACGCCTGCAGGTCGACGTAGTGGAACGGGACGCCCGACATCGACGGCCTACTCCTCGTCCTCGACGGCCTCGAGGGAGTCCTCGGGGACGCCCTGTTCCTGGCCGTCCTCGAAGCTCACCGTGTAGGTGGCGTCGCCGAACATGTTCTCGATGACCTGCGTCACCGTGCCCGTCTGGCCGTCGTAGTCGCTGTGCTGGTCGTGCAGGACGACGCGGTCGTCTTCGTCGAATGCCATGCCCGAGATACCCGAGGGTGGAACAAAAAGGGAGTGATTCGCCGAGTCGGTCACCCGAGGCTGGCGACGTCCGCCTCCAGTTCGTCGGCGTATTGCCGTCGAATCTCCAGCGCCCGCTCGCGGGGTATCGTCCAGTTCTGCTCGATGCGCTCGGCGATGGGGTCGTACCGGGCCACGTCGAAGCCCATCCGCAAGAGGTAGTCCTGGACGCGCACCGAGCGAACCCCCTCGCTGATGGCCTCGCGGCTCAGTTCCTGGAGTTCCGCGAACGACGGGACGCCGATGCGGTCGGCCCAGACGCCGGTGTCACCGACCACGACCTCCTTGTGGTCGGTCTGCTCGAGCAGTCGGAGGACGTCCGCGACGAGCAGGAGCGTCTGACTCGGGAGGGCGGCGTCCGGCGCGCGCCACTCGACCGTCGGCGAGCGCTCGCGGAGTCGCACGGGCGTCAACACGGCGTCGTCGGGCGAGAAGTACCGCTCGAAGCGGTCGCGAGGGACGCCGCGCTCGGCGGCCATGCGCCCGAGGTCCGCGTGGTGTTCGGCCACCCGTTCGTCCCACTCCTCGCGGTCCTCGACGTAGTCCCAGAGGTCGCGATACCGTGCGAACTGCCGGTGGGCCTCGTAGCGGTAGACCGCGGCGCGCGAGGAACTCGCCACCTGGCTGTTGCTGAAGTACGGCGAGGAGTTGACGAGCGCCAGCGCCGGGTCGAGCGCCGTCAGCAGGTTGAGCTGTCGGGTCACGTTCCCCTTGTCGAAGTGAACGTGCGTCCCGGCGCAGTGTTTCGCGTACTCGAGTTCGTCGCCGTAGATGCGCTGGAGGAGGCGCCCCCGCTCGCTGGTGATGGGGAGGGACTCGCTGGCGAGCGGCGACCCGAGCGGGACGAGCCGACAGTCGTAGTCGTGAACGAGCATCAGGGCCGTCTCCAGGACCTCACGGAGGGTCGATTCGAGGGCCGACAGCGAGGAGACGGGCGGCGTCTGTATCTCCAGCAGCGGCGGAACGAACTCCTCGACCAGGTGCTCGTTCGCCGCGACGAGGTCTGGCGGAACGTCGACCAGTTCACCCCGTCCGTCTATCAGCCAGTATTCCACTTCGAGTCCTATCTTCATCGTAATCACCGCAGGGCCGGGCGTCGACGCCCGAAAGGAGAGTGCCGGAGGGTCGCGCACGCCGTCGACTCGCGTTCCGTGTGGGTCGAACCGGCGCCGTGCCGACCCACCCCGTCGACTGTCCTATCCTGTCCTTCACCAGACCACAGGCCCGTTTATACTTTCTCGACGGTTTCACGGAGCGTTCGGCCGCGCGCGTGGCGGTCGTCCGTCGTCGCGACCAAAGGGGCGTGCGTGGACCGTGCCGTGGCGACGGTCGGCCGTCCACACTCTTCTTCTTAGAACACTAAGCGCTCTAAGCCAGTTAAGCTATCGTTACTGGACGGGTCGTGCGAGCGAGCCGACCCTCCCGGCGGGCGAGCCCTCTTGTCCCCACCTCGCGTACCCCCGCCGATGAGTGACATCGGACGGCGGGGTGAGCGATGGGACTCGTGAGCGTGACGTGTCCGGCCTGTGGAGCGGCGACGTACGTCTCGCTCCCGGCGGGGCGGCGGTTCGTCGGGTCGGAGGCCGACGCCTCGGCCCGGCCGGACCTGGAGACGACGCCGACCCCGTGCGACGAGTGCGGGACGGAGTTCCCCGTCGTTCACGGTCCCGAGCAGTAGCTGAACGAAACGAACGGTCCCGAACCGTTACTCCGGGGCGAACCTCTCACCCTCGCGAGCGTCGGCGTCCATCCGGCGGAGGGCGGCGCGCGCGGTCCCGGCGTCGTAGCCGAACAGCACGTCCTTGCAGTAGACGTCGGCCACCTCCATCGCCTTGATGAGGCGGTCGAGGTCCACGTCGACGGCGTACAGTTCGATGGAGAAGGGCGTCACCAGTTCGTCGACGAACCCCGTGGCGATGACCTCCAGCCAGTACGTCGTCGAGTAGGCCATGTCGTAGATGGGGACGACGAACTCGTCGACGTACTCGTCGAGGGCGGCGGGGTCGACGCCCGAGCGCTCCGAGAGGTGACCGGGATAGGGGTCGGGGTACAGCGTCAGGTGCAGTCGCCCCGGAACGCGCTTCCTGGCCTCGGCGACGAACTCCTCGATGACGTGCGCGCGCCACGCGAAGCGGTCCTCGAAGCCGCTCTCGGCGAACCGTCTCTGACACCGCTCACAGAAACAGTACTCGGGACGGGGGAAGCCCACGTCGTCGAGGCGGACGTCCGGCGAGACGGCGGCGCAGTCCTCGATGGTCTCGAGCAACCCCTCGCGGTAGGCGTCGTGGGTGGGACAGACGTACGACCAGTCGAAGTACGTCCGCTCGCGGGTGGCGGGGTCCCCCTCGTCGTTCACCGGGAGGAGGTCGGGGTTCGCCCGCGTCGCGGCGTTGTCGGCGAAACACGACACCATGTTCACGGCCCCCGAGACGGGTTCCGAGGCGCGCCCGGAGACGTCCTTCGCCTCGTAGAACGCCCTGTCGAACTCCGGCCACTCCAGTTCCGGCGGGTTCCGCGTGACGACACCGTACATACCGAGAGATGCGTCGGGGCACGCCTAAGTGGTTCGTTCGATAGTCGTGTGCCGTTCGGTAGTCGTGTGCCCTCACTGCGGACCATTCGGCACCGACGCGTCGCTCGCGGGTCGACGGTGCCCCCGGAGGGGGCGGAGAAGCGGGGGAGTTCGACTATCGCTTCGCGTAGAACGCGACGGCGATGGCGAGCAGTGCGACGAACGCGAGTACGCTCTTCTGCATCGTCCGACTCTCTTCTCGAACCGTTATATTCTTTTCCCCGTGAGTGAGGTCAGAGGTGGGCCGCGATGTCCTCTCGGAGGATGGTGTCGCAGTAGGCGCACCTGACGCCGCCGTCGAGGACGTCGAAGGCGGACTCGACGGGTTCGTTCCCGGTCGTGATGCAGTTGTGGTTCGGGCAGGTGAGCACGCCCGTCACGCGCTCGGGGCGGACCACGCGGTTCTTCTCGACGACCTCGTAGTCCCGGACGATGTTGATGGAGGCGGCCGGTGCGATGAGCGAGATGACGTCGACCTCCGCCTGGCTCAGTTCCCGACCCTCGACCTTCACGATGTCCTTCTGGCCGAGGCGGTCGCTGGAGACGTTCATGCCGACGCTGACGGCCTCGCCGGCCGACCCGTCGATGCCGAGGATGGCGAGGACGTTCAGCGCCTGCCCGCCCGGGACGTGGTCGATGACCGTCCCGCTGCGTATCTTGGCGACCCGGAGCGTGTCGTCGCTCATCGGTCCTCACCCCCGAGGAGGGCCGAGAGCAGCGCCATCCTGACGGGCACCCCGTTGTGCGCCTGCTCGAAGTACGTCGCGTGGGGAGTCGAGTCGACGTCCGGCGCGATCTCGTCGACGCGCGGCAGGGGGTGCATCACGGTGAGGTCGTCGCTCGCGTCCGCCAGGGTGGCCTCGTCGATGCGGTACTGGCCTGCGACGGCCCGGTACTCGTTCTCGTCGGGGAACCGCTCGCGCTGGATGCGCGTCACGTAGAGCACGTCGAGGTCCGGGAGCACCTCCGCGAGGTCGGTGTGTTCTCTGACCTGTGCGCCGGCCTCGTGGAGGTCGAAGCGCACCGACCGGGGGAGACGGAGGCTCTCGGGGCTGATGAACTGCTGGCGGGCGTCGAAGTTCGTGAGCGCGCTCGCCAGCGAGTGGACCGTCCGGCCGTACTTCAGGTCGCCCATGATGCCGATGGTGAGGTCGTCGAGCCCCGCGTTCTCCCGGATGGTGTAGAGGTCGAGCAGGGTCTGGCTCGGGTGTTGCCCCGCGCCGTCGCCCGCGTTGACCACCGGGACGTCGACGAACTCGCTGGCCATCTTCGCCGCCCCCTCGCTCGGGTGGCGGAGGACGATGGCGTCCGCGTATCCCTCGACGACGCGCACCGTGTCCGCGAGCGTCTCGCCTTTCTTGACAGACGAGGCCTCCGCCGACCCCATGTCGACGGTGGTGCCCCCGAGGCGCTTCATCGCGGTGTCGAAGCTCATCTTCGTCCGCGTACTCGGCTCGAAGAACAGCAGGGCGAGGACGTCGTCCGCGTGGTCCGGCGGGTCGTCGGCGATGGTCGCGGCACGGTCGAGCACGGCCTCGATGTCGTCCCGCGAGAGTTGGTTCGCGCTGAGTAGATGGTCGTGCCGCATCAGTTGCACCGGTGACACCGAACGGCTTGAATCCCTCGGACCCGTCCGGCGAAGGTTCTTGTAGGGAGAGGGGGCCAGAGCGCCCATGCTCGCGGTCACCGGCGGGAAGGGCGGCGTCGGCAAGACGACGACGGCACTCGGCGTCGCGGAGGCGCTCGCCCGGGCGGAGGGAGGGGCGGTCGTCGTCGACGCCGACCGTGAGATGCCAGACCTCGCCCGACTCGCAGGCTGTACGCCGGCGGACCCGGCCGCGACCCCGAGTCGGGGCGTCGAGGCACTCGCCGCGGGCGTCCCCCTCGACCGTGCGGGTCGCTCACCCCCCGACTGCGCCGGCGTCACCGTCGTCTCGACGGGGCGGTGTTCGGACGCGACCCTCCGACGGGCGCTCGCACGCGTCGCACGCGCGGACGTCCCCGTCGTCGTCGACTGTCCCGCCGGTGCGGGGACCGGTACCGCCGTCCCGCTCGCGTGCGCACGGACGGCGCTCGTCGTCTCGACGCCCACCCCGGCCGCCCTCCGCGACGCGGCCAAGAGCGCAGCCATGGCGCGGGCGCTCGACACCCCACCCCTCGGTTCGGCGCTCACCCGCTGTCGGACACCCCCAGCGGGCGTCGACCGACTGCTCGGGTGTCCCGTCCGCGCCCGTATCCCGCCGGCGACGTCACCGCGAGAGAACGACGCCGTACGGGCCGCATACCGACGACTCGCGGAACGTTTCACATCGCATCTACCCTGACCAGAATAGCTATACGTATCGAGAAACATTACTTTCTCGGATAGTTATGGAGGGACGACTGCGAACGGGAGTGGAGGTGCTCGACCGGAAGCTCGGGGGCGGCATCCCCGCCGGGAGCACCGTCGCCCTCTGTGCGCAGCCCGCCAGCCAGGCGGAGCTCCTCCTCCACGAGCTCTCGGCGACCCGGGGGACGCTCTACGTCACCCTCGGGCGGACGGAGGCCGCCGTCGAGGCGAGCATCCGCACCTCGCCGGCGCACGCCGGTGAACCGACCGTTCGACACGTCACCGGCGACGCCCCCCTCGACAACACGGCGAAACTCGTCGGCGCGCTTCCGGAGGCGTCGAACCTCATCGTCGACCCGGCGGACGTCCTCGAACGGTGCGACCCCGACCGCTACCGCAACTTCCTCAACGACCTCCAGAACCACCTCTCGAACACCGGTGGACTCGCCGTCCTCTACTGTCTCGCGGGCCACGACGTACCGCCAGGTCGAGACACGACCAGACACATGGCGGACGTAGTGTTCGACCTGAAGACGCACGTCGGCAGCGACACCATCGAGAACCGCCTGACCGTCCCGAAGTTCCGTGGCGGGCGGGCGCTCTCGGACGTCGTGAAACTCGAACTGGCCGAGCGCGTGGCCATCGACACCAGCCGCGACATCGCGTGAATCCGACCGATTCGGCGCCCCTTACCACGAGCCGGTTCCGTCGACTCCCTCGCCCTCGTCCGGTTCGAGGGGCGACGGGGCGACGTTCGCGCTGCAAGGATATCGTTACACCTCGCAACTCGTTGCGATAGTTAACCCCCGAACCACCGGACGGGAGCGGTGTGAAACGGTCCGAAACTCCGCGGGACCGTGCAGAACGTACTCACAGGGCTATAACCCTGGGGGCTCCTGATGCAAGTGATTCGTGATGGACGACGCCACCACCGGACTACTGACGAACCACCGCCGTCGGTACGTGCTCTCGTACCTCGACGAGCGCGCCGGCGAACCGGTGTCGGTGGACGCCCTCGCAAGCCAGGTAATCGCGCGCGAGCTGGTGATGGGTTCAGGGTCGGTCGACCCGGACTCCGTCGAGGTCACCCTCGCTCACGTCCACCTGCCGAAGCTGGCCGCCGCCGGAGTCATCGAGTACGACCGCGACGCCGCGACGGTGCGGCGTCGTCTCGACGACACGGACGTAGTCCTCGAAGAGCGCACCGCCCGCGTACTGGAAGGAAGTTCCGCGTAAGGTTCGGGGGGGCCCACGGCACGCCGGCCACCCCCGCTTTTCTCTCTACTCCTCGTCGAGTTCGTCGACGATGTCGTCCGCGTCGACGTCGGCCTCCTCGAGCGCCGCTTCGAGGTCGCCGCCGCCCATACCGCCCATGCCACCCATACCGCCCATCATGCCACCCATGCCGGCGGCCTGGTCCTCGATGGTCTCCTGGATGATGACGCGGTCGAGACCGACCTGGTCCATGATCTGTTGCGCGATCTGTTGTTTCTGGAACATCCACTGCTGGTTGAACGAGAGCTGCGGGGTCGCCTCGACGTAGAGCGTCTCCTTCTCGACGGTGACGGTCTCGTACTCGGGTTCGGCGTCCTCGTCTTCCTCGTCCTCCTCGTCCTCCTCGTCCTCGTCGGACTCGACGAGCTGTTCTTCCTCGACCTCGTCGGTCTCGACGGACATCTCGAGGTCCGCGTCGAGGTACATGCCGAACAGCCCCTTCGCGCGGTCGAGCGTGTCCTCGACGACGTCGACGACCTCGTACTCGTACTCGATGTCCTCGCCCGCGAGCGGGTGGTTGAAGTCGACGCGGGCGCGTCCGCCGATGATGGTCTCGAGGTACCCCTGCTGGTTGTCGACCTGCACCTGCGCGCCGGGGTAGCGGTCGTCCTCGGGTATCTTGTCGGCGCTGACGGTCTTGACCTCCTCCTGGTTGTACTCGCCGAAGGCTTCGGCGGCCGGGACGGTGACGGAGCCGCTGTCGCCGACCTCCTTGCCCACGATGTCGTCCTCGACGGCGTCGAAGATGTGGCCGGCACCGAGGACGATGACGCGCGGTTCGAACGCGCGCTCCTCGGTGTCGATGCCCTCCTCGTCCGCGACCTCCTCGTCGGTCGTGTCGACGAGCTGGTCCCCCTCGACCGTGCGGGCGGTGTAGGCGAGGCGGACGAAGTCGCCGTCCTGCAGTCCGTCGGCCTCGGCCGTCTCGGCCTCCTCGGCCTCGGTCTGCTCGTGCTCAGTCTCCTCGGGTTCGTCGCTCATGTCACACACCTCCTCCCGAAGCGCCCTTAATAACCACGTTTCGAAGAGCCGGGTGTGCCGGCGTACCACGGTCCGGTGCGGACCGCTTTTGCCCCTCCGCCGCGCGCCCCCGGTATGTACGAAGTGGAGGTGAAGCTCCGCGCGGACCACGACCGACTCCGCGAGCGACTCGACGACCGCGCAGTCCACGAGGTGACCGTCGACCAGGCCGACACCTACTACGACGCCCCTCACCGGGCCTTCGGTGAGACCGACGAGGCGCTCCGTATCCGACGCGAGACCCCCGCCGACGGCGAGGAGGCCGCCCGCATCACCTACAAGGGGCCGCTGGTCGACGGCGACTCGAAGACCCGAGCGGAGTTCGAGACGGGCGTCGACGACGGGGAGACGATGGGAGCGGTCCTCGACCGGCTCGGCTTCACGCCGGTCGCGACCGTCGAGAAACGCCGTCGGGTCTACTCGCTCGACGGCTACACGGTCGTCCTCGACGAGGTGACCGACCTCGGACAGTTCGTCGAAATCGAGCGCGAGTGTGCGGAGGGGGCGGTCGAGGCGACCCGCGAGGGCGTGTTCGAACGCTGTCGGGACCTGGGTCTCGACCCCGACGACCAGCTGCGTACGTCGTACCTCGAACTCCTCCTCGGAGATAACTGATAGGAATATTTCGACCGTTCGAGGTTTCCGTAAGTTATACCTCCGGAGGCGGTGAACGACGGACAATGACCGACCGCAACATTCGCGTCGAGCCGATGGCCGGGCTCGCCGTCGAGGACCAGGAGGTCGAGATCGTCGAGCGGAAGGGACTCGGCCACCCCGACTCTATCTGCGACGGTATCGCGGAACACGTCTCGCAGGCGCTCGCGCGCGAGTACCTCGACCGCGTCGGGACGGTCCTCCACTACAACACCGACGAGACGCAGCTCGTCGCCGGCTCGGCCGCCCCCGCCTTCTCCGGCGGCGAGACTATCGCCCCCATCTACCTCCTCATCGTCGGCCGCGCGACCAAGGAGTACGAGGGGACGAAGATACCGACCGAGACCATCGCCCTCCGCGCCGCCCGCGAGTACGTCGACGCGCACTTCCCCGAACTGGAGTTCGGCACCGACGTCGTCGTGGACGTGGAACTCGGCGAGGGCTCCGGCGACCTCCAGGAGGTCTTCGGCGACGAGGGACGGTCGGTCCCGATGGCCAACGATACGAGCTTCGGCGTCGGCCACGCGCCGCTCACCGAGACCGAGGAGATCGTCCTGAACGCCGAGCGACGGCTCACCGGCTCGTACGGCAGCGACCACCCCGAACTCGGCCAGGACATCAAGGTGATGGGCAAGCGCGAGGACGACCGCATCGACGTGACCGTCGCCGCCGCCATGGTCGACGCCTACGTCGACGACATGGACGACTACCGCGACGCCGTCGACGCCGTCCGCGAGTTCGTCGCCGACCTCGCGAGCGAGTACACCGACCGCGAGGTGGCCGTCCACGTCAACACCGCCGACAGCTACGAGGAGGGCGCCATCTACCTCACCACCACCGGCACCTCCGCCGAACAGGGCGACGACGGGAGCGTGGGGCGGGGTAACCGCGCCAACGGCCTCATCACCCCCAACCGCTCGATGAGCATGGAGGCCACCAGCGGGAAGAACCCCGTCAACCACATCGGGAAGATATACAACCTCCTCTCGACCGACATCGCCGAGTCGGTCGTCGCGGAGGTCGACGGCATCCGCGAGATACGCGTCCGACTGCTCTCGCAGATCGGCAAGCCCATCGACGACCCCCACGTCGCCGACGCGGCGCTCGTCACCGAGGACGGCGTCGACGTCGCCGACATCGAGGCGGAGGTGGCCGCCGTCGTCGACCGCGAACTGTCGGACGTCACCTCCATCACCGAGCGCGTCATCGACGGCGAACTGACCACGTTCTGAACCACCGTTCCGGGCGGGAATCGCGCGCACGACTCCGTCGCGCTCGCTCACCTCTCGCTGATCCACCGACGTCGTGAGACGCGAAGCGCCTCGCAGGCTCCCGCAACCGCGACGCGGTTCCGAGCGGACCGGAAACGACCGCAGACCCGGAGCGTCCGCAGGACGGCACTTCCGTTCCGCTCGTCCGTGGGGCGACCGTCGTTCGGACCTCCTCCCCGGGTGACCAACTCACCCACCTCTCGCCGTTTCCCCGGCACCGCTCCACAGACGCCCGCTGCTCGAAACGTCGCGTAACGAAACCGCTTTGCCGCGCCTGCGTCCAGTAGGCGCATGACCACGGTCTGTCTCGTCGGGAACGAGGACTGCGACCTGCGCTACGAGTTGCTCTCCCGCGAGACCTCCCGCGAGGCGCTCTCGACCTACCGGCTCCAGCGGCCGTTCGAGAACAGCGTCGCCGTCGAGACCATCAGCCTCGGGAGCGCCGTCTCGCTGCTCAACGACCTCAACTGGTACCTCGTGCGGTTCGCGGAGGCGGCGCTCGTCCTCGAACCCTCCGTGAGCGAGACGGAGTGGCTCTCTCGCGCGCTCGCGGGCGCCATCCGCGAGGGGAGCGTCGTCCCCGAGGAGTCGGGCACCTACCTGAAGGTGTACGGGCTGGCGCGCGCGGCCGACGCGGCTGGGGACGACGACGAGAGCGTGGGAGATGGCGAGGGAGAGAGCGTGGGAAGGGAGACGGAC
Organism: Halomarina ordinaria; assembly: GCF_030553305.1. Taxonomy (NCBI): domain Archaea; kingdom Methanobacteriati; phylum Methanobacteriota; class Halobacteria; order Halobacteriales; family Natronomonadaceae; genus Halomarina; species Halomarina ordinaria. The sequence continues at coordinate 717,165 of NZ_JARRAH010000001.1, read as the reverse complement.
GGGGGGCTCCTCCGCCCGGTCGAACCCATGTACGTCACGCGGACGGGACCGACCCTGCCGGAGTACGACCTCCGCGACGTTGAGGAGACGCTCCACGTGCGCGTCACCGAGGCCGAGTTCGGCGGCTGACCCGACCCTTTTCCCGACGGCCGCCGGGGCTGTCGGGCGGGGACAGAGAGTAAGGGTTTACTCGCCGGGAGGGGCAGGTGGGGTATGGAACTGGGGTCCGCCGACGCGTTCGACCGGATGGGGACGCTCGGCATCGAGGAGGAGTTCTTCGTCGTCGACGAGCGCGGACGGCCCACCTCCGGGACGGACGAACTCGTCTACGAGACGGACCCCCCGGCGGTGCTCCGCGACCGACTCGACCACGAACTATTCAAGTGCGTCATCGAGACGCAGACGCCGACGCTCGACTCCCTCTCGGACGCGCGGACGGCCCTCCGCGACGTGCGCGAGGCGCTGGTCGCCCACGCCGAGGCCCACGGCTACGGCGTCGCGGCGGCGGGCCTCCACCCGGCGGCCACCTGGCGCGAACTCGAACACGCGGAGAAACCGCGCTACCGCACCCAGTTGGAGCGCATCCAGTACCCCCAGCACCGGAACACGACGGCCGGCCTGCACGTCCACGTCGGCGTCGACGACGCGGACAAGGCGACCTGGGTGGCGAACGAACTGCGCTGGCACCTCCCCGTGATGCTCGCGCTCTCGGCGAACTCGCCGTTCTGGGACGGCTACGACACCGGCCTCGCCTCCGCGCGGGCGAAGGTATTCGAGGGCTTGCCGAACACCGGGATGCCGACGGCGTTCGACTCCTTCGCGGAGTACCTCGAACTCGAACGGCTGATGGTCGAGACCGACTCCATCAGCGACCGCGGGGAACTGTGGTACGACGTCCGGCCTCACTCCGGCCACGGGACGGTCGAGGTCCGGACGCCGGACGGGCAGGCCGACCGGGAACACGTCCTCGCGTTCGTCGAGTACGTCCACGCGCTCGTGACGGACCTCGCCGAGCGCTACGAGGACCACCCCGACCCGTGGGCGGAGAGCCGTCACCGCCGGGCGGGGTTCCAGCACCGCCGCGAGACGCTCGACGAGAACAAGTGGCGCGCGATGCGCTGGGGGCACGAGGCGTCGTTCATCGACCGCGACTGCGAGGGGACCTGCACCCTCGGGGAGGCGGTCGACCGGACCTGCGACCGCCTCGGCGTCGACGGCGTCCGCCGGGTGTACGACGCCGAGAGCGGCGCCACCCGACAGCGTCGTCTCCTGCGCGAACGGGGGTTCGACGCGCTGTGTGAGTCGCTCCGCCTCTAAGCGAGGATTTTTATTGACTAATTCCTAGGCATCGGTTACACTCAACCCATGTCCACGGATGACAAGAACGAGGACGCCACGGGCGTCCGAGACGGAAGCGTCCGCGAGCGGCTCGAATCGGAGGCCGACAGGGCCGTCGAGACGCTCGACGACGGACTGGTGGACCTGCTCACGTGGGTCCTCGACACGGAGACGCGCGCCCGCATCTACATCTACCTCCGCGAGCGGCCCAACTCGACGAGCGAGGAGATATCCGACGGGACGGGACTCTACCCGAGTACGGTCCGCGAGGCGCTCGCGGAACTGAACGACGACGGGAAGGTCCACCGACGCAAGCGCGAGTCCGCCGGCGCGGGCAACAACCCCTACGAGTACGTCGCCATCGCCCCGAACGACCTCGTCACGGACATCGTCGGGGACGTCCAGGAGGAACTGAACACGGTGTTCAACCTCGACGACGCGCTCGCGGACCGCCGGAGCGACGCGCGCCCGGTCCGCATCACCGTCGAGCGGCCCGCGGAGGAGACGGCGGACGACGACTGAGCGACACGTCCCCGGATGACGAGAGCCGAAGGCATAAGCCGGGTGCGGCCCTCGGCGCACGTATGAATGTCGCGCTCGGGGGGACGTTTGATCCGGTGCACGACGGCCATCGAGCACTGTTCGAGCGGGCGTTCGAACTCGGTGACGTCACGGTCGGCCTGACCAGCGACGAACTGGCACCGAAGACGCGCAACGAGGAACGCCACGTCAAGTCCTACGAGGAGCGCCACGCGGCGCTGAAGCGCGAACTCGCGCCGCTCGCGGAGCGACACGACCGCGAGTTCGAGATACGTCGCCTCGACGAACCCACCGGCATCGCCACGGAGGAACCCGACTTCGACTACCTCGTCGTCTCGCCGGAGACCACCCGCGGCGCCCAGGAGGTCAACGACATCCGGGCGACGAAGGGCCTCGACCCGCTCGACGTCGTGGTCGTCGACCACGTCCCCGCCGAGGACGGCGAGCGAATCTCCTCGACGCGCATCGTCCGCGGCGAGATAGACGAACACGGCAACCGCACCCCCGAGGCGTCCGGTCGACCGGCCCCCCACGAACAGGGACGCTGAGCGACGGTGAGCGCGGCGCTCACCAGTTCGGCCGTCGTAACCCCGCCTCCTCGATGAGTTCCTTCCACCGCTTTTGGACCGTCAACCGTGAGACGTCGGCGGCGGCCGCCACGTCGCCCTGCGAGCGCCGGTCGCCCTCGATGAGCGCGCCGACGTAGACGCTCGCGGCGAGCGTCGCACGCTTGGAACGCTCGGCCTCGGGGAGCGTCGAGAGGAAGAGATCGGTCGCACGCGAGCGCGCCGCGGCCCCCAGGTCGAGGCGGTCGGCCGTCCGTTCGAGCGTCGTCAGCCACTCCTCGTTCTCGACCTGGTCGCGCGCGCGGAACATGTTCGAACCTGTACGCCGCGAGCGCATAGGGGTTGCGCCCCGGAGCGACACCTTCTTTGTACGCATCGCGGTAGGTGGAGGTGCGCGCGGGTAGCCAAGCCAGGAAACGGCGCAGCGCTTAGGACGCTGTCTCGTAGGAGTCCGCCGGTTCGAATCCGGTCCCGCGCATTCTGCTGCGAACGACGTGAGCAGCGAATGGGTTACGAACGGATTCGAAGCAGGGAGCGAGCGACGCGAGCGACCGGGGTTCGAATCCGGTCCCACGCACTCACCCGATGCGGTCTTACGGGGAAACACCACGAATCTTGTCGATAGCAACGATCGGAATCCCGAGGATCGTAGCGATGAGACTGACCGCGGCGAGTGATTGAATCGTAGCGACGATCACCATCGTGAGCATCAACACGATCGGGACCGGGTCAGCGAACGTCAGATCCTGAATCGTGGTAATTTCAATCCCAGCTAAGTACTGATTCCGAACGTAGGCCGACACCGCCAAGACGACCGAGCACACGACGAACATCGTCGGTATCCGCCACAACGGGGAGCGAGGAACTCGGCGACCGACCCCGTATACTACGCTCGTGAACGCTATAAGACTGAACACTGCCGTGCCAGTGAGGAGGAGCAGGAACACCACTGGGTCGTTCAGTGTGACCAAGTGCGTGACTGAGAGGATTAACAGCCCGGTGAAACCGGTGAAAACAGTCAACGTCCAGTTATGGAGTTGCATGTGCGCGCGGCGAAGGTCAGTCCACGTCCCGAATTCGTTCCGCATCGACCAGTAGATAAGGAATAGTATGAGTAACGCGAGTCCAAGCGAAGCAGTGTACCCGGCTTTCAGCATCAATTCAGCATCCGTTATCGGTCCGGGTTGTGCTCGTGAGAGGTACGCGGCGACGGCGACGAACACGCCCATTGTGCCGAACAGCGAGGATCTATCATCGATGAATTCGGCGAGACAAAACTCATCACTGTTTGTGTCAGTGTCACATGTTTGATTGTCTGCTCCGATCATACGTTCCTCCGACTTATCCGGCTATTGTAATGTAACCGGTGGTTCAGAAAATCGGGTCACTGAAGTTAACGCTAATCTCTAGACTTTCTCCGATTCTTAGATCATACTCATCCAGTTACCGAGTTCGTTCGTAGACTCGTGGTGAATGTACCGGAGCATCAACTTCCATCGGCCTCACAGTTTCTTCAGGACGTACGCTACCGCGCCTAACCAGACCGTTTCCGGGACTGCAGCGTGGGAGCAGCTCACGTGTGTAGTCGATCACTGTGTCTGAGAAGTGCGCGACGGGCCCGGGACCCCGATACTCGATAGTCTTGATGGTGACCGGCCGTTTGTCAGCAGTCCCTCACAATCAAGGGAATCCTCGCCCCCACTGTCCCGTATCGAGCCCATCCACCGACTCGATGTACTCCTGCGAATTATCGGTTGATAATGCCGCCAGCACATGCTTCTCGACGACGTTCTTCACTCCGCGTTTCTCCTCGAATAGCATCTCTTTCGGCCGGTCAACGACCGTTTCGCACTGGGGGCACAACCACACGCGTCGCTTGAACACGACGAATTTCGTTTTGTTCCGGCGGAGCATCTCAGTCTGGCAGTTCGGGCAGCACGCCCCCTTCTCGATGTACGCGTACCGTGTACTGCCGCGCCGCCGTTCACCGAACGTCACGTACCAGTCCGCACCGTACTGTCGGATGACACCGTGCCAAATCAGCTTACTTGGACGTGACGGGACACTGAATGCTCCCGGTGAGTTACTTTTCTGAATCTCTCGCCGCCGGTCTACGAGCGAGGAAACGACCCCGATGATGTAGCTCACGCCGAAGTACACGGGAGCAATGAGCACTACGGTTAACGCGCCGGTTCGCAGTATCGGGTCGGTAAGTACGACGGCGAAGACTTCGCTGTTGATCGAGTCGAAGGGGACGACAGCGTTGAGGAGGATTCCGCCGATTACGGACGGGAGAAGACCCCAGACAACCCATCGCCCAACATCAGACATGATGTACAGGGTTATAGTCGCGAGCCAAAGTGGTTTCGGAGCGATAGGAGGAACGCATTCGCATCAAGTAGGAGTGTCCGAGAACCCATGGAACCCCGATATCCCAACTCGCTTACGGACTGTGACATCGCCCCGGACGACGCACTCGTCACCGAGGTCAGTCCATCCGGAACGAGTCGAGCACGTCGGGGTCGACGTCGACACCGATGCCCGGAGCGTCGGGGATGGGAACCGAGTTCCCGTCGTTCGTGACCGGGTCGACCGCCAGGTCGTCGCGGATGGGGTTGGGCGTGCGGTCGAACTCGAGCATCGGTTCGCCGGGGATGGTCGCGAGCACCTGGAGGCTGGCGGCGAGCGCGACGGCGCTGCCGAAGACATGGGGGATGCACTGGACGTTGTGGGCGTCCGAGAGCGTGGCGACGCGCCGAGTCGAGGTGAGTCCCCCCGCGCTCGTCACGTCCGGCTGGGTCACGCCGACGGCGCCGGCGTCGAGGACGCGCGCGAACTCGTGTTCGAACGCCCAGCACTCGCCACCCGCCAGCGGGACGTCGAGTTCCCGGTTGAGCAGCGCGTAGTTGTCGACGGCGTGCGGGCGGACGGGTTCTTCGAGCCAGTAGACGCCGAGGTCGCTCAGTCGCTCGCCGACCCGGCGGGCCGTCGCGAGGTCGTAGGCGTGGTTGGCGTCGGTCATCAGGCGGACGTCGTCGCCGACGGCCTCGCGGATGGCGGCGACGAGTTCGACGTCTTCGCGCCACCCCCACGGGAAGTCGGGGTGGCGCTGGAAGCCGATCTTGTTCTTCAGCGCGTCGAAGCCGGCGTCGACGTGCCCGGTCGCCTCCGCCACGACCCGCTCCTTCAGCGTCTCGAAGTCGTCGACCTCGGTCCAGAAGTGACCGGTCGCGTACGCCCGGACGCTGTCGCGACGGCGCCCGCCGAGCAGGTCCGAGACGGGCAGACCGAGGGACTTGCCGTAGGCGTCCCAGAGGGCGATGTCGACCCCGCCGACGACGCTCGCCGGGGTGTAGGAGTGGTACGACCCGGTCAGCTTGAACACGAGGTCGTCGTGAATCTGCTCGACGTTCCGCACGTCCCGGCCCTCCAGCCAGGGTGCGACGTACTCCTCGACGATTTCGCGGTTGCCGGCGACCGGCCCCCAGCACTCGCCCCACCCGGTGACGCCCTCGTCGGTCGTGACCCTGACGAGACAGTACTCCCGGCTCGATATCCACTTCTGCGCGATGGCGATTCGCTCGTCCAGCTCGCGGTGAATCGGAATCGCCTCTACGCTAGAGATTTGCACGCCCGGCGAATGTCCGGACCCGCTGATGAAGGTTTCTGTTCACAGTCCGGGAGAGAAAACCATATCCATTTTACACTTTGAGAATGTGCAAATAACCACACCTACTTTCATCGCTCAGAGAGTGCAAACAGCAGAATATAAAATAGAACCACTAATACCAGAGTTACCGCAGTACCAATCACCAATGAGAATGCAATGTTCGTGGAGTCAATCGATTGGTGCACGGAAAACAAAGCCGAAAGCGCCTGTATACTTGTAGCTACCACCAACACGAACGTGAGTTTTGTCAATACCTTATTCGCGTCTTTTTGCTCTTCAACAATCTTGTGTCGCTGCTCCCTCATCTGCCGTTCATGAATTACTGCGAAGCCCTTCTCGGTCAATCCTCCAGAAATAAATTCCGCCTCGTCTCCCTGAACCCCTCCCCGATTAAAAATCGGCGACATGTCAACTAGCCCCGTTCTTCTCAGATAGTCGAGGGCGCCACGCACCTCATGGCTTGTCAGGTCCGTGGATTTTTGCAACGTATCAACCAAGTCCCCAGACATCCTCCGTCTCTTCTTGATGCTACTCGGAAACGCAACCGAGTTATCGGCGGCTCTTTGCGCTTCGTGAAGTGCAGCCAGAACTATCGCCCAATCCGGTTCCTCCGACATTCGGTGATGTGTAGACTTTCTTGCAAGGACATGAGTCTACTGTCTGTAGAACGATTTTCGCTCTATTTCGCAATCGCGACGTGATGCTTCGTCACCGTCTATCTCTTTTTGTCAGTCGTTCAGGTGCGACTGGTCGAACCGACTCGGCGTCAACCGGAGTTCGTCGAGGCCGGGGAGGTGTTTGACGTTGTAGACGAGTTTCGTGTTCTCGGTGATGGGCGCGGTGATACACGAGAGGCGGATGCCGCGGTCTATCATCTCCGGCGGGAGGATGTGACCGCTCGGCATCGGAATCTCGCCTTCCACGACGGCGACCGCGCAGTTGCTACAGGCGCCGCCGCGACAGGCGTAGGGCCAGGTGAACCCGCACTCCTCGGCGGATTCGAGGAGGTAGTCGGAGGGGTGGACCGAGAACTGGCCGTGGTCGGCCGGGTCGAGGTCGGCGGCGGCCGCCTTCTCGAAGAGGTCGTCGTCGTTCAACTCCCAGCCGTGGTCCCGCAGCACCTCGTAGTTGAGGTACTCCACGGTGACGCCCACCTCCTCGCTCTCGTCGTCGCTCTCCCCGTCACCGTCGTCTTCCTCCCCGGTCGCGTCGCGCTCCGAGTCGGTGTCGGCCGCGTCGCCGTCGAGTTCGACGTCCAGCGCGGCCGGGTCCTCGCCGTCCTGGAGTCGTCGATAGGCGCGCCGGACCTGCTGGAACTCCGCGGCGGACCCGCCGTGGTCCGGGTGGGCCTCGAGGACCCGTCTGCGGTACGCACGTTCGACTTCCTCATCGTCTGCCTCGGTGTCTATCCCTAGAACGTCGGACGGGGACTCCACACGTACCGATAGGTAATCGGGGACATAAAATCCTCTCCCCCCGGCAACGTCACCGGTCCCGTCGGCGTCCTCCCGAGCGATGTCGGGTGCGACCCCATCGCTCGCAAGAGATACCATCTCAGCTGTCGTTACTGCGCGCATGAATTCGGACGTTCATCCGTGGTTCGACGGGTTCGCCGGCGTCGTCGTCGGAACCCTCGGTCTCCTCGTCTCCCTCTTCGGCCTCACACTCGTCGGGGCGTCGGTCCTCGGCGGCCTCTGGGTCGCGGCCATCGGCGGGGCACTCTGCTGTGCCGTCCTCGTCGCGTCGACGACGGGACGACGACTCCTCCGACTCCCGGCCGGGAGCGGTACCGCCGCGGCCGCGGGCTTCGTGACGGTGTCGCTCACCCTCGCCGTCGCGTTCGTGCTCGTCAACTGGGCGACGTTCTCCTGAGCGGTACCATCTGCTATTCCCCCCACTCGTGGCGAGATTACCCTCGGCTACCCGGTCTCCGACCGCTCTCGCTGCGCGAACCGACACTCCCTGCTCGCGTCGTACGCATGTCAGACGTGCGAACGTCGTTCACAAAGGTTTTTGACGTACTCCTCGGAGGTACGAAGTATGTCTGCGCTGGGTGACCTGCTGGACGGCATCGTTGAGGGTGTCGACGTCGTGTTTCTCTTCTCACCGAGCGCCTCTACGTACGACCAGTTCGTCGAATCGGAGGAATCGGACGACGCGGAGGCCGTCGTCGTCGCACTCGACAACACCGTCGACGCGGCACAGTTCGTCGAACTCCCTCTCGCGTTCGCCGAGGTGACCGAGCGTATCCGCTTCGGACTGGAAGGCGCGCTCGACCGGGGGTACGTCGAGGAGGGCGACAGCGTCGCCTGCGCGACGAAGCTCTTCGACGAGACCATCGACACGGTGACGCGCGTCAGGGTCGGCGAGTTCGCCCACTCGGGCGTCTACGACCTGTTCACCAACTCCCGGGCCGAACCGGAGGTCATCCGGGACGTCCTCGACGTGGTCATCGAACTCGGGCGCAAGGGCCAGAAGGGCAAGCCCGTCGGCGCGCTGTTCGTCGTCGGCGACGCCGGCAAGGTGATGAACAAGTCCCGTTCGCTGTCGTACAACCCCTTCGAGAAGTCCCACGTCCACGTCGGCGACCCCATCGTGACCGTGATGCTGAAGGAGTTCTCGCGGCTCGACGGCGCGTTCGTCATCAGCGACTCGGGGAAGATCGTCTCCGCCTACCGCTACCTCGAACCCTCCGCCGAGGGCGTCGACATCCCGAAGGGTCTCGGCACGCGCCACATGGCCGCCGGCGCCATCACCCGCGACACGAACGCCATCGCCATCGTCCTCTCGGAGAGCGACGGCCTCGTCCGGGCGTTCAGCGGCGGCGAACTGATATTCGAACTCGACCCGGAGGAGTACTGAGATGCTCCAGGTGCGCGAGTTCGCGCGCGAGGTGGTCCGGCTCGGCTCGGAGTCGCTCGTCCCCATCCTCGTCCTGCTGTTCGGGCTGGCGCTCGGCTTCCTCGTCGGGCGACTGACGCGCCGGTTGCTCGTCGCCACCGGCGTCCCCGAGGCCGTCGAGGGGACGGCCTTCGAGCGGGCGGCCCAGCGCCTCGGCACCTCGACGGTCGGTCTCGTCGCCACGCTCGTCACGCTGTTCATCTACCTCGCGACCATCGGCGCCGCCCTCGAACTCGAAGGGTTCCTCGAGACGCGCCTCTCGCTGATGGCGTTCGTCAGCTACATCCCCCGGGTGTTCGCCGCCGTGCTGGTGCTCATCGTCGGCCTCATCGTCGCCGACAAGGTCGAACTCGTGGTCAGGGAACGGCTCCGCGGGGTGAAACTCACCGAGGTGAACGTCCTCCCGCTCGGGGTCAAGTACAGCGTCATCTACATCGCACTCGTCGTCGCGCTCGCGACGCTCGGCCTGCCCGTGGCCGCGCTCCTCGTCCTCCTCGGCGGGTACTTCTTCGCCGTCGTCGTCCTCGCCGCGCTCGCGCTCCGGGACGTCCTCCCCGCCGCCGCCGCCGGCGTCTTCCTCCTGCTCACCCAGCCCTACGGCATCGGCGACCAGGTGGAGGTCGACGGGCGACAGGGCATCGTCCAGGAGGTCGGCGTCTTCGTCACCTACGTCGAGGACGACGGCGCGGAGTTCATCGTCCCCAACCACCTCGTCTTCCAGTCGGGCATCGTCAGGGTCCGGGACTGACCCCCTCGACGCTTCCGGTCGCGTTACTCGTCGCGTTCGACCGGTCGCGCGGGCACGCCCGCGACGGTCACTCCCGGTGGGACGTCCTCCGTGACCAGCGAGTTGGCCGCCACCTGCGCGTCGGCGCCGACGGTGACGCCCGGGAGGACCGTCGCGCGCGCGCCCACCATCGCTCGCTCGCCGATCTCGACCGCTCCCAGACGGTACTCGTCCTGAAGGAACTCGTGACAGAGCAGGACGGCGTCGTAGCCGACGATACAGTCGTCGCGCAGGGTGACGCGCTCGGGCCAGAACACGTCCGGCGTCGCCTCCAGCCCCCACGAGACCCCCTCGCCGACGGTGACGCCGATGCGTCGCAGCGCCCACGAGCGGAGGCGCAGGCTCGGCGCGAGTCGCGCGAGCAGGACGAAGACGTAGTTCACCATCACGCGAAGGGGTGACTTCGCGTCGGTCCAGCCCCGCAGCGAGTTGCGCGGCCCCGGCGTCGGGACCCGCTCCAACCGGTCGTGACGGCGCGTGTCGTCGCTCACCTGCGAGGGTAGGGAGAGCGTCGGCTTGAACCCGTGGGGGTCGCGTCGTCCCCACCGGAGCGTGACCTACCCGCGCAGTTCCTCGACGTGCTCGATGCGCCGCTGGACGAGCGCGTCGGTGCCGATGTCGTGGCGGACGTGGAGACCCTCCTCGCCGGCGGCGAGGGCGTCCTCGGCGATGGTCTCGGCCTCGGCGATGGAGTCGGCGACGCCGACGACGGCGAACGACCGCGAGGTGGTGGTGTAGAGACCGTCCTCGCGCTCGTCGACGCTGGCGTAGAAGAGCAGGGCGTCGCCCGCGCTCTCCTCGTCCACCTCGATGCGCGCGCCCGCCTCGGGGTCCGTCGGGTAGCCCGCCGGGACGGCGTACTTACACACCGTCGCTCTGGCGTCGAAGGCGAGTTCGGGCAGCGGGTCGCCCTCGCGCGCGGCGACGAGCACGTCGAGGAACGGGGTCTCGAGGACGGGGAGGGTGTTCATCGCCTCGGGGTCGCCGAAGCGGGCGTTGAACTCGACGACGCTCACGCCCGCCGCGGTGAGCATGAACTGCCCGTAGAGGACGCCCGTGTAGTCGTCGAGGGCTTCCACAGTAGCCTCGATGATGGCCACGGCGTCGTCGTAGTCGTCCTCGGTCATGAACGGGAGCGCGACGGCGGCGTCGCTGTAACTGCCCATCCCGCCGGTGTTCGGCCCCTCGTCGCCCTCGTAGGCGCGCTTGTGGTCCTGGACGGCGGGCGCGGTGCGCACCTCGCCGTTCGCGACGAGCGCCTGGACGGTGAACTCCTCGCCGACGAGGCGCTCCTCGAGGACGACGCGGTCGTACCCCTCCTCCCTGAGATAGGCCTTCGCCTCCTCCTTCGTCACCTGGTCGCCGGTCACCGTGACGCCCTTCCCCCCGGTGAGGCCCGTCGGCTTCACCGCCAGGTCGCCGTCGGAGGCGTCGACGTACTCGCAGGCCCGCTCCATATCGTCGAACGTCTCGAAGTCGGGACAGCCGGGGATGTCGTGCTCGCGCATGAACCGCCGCTGGAACGCCTTGTCCGTCTCGATGCGGGCCTGTTCGGCGTGCGGCCCGAACGGGAAGACGCCCGAATCCGCGAGCGCGTCCGCGACGCCCGCCGCCAGCGGCGCCTCGGGACCGACCACCGCGAGGGTCGCGCCGACCTCCTCGGCGTAGGCGACCACCGCGTCCGGGTGGGTCTCGTCGAGTTGTTCGACGCCGTCGGCGAGGCGCGCGATGCCGGGGTTACGGTTGCTCGCGCAGGCGTAGAGCGCGCAATCGTCGGCCAGCGCGCGCGCGATGGCGTGTTCGCGGCCGCCGCCGCCGACCAGCAGCACGGTCTCTGACATGCCCGAACCCGGAGCGCACGAAAGTGTAAAGGTTGCTCTTTCAGCGGTGGAAGGAATACACGTTCGTGCCTACGTTCGAGGGAGAGGCGGGCGCTTTAGTCGCCGTGTGGCGTACCGGTACCCATGACCGACGCCGCCGGCCGCAACCGACTCGACGAGGAGGAGAGTCCGTACCTCAGACAGCACGCGGACAACCCCGTCGACTGGCAGCCGTGGGACGAGGACGCCCTCGCAGAGGCCCGCGAGCGGGACGTCCCCATCTTCCTCTCCATCGGCTACTCGGCGTGTCACTGGTGTCACGTGATGGCCGAGGAGAGCTTCGAGGACGAGGCCGTCGCCGAGGTGCTCAACGAGGAGTTCGTCCCCATCAAGGTCGACCGCGAGGAGCGTCCGGACCTCGACAGCCTCTACATCAACATCTGCCAGATGGTCCGCGGGAACGCGGGGTGGCCGCTGTCGGCGTGGCTCACGCCCGAGGGGAAACCGTTCTTCGTGGGGACGTACTTCCCACCGGAGCCGAAACGCGGGATGCCCGGCTTCCGCGACCTGCTCACCGACATCGCCGGCTCGTGGAACGACCCCGAGGACCGCGAGGAGATGCGCACGCGCGCCGAGCAGTGGACCCGCGCCATCGAGGACGAACTGGAGTCCGTCCCCGACGGCCCCGGCGACGCGCCCGACGAGGGCCTGCTCGAACGGGCGGCCGAGGCGGCCGTCCGCGGCGCCGACCGGGAGCACGGCGGGTTCGGCCGGGGACAGAAGTTCCCCCACCCCGGCCGCGTCCACGTGCTGCTCAGGGCGGCCGACCGCACCGGGAGGGAGGTCTACCGCGACGTCGCGAGCGAGACGCTCGCCGCGATGGCGAACCGCGGGCTCTACGACCACGTCGGCGGCGGCTTCCACCGGTACACGACCGACCGGTCGTGGACCGTCCCGCACTTCGAGAAGATGCTCTACGACCAGGCTGAACTCGTCCGGGCGATGCTCGCCGGCTTCCAGGCGACCGGGACCGCGCGCTACCGGCACGTCGCGAGCGAGACGCTCGGGTTCGTCGAGCGCGAACTCACCCACGACGAGGGGGGGTTCTTCTCGACGCTCGACGCCCGGAGCGGCGGCGAGGAGGGGACGTTCTACGTCTGGACGCCCGAGGCGGTCCACGACGCCGTCGACGACGAGACGGCCGCCGACCTCTTCTGTGCCTACTACGGCGTCACGGAGTCGGGCAACTTCGAGGAGGGGACGACGGTCCTGACCGTCTCCGCGACGGTCGACGACCTCGCCGAGCGCTTCGACCTCCCGGAGGCGGCCGTCAGGGAGAACCTCGAAGCCGCCGAGGACGCCGTCGCCGACGCGCGCGGGGAGCGCGAGCGCCCACCGCGCGACGAGAAGGTGCTCGCGGGCTGGAACGGGCTGATGATATCGGCGTTCGCGGAGGGGGCGCTCGTCTGTGAGGACCGTTCCGCCGAGGCCGCGACCGACGCCCTGGCGTTCGTCAGGGAACACCTCTGGGACGAGGAGGACGGGACGTTGACCCGTCGGTACAAGGACGGCGACGCCGCCATCGCCGGCTACCTGGAGGACTACGCCTTCCTCGGGCGCGGCGCGCTGAACTGCTACGAGGCGACCGGCGAGGTCGAACACCTCGCGTTCGCCCGCGACCTCGCCCGGGCCACCGTCCGCGAGTTCTGGGACGAGGAGCGCGGGACGCTCTACTTCACGCCCGCGAGCGGCGAGTCGCTCGTCGCGCGTCCGCAGGAACTCACCGACCAGTCGACGCCCTCCAGCGCGGGGGTCGCCGCCTCGCTGCTGCTCGCGCTCGACGGCTTCTTCCCGGAGGAGGGGTTCGAGGCCGTCGCCGAGGGCGTCCTGGAGACGCACGGTGGCCGACTCGAGAGCGACCCGCTCCAGCACGCGTCGCTGGCGCTCGCGGCGGACGAGTACACCGCGGGACACGTCGAACTCACCGTCGCCGCAGACGGGTGGCCGCCCGCGTGGCGCGACCGACTCGCGACTACCTACCTCCCGCGTCGCCTGCTCGCCCCGCGTCCGCCGACGCCCGACGGACTGGACGGCTGGCTCGACGCCCTGGGTCTCGCGTCGGCGCCGCCCCTGTGGGCGTCGCGCGACGCCGAGAACGGCGCGCCGACCGCGTACCTCTGTGAGGGGTTCGCGTGTTCGCCCCCGCGGACGAACATCGAGAACGCACTGGCGTGGCGCGAGCGGTAGGGGGCGTCGAATCGCGCTCGGGCGGGTTTCGGAACACCCCCTCGCCGACGACACAGCAGCCGACGAGCGACGCGCCGGCGAGCGTGCCGTGGAGCGGGACGGCGGTGACGTACCAGACGGCGACTGCCGCCGCGAACGCGCCCGGAACGGCGAGCAACAGCAGGTCGTAGCGCGACAGCGACCGCACCGCCTCGCGAGCGCGTCCGACCGACTCGGTCCTATCGTCGTCGTCGCGTTCCTGCATCCGATTCACCCGGACGGGAGGACTGGCGGCTCGGCGGTGTGGGTTCGGCTTGCGCGGGCAGGGCCCCGTTTCGACCGACTACGAGCGCTCGTCGAGCGCGTCGGCGACGTAGACGGCCGCGGGGCGGTCGGCCGACTCCACGTACCGGAGGAGTTCCTCGCCGTCGCGTTCGACGACGACGGTCGGGATGCGCTCGATGTCGTACGCCTCGACCTGCGGACCGACCTTGCTCCCGTCGTCCTCCTTCTCCACCGCGAAGTCCTCGATACGGTCCTCGGAGACGTCGGCCGCGTGGAGCGCGGCGGCGAAGTCGGGCAGTTGCGCCCGGCAGTCCTTGCACCAGTCGCCACCCCACACCTTGTAGGTCACGTCGTCGTGTTCGCGGAGCGTCTCGACGGTCTCCTCGTAGGCGTCCGGCGACCAGACCGGGTTGGGCGACATCGTCTCCAGGTTCATGGTCGAAACGTCTCGTCGCCGGCGGCTTAACGCCCCCGTTCTCGGGCGTGGTTCACGAACGAGTACAGCCCCTCACAGCGCCGCTTCGAGTTCCTCTCGCAGCAAGTGACGGTGACAGCGTTTCCCCTCTCCCTCGAAACAGACCAGTACGACGTCCTCGCCGTCGCGGACCCGCGCCGCGAGCGCCGCGAGCGCCTCGCCGGCCTCGGGCGTACTCTCGAGGTGGTCGCGGTAGCGCTCCTCGAAGTCGGTGTCCTCCCAGGCGGCGTTGTGGGCGCCCTCCTCACAGAGCCCGCGCGTCTGGTAGTCGTCGCGGTGGGCGCGCACGGCGTCGAGGAGTTCGGGCGGCGGGCCGAGTTCGGGGTAGTTCTCGTCGACGCTCCCGAGGAACCACCGCGTCGGGCGCCTGACGACCCCGACGAGCGTCTCCTCGTCCGTCACCCCGGCGAGGTCGTGCTGGAGCGCCGCCAGGTAGGTCTCCGATACCGTGCCACTCGCGCTCATGGCACGTGCTCTCGGCGCGAGTGAAATACCTGTTGCGGTCGGGTGCCCTCGGGGACGGCGTCCGCCACGTCTTTACTCGTCGCCGCGGAACTCGCTCGCATGAAGGACTCCATCCTCGACACGATCGGGTCGCCGCTCGTCCGGGTCGCCTCGCCGCCCGGCGCCACGGTGGCGGCGAAGGTCGAGTCGAAGAACCCGGGCGGGTCGGCGAAGGACCGCCCGGCGCTGGCGATGGTCGAGGCCGCCGAACGCGCGGGGGAACTCTCGCCCGGCGACCGCCTCGTCGAGCCCACCAGCGGAAACACCGGCATCGGACTGGCGATGGTCGCCGCCGCGAAGGGCTACGACATGACCATCGTCATGTCCTCCTCGATGTCGCCCGAGCGCCGACGCATCATGCGCGCCTACGGCGCCGACATCGAACTCGTCGACGGCGACATCTCCGAGGCGAAGGACCGCGCCGACGAACTCGAAGAAGAGGAGGGGATGGTCCAGCTCCGCCAGTTCGAGAACGCCGCCAACCCCGAGGCCCACTACCGGACGACGGCCGAGGAGATACTCGACCAGGTCGGCGACCGGGACGTGGACGCGCTCGTCGCCGGCGTCGGCACGGGCGGGACGCTCTCCGGTATCGCCCGCCGCCTGCGCGAGGCGTTTCCCGAGATGGAGGTCGTCGCCGTCGAACCCGAGGACAACGCCGTCATCTCCACCGGCGAGGGCGGTCACGACGACTTCCAGGGGATGGGCCCGGGCTTCCTCAGTCCGAACCTCGCCGTCGACCTGGTCGACTCCGTCGAGACGGTGACCGTCGACGCCGCCGAGGCGGAGTGTCGCCGTCTCGCCCGCGAGGAGGGCATCCTGGTCGGGCAGTCCTCCGGCGCGTCGAACCTCGCCGCCCGTCGGGTCGCGGCCCGCCTCGCGGACGGCGACGCCGACTGCCCGGACGGCCCCGAGGCGCCCGAACCCGACCAGCCCTCCCAGCAGCGCCCCGTCGTCCGTCCCGACGGCGGCGCGGGCGACTGCCCGCTCGTCGTCACCGTCTTCTGGGACAGCGGCGAGCGCTACATGTCGACCGGGATGTTCGACTGACCTATACCTCGTCCAGTCGGTCCGCCACCTGCTGTAACTGTGCGCGGCGTTCCTCGACCGCCTCCTCGCGGAGCCACCGCTCGTCGTCCGTCTCGTAGGCCACGTCGGGGACGGGGGTCGGCGTGCCCGTCTCGTCCAGCGCGACGAACGTGAGGAACGAACTCGTCGTCTCGCGGTCCGGGTCACCGGTTCGCGGGTTCTCGGCGTGGACGTCCACCTTCACGTCGAGGCTGGTGCGGCCCGTCGAGAAGACGTACGCACGCACGACCGCCACCTCGCCCAGTTCGATGGCGGAGATGAAGTCGACGTGGTCCATCGACGCCGTGACGACCTGGTTGCCGGCGAAGCGCATCGCGGCGATGGCCCCGCAGATGTCCATCCAGTTCAACACGGCGCCCCCGAGCGCGCGGCCGAGGTTGTTCGTGTCGTTGGGCAACAGGAGTTCGGTCATCTCGGTGTACGAGGACGCGAGCGGCACCGGGTCCATGCTCCCGCGTCGCGGCCGAGGGGGTTAAGCGACGGGTTCGGCGACCGAAATGGTTTCAGACGATGTATACTTTGATTACGTGATTAACTCGAAAATTTATATATCAGGAGTGCTAAGAATCGGTGTCGGTCGTACGGCGTGGTGTGGCCTCCCACGGCCAGGGGGGCACCGTGGCGCTCCACGTCTCGCTCCCGCCCGTCGGGAGGCCCGCCGTGCGACACAACCCACAGCGCATGTCCCGAAACGCCCCATCACACATGGAGTACAGCCCCACGAGCGTCGACGTGACGGTCGGCGACGACGACCTCGCGGAACTGCTCGTCTACGCGATGGAGGAGACCCTCGGTGACGACGCGCCCGCGACCCTGTACGACGTCGTCGACCCCGACGCCCTGGACGCGCTGTTCGCCCCCCGGTTCAACGGCGCCTGCCGACCCGACGGAGCGGTCGTCCTCGACTACGAGGACCGTACCTTCGTCGTCGACAGCGCCGGGTCGGTCGTCGTCGAGTAACGCCGCCCGTCGGGCGGCGTACCGACGGCGACACTGGTATGAAGGCTGAACGGATAGCCAGTAGCAATGAGTGAGCAGGCCCCGGAGCGGGGGTCCGTCACGGTCGTCGGCACGGCCCACGTCTCCGCGGAGAGCGTCGAGGAAGTCGAGGACGCCATCGAGGCCGAGCGCCCCGACGTCGTCGCCGTCGAACTCGACGAGGGGCGATATCGACAACTGCGCGGCGACGGCCCCGAGGACCTCGACGCGAGCGACCTCCTCCACGGCAACACCGTCTTTCAGTTCCTCGCGTACTGGGTGCTCTCCTACGTGCAGGCGCGGATGGGCGACGAGTTCGACATCACGCCCGGCGCCGACATGCTCGCGGCCGTCGAGACGGCGGAGCGACTCGGCCTCGGCATCGCGCTCGTCGACCGCGACATCCAGGTCACGATTCAGCGCTTCTGGGCGCGCCTCACGGGCAGAGAGAAGGTCTCGCTGATGGGCGGCCTCGTCATGAGCGTCGCACCGCCCCCACAGGTCGGCGCCGCCGTCGGTGCCACCGTCGGCCTCCTCGTGGGCGTCCTCCTCGGGACGTTCGGCGCGGGAACGCTCGGCCTCGACGCCGCCGCGGCCTCGCTCGGTTCCGCCGCTGGCGCCGTCGGCGCGCTCGTCGTCGGCGCCGGCATCGCGCTCGCGCTCCTCGCGTTCGCGGGGTCGCTCCTGCCCGGCGGCCTCGCCGAACGCCTCGCCGTCAGCCTCGGCCTCGGCGTCCTCGCCGGGATGGGCCTCTGGTTGACCGGCGGCCTCGTCGTCGGTCCACTCGACCTCTCCCCCGACGCGTTCGTCTCGCTCGGGCGGGGCGCGACGACGCTCGCGCTCGGCGTGGGCGTCGGTATCGCCGTCCTCGGGGGTATCGGGACGCTCCTCGGGATGGCGCTCGACGCCAGCGTCGAGGAGCCCGACGCCGAGCAACTGGAGATGAGCGACCTCACCGACAGCGACGTGGTGAGCGTCATGATGGAGGAGTTCCGCCGGTTCTCCCCCGGCGGGGCGGAGGCGCTCATCGACGAGCGCGACGCCTTCATCGCCCACAAACTCGTCGGCCTCCGCGAACAGGGCAAGTCCGTCGTCGCCGTCGTCGGCGCGGGCCACCGGGAGGGCATCGAACGCTACCTCGACCGGCCGGAGACGCTCCCCGAGATGGGGTCGCTGACGGGCGTCCAGAAGACCAGACGTTTCTCGCCGTACAAACTCGTCGGCTACCTGTTCACCCTCGGGTTCCTCGTCTTCTTCGTCCTCATCGGGATGGCGGGCGTCCGCGACACGTTCCTCCTCCAGTTGTTCGGCGCGTGGTTCCTCGTCAACGGGGCGTTCGCCTTCGCGCTGGCGCGCATCGCCGGCGCCCACAACCTGAGCGCGCTCGTCGGCGGCGCCGTCGCCTGGCTCACCAGCCTCAACCCGCTGCTCGCACCCGGCTGGTTCGCCGGCTACGTCGAACTGCGCTACACGTCGGTCAACGTCGCGGACATCGGGACGCTCAACGAACTCCTGAAGGACGAGGAGCGCCCGCTGGAGGACCTCTTGCGCGACCTCCGACAGGTGCCGCTGTTCAAGCTCATCCTCGTCGTCGCGTTCACCAACATCGGGAGCACCGTCGCGAGCTTCCTGTTCGCGTTCGTCCTCCTCCCCGCGCTGTTCAGCGGGCAGGGCATCTCCACCGCGGGCGAGGTGGCGGACCTCATGCTCCAGGGGGCGCGAAACAGCGTCGACCTCCTCCTCGGAGGGTTCCGCTGAATGCGCTTCAGCCCCCGGGAGGTCGTCGACCTCGTCGCGGCGTGGCTGGCGCTCGGCGTCGCGTTCACCTTCTTCCTCGACCGACGCCTCGCCTTCGGCCTGCTCTCGGGGAGCGTCGCCCCGCTTCAGGCGGCCGACACGCTCGTCGTCAGTATGCTCACCGTCGGCATCGGCTTCCTGCTCCACGAACTCGCGCACAAGGTCGTCGCGGTTCGCTTCGGTCAGCTCGCCGAGTTCCGCGCCGACTACGGGATGCTCGCGCTCGCCATCGGGGCGGGGCTCGCGGGGTTCCTGTTCGCCGCCCCCGGCGCCGTCTACCACGGCGGGCGACCCGTCACCTCCCGGCAGGTCGGACTCATCGCGCTGGCCGGTCCGGCGACGAACGTCCTCCTCGCCGGCCTGTTCGTCCCCCTGCTCGCGGTGGGGCCACTCGTCGGCGTCGGCCAACTCGGCGTCACCATCAACCTCATCCTCGCCGGGTTCAACATGATCCCCTTCGGTCCGCTCGACGGTCGGAAGGTGCTCAGCTGGAACTCCCTCGTGTTCGCCCTCTCGTTCGTCGTCTGTGCGGGGCTAGCGCTGTTCTCGCTCGTGTTCGTCGGCACCGGGTTCTAGCCCCTTCCGACGCACTTTTCCCCACCCCTCCCGCGCTCTCGGCCATGAGCGAGGACGCCGGGACCGACGGGAGCGAGGACGACGAGGAGCGGCTGACCTACGCGGACGCGGGCGTCGACATCGCCGACAGCGAGGCGGCGACGGCGGCGCTCGTCGGCGCGGTCGGCGAGTTCGAGGGCGACTACGCGGGGCTGGTCGACATCGGCGACCGCTACCTCGCGCTCGCCACCGACGGCGTCGGGACGAAACTCCTCGTCGCCGAGGCGCTCGGCGACTTCTCGACCATCGGCATCGACTGCATCGCGATGAACGTCAACGACCTCGTCGCGGCGGGCGTCGAACCCGTCGCCTTCGTCGACTACATCGCCGTCGACGTCCCCGACGACGACGTGGCCGAGCAGGTCGGGACGGGCCTCGCGACGGGGGCCGCCGAGGCCGACGTCGCGCTCGTCGGCGGGGAGACGGCCGTCATGCCAGACGTGGTGAAGGGCCTCGACCTCGCGGGGACCTGCGCCGGCCTCGCGCCGAAGGATGCGCTGTTCCCCGGCGAGGCAGAGGCGGGCGACGCGCTCGTCGGCTTCCCCGCCAGCGGTATCCACTCGAACGGCCTCACCCTCGCCCGGCAGGCCGCCACCCGGAACCACGACTACACGGACGCCTTCCCGCTCGACGAGTCGAAGACCGTCGGGGAGGTGCTGCTCGAACCGACGCGGATCTACACCGACCTGCTCGCTCCCCTGCGCGAGCACGACGCGCGCGCCGCCGCCCACGTCACCGGCGGCGGCTGGACGAACCTGCTCCGGATGGGCGCACACGACTACGTCGTCGACGACCCCTTCGACCCGAACCCCGTCTTCGAGTTCGTCGCGAGCGAGGGGAACGTCGACCGCGAGGAGATGTACCGCACGTTCAACATGGGCACCGGCTTCGTCGCCGCGCTCTCGCCCGCGGACGCAGACGCCCTCGTCGAGGCGACCGAGGAGGGCCGCCGTATCGGGACCGTCGAGGAGGCCGACGGCGAGGTGGGGACCGTCGAGGTGGCCGGGCTGACCCTCTCGTAGCCGCGCTGCGCTACCTGACCGCCACGACCGGCACGGGCGACTCTCGAATCACCGTCTCCGCGACGCTCCCGAGCAGCGCCTTCCGGGCCGCCGACCGGCCGTGCGTCCCCACGACGACCACGTCGACGTCGTGGTCCGCGGCGTACTGGACGACCCGGTCGTGGACCCGACCGACCGCGGCCGCGGTCCGGACGCTCCCTCCTTCCTCGCTCGCGACCCTCTCGGCGCGCTCGAACAGGCCCGCCGCGAGGTCGCGTTCCGCTTCCAGCCAGTCCTCCCACTCGTGGGGGTCGTTCCCCCATCCACTCATCGCCGTCGGGTCGCGCTCCTGGTCGACCACGTAGAGCGCGGTCACCTCGTCGTCGGGGAACTCGTGGGTGGCGAAGCGGAGGGCGCGGTCCGCGAGCGGCGAGCCGTCGTAGGCGACGAGTACGTGTCGAGTCATGTGGAGGGGGACGACGGCCGTGGACAAAGCTATCGCTCTACGTACAGGTATCGGGAGAACTCACGGCAGGAGAACGGTCCGCGGTGCGGCGGGAGGCGTCTACAGGACCTCGTCGAAGTCCTTGTGGCCGTTGATGTCGACGCCCTCGTCGGTGACCTCCGCGAGGAAGACGCCGTTGCCGGAGCCGGTGTCGCGCTCGACGGCGGCCTTGACGGCGCTCGCGGCGACCTGCTTCGCCTCGTCGTTCGAGAGCCCCTCGCGGTACTCGCGTTCGAGCGTCCCGTAGGCGACGGTGAGGCCCGACCCGGTGACGGTGTAGTCGTCCTCCATGACGCCGCCGGCGGGGTCGATGGAGTAGACGTGGTGCCCCTCGTCGTCGACGCCGCCGAGGATGGGGTTGATGGCGAAGAAGGGCCCGCCGCGGGCGAAGTTCCCCGCGAGCGTGGCGAGCGCGCTGATGCTCATGGGTTCGCCGCGGCGCGACTCGTAGAGGTTCACCTCGGCGCGCAGCGACCGGATGAACGACTGGGCGCCGCCGACGCTCCCGACGAGGGTGAGCGCGCCGGTCGGGTGAATCTGCTCGACCTTCTGGACGTTCTTGTTCGAGACGAACCGGCCGCCGAGCGAGGCGCGCATGTCCGTCGCGATGACGACGCCGTCGGTGGTCGTGATACCGACCGTCGTGGTCCCGGTCTGGTTGACCTTCTCCGCGTCCTTGCCGGAGAGGTCGGGCAGCGACCCCACCTCGGGTTCGTAGATGGGCACCTCGTAGTCACGCCGGTCGAAGTCGAACGCCGACTGGTTCTGGCGGTTCATTACCATCCGCTACCCGTCCTGCGCTGATAAAAGCACCCCTTCGGTCGACCGCGCGCTTACTCCAGAAGCTCCGTAGACCGCTCGTAGGCGTCGCCGAGGCGGGTCACCACCCGGTGGACCGGGAGGAACGGCAGGCCGACCCGGCGGGCGACCATCGCGACGGGGAGGAGCATCAGCCCCACGAACAGCGCGAGTTGGTACAGGGCGAGCAGCGTCAGCGACCGCAACCGTTCGAACACCATCTGATACTCGGTGTCAGCACCATGGTATGTAATAAGCGTTGTGGCGCACGCGATGGCACGGTACCGGAACCCACAACGTCCCCGTCTGTCGATTCAAGTCGATTTGTGTCCGCCACAACCGGAGTGGAAACGTGTCGCGGGATGGATGTAACCGGCTCCGAGGAGTTCGACAGTATCCCGATAAGTTATCGGATGAATCGCGGTGACGTGCGCGCCGACGCCGCCAAACCACAAAGCCCGATAGCGCCGAGCGACGAGGGGGAATATGACGAACTACTTGGTCGCCATGGAGGCGGCGTGGCTGGTCCGAGACGTCGGTGCCATCGACGACGCCATCGGCGTCGCCGTCAGCGAGGCGGGCAAACGACTGAACCAGCGGGACATGGACTACGTCGAGGTCGAAGTCGGCGGCACGCCCTGTCCCGCCTGCGGGGAGACGTTCGACTCGGCATTTATCGCCGCCGACACCGCGCTCGTCGGCCTCCTCCTCGAGATGAAGGTGTTCAACGCCGACGGCGAGCAACACGCCCAGCGCATCGCCAAGAGCGAGATCGGCGGCGCCCTCCGCGACGTCCCGCTCAAGGTCATCGAGACGTTCGAACTCGACGAGGAGGAGGACTGAGACGGCGAACCACAAACGACTTGCCGGTCGGGCGGACCGTTCTACTCGTATGCACGCCCTCCACCCGCGGGTCCGCGTCGCGTGGGCCCTCTCCTCGCTCGTCGGGGCGGTCACGCTCGGCGCGGGCGCCGTCGCCGTCGACCGGTTCCTCCTCTCGCTACCGGGAGGGCCGGCGCTCGGCGTGGCGGTCGGCCTCGGCCTCGCCCTCCTCGGCGTCGGAAGCGCGCTCCTGCACTACCGGGTCTGGCGTTACGACGTCCAGGACGACGCCCTCTACCTCGAACGTGGCGTCCTCACACGTGTCGAGAGCGCCGTCCCCTACGTCCGCGTCCAGCACGTCGACACCCAGCGCGGCCCGGTCGAGCGCGCCCTCGGCCTCGCGAGCGTCGTCGTCTACACGGCCGGGTCCCGCGGCGCCGACGTGACCGTCCCCGGCCTCGAACCGGACCGCGCCCGCGCCCTGCAGGGACGCCTGCGCGAACTCGCCACCGAGAGCGAACCGGAGGACGGCGTGTGAGGCTCCACCCCCTGACCGCCGTCGTTCGGGCCGTTCGCTACGGGTTCAACGCCGGTGCCGTCGGCTTCTTCCTCGGCGGGATGGCGGCGGGGACCGTCGGGACCGACGTCGGCCTCGTGTTCGTCCTCGGACCGCTCCTCGCGCTGCTCGGTGCCGCCTACGGCCTCGCGACCTACCTCCGGTTCACCTACGAACTCACCGACGACACCCTCGACGTCGCCTCGGGGGTCGTGGGTCGCCAGGAACGCGAGATACCGCTGCGGCGCGTCCAGAACGTCGACGTCGTCCAGGGCCTGTTCAAACGACCGTTCGGCCTCGCGGTGGTCCGCGTCGAGACGGCCGGCGGCGGTAGCACGGAGGCCGTCTTCGACTTCGTGAGCGAGACGGAGGCCGAACGCCTGCGAACCGAGGTCAGACGGCGGGCCCGCGACACGGTCGCACCGACCGCCAACGGCGCCGCCGGGACCGACGGCGACGTCGGCGAACCCCCCGACGAGCGCGACTACCCCGACGGGACAGCCGCGGCCGGGGACGATACGTTTCACGAGACGGTCCCGACGCACCTGTTCGAACTGACGACGCGGGAACTGGCCGTCCTCGCGGCCAGTTCCTTCCGTCCGGGGGCGCTCGCCGCCCCGCTGTTCCTCGTGTTCTCGCCGGTCGGCCCGCTCGTCCGGTCCCTCGCCCTCTCGCTGGCCGCGCCCGTCGGCGGCCCGCGGAGTCTCGCGGGTGCCTCGCCCGACGCGCTCGTCGTCCTCGCGCTGGTCTCGCTCGTCCCGACCGTCGTCGTCGCGTGGCTCGCCAGCGCCGCGCTGACGGTCGTCGGCTACTACGGCTTCCGACTGGGACGGCTCGACGACGACCTGGTGTACGAACGGGGGCTGTTCAGCCGCTACAGCGGGAGCGTCCCGCTGTCGAAGGTCCAGACCGTCGCCGTCACGGAGAACCCCCTCGCACGGCGCCTCGGCTACGCCGGTCTCGCCGTCGAGACGGCCGGCTACGGCACCCAGCAGGCCGCCCAGGAGGGGAACCAGTCGGTCGTCCCGCTCGCCGACCGCGAGCGCGTGACGACCCTCGCGCGGCGCCTCGAAGGCGTCGAGGAGCCGGCACTCGACCCGCTCCCGGAACGGGCACGCCGGCGCTACGCCGCCCGTGGCCTGCTCGCCGTCCTCGGCGCGACGCTTCTTACCACGCTCGCGGCGTGGGCCGTCGACGGGTTCTCCCTCTGGTACCTCCCGCTCGCGCTCCTCCCCGTCGTTCCGCTGGCGGCGCACTACACCTGGGTCAACCGCGGCTACGCCCTCGCGGACGACCACGTGGTCGTGCGGAGCGGGTTCTGGCGACGCGCGACCTATCTCGTCCCCTACGACCGCCTCCAGACGGTGCAGGTGCGGGCGAGCGTGTTCCAGCGACGCCTCGGCCTCGCGAACGTCGTCGTCGACACCGCCAGCTCCGCCCGCCTCGGGTCGACCGACGCGACCGTCTTCGACGTCGACCGCGCCACCGCGACCGACCTCGCCCGGACGCTCCGCGAGCGCCTCCAGCGGAGCCTCCACCGCGGACGCCGTCGCGAGCGCCCCGTCCGCGAGGCGTAGGGGGATTTCACCCCGCTCTCCAGCGGTAGAAACAAGTATGAGCGATAGTTATCCCCCGGCATGGAACTGCCGACTCCCGAGGACCTCCGCGAACGTCGGACGGAGTTGTCCCTCACGCAGAGCGAACTCGCCGACCGCGCGGGCGTCTCCCAGCCCCTCATCGCCCGTATCGAGGGCGACGACGTCGACCCGCGCCTCTCGACGCTCCGGCGAATCGTGGGCGCGCTGGACGCCGCCGAGGGCGACATCCTCCGGGCGAGTGACATCATGCACGCCCCCGTCGCCACCATCGCCCCCGACGACAGCGTCCGGGAGGCCATCGACGTGATGAGCGAGGAGGGCTACTCGCAACTCCCGGTCGTCCACGACGGCTACCCCGTCGGCATCATCAGCAACAGCGACATCCGCCAGGTCGACGAGGGGGAAGGGCTGGGGCAACTCCCCGTCGCCGACGCGATGCGCGAGTCCATCACGACGGTCACCCGCGACGCTACGCTCGACGAGATAGACAACCACCTCGACCACCACGACGCCGTCATCGTCATCGAGCGCGGCGAGATGGCCGGCATCATCACCGAGGCGGACGTCGCCGTCCACCTGCAGTAGCGCGGTTCCGGCGGCCGCTTTTTTGCCCCGTCACCCCGTAGCCCGACGGGATGACCGTCCACTACCGCGACCTGACGCTCGACTGGCTCGGCTACGCGACCCTCCGCATCGAGACGGACGAGGGGTTCGTCGCGTACCTCGACCCCGGTCGCTACGGCGTACTCACCGGCGAGTGGGAACCCGACACCCCGGGGGTCGCCCACCCGCCCGGCGAGGACTACGCACCCCACGACGCGGACCTCGTCTGCGTCACCCACGACCACCACTACGACTCCGACGGCATCGAGCGCGTCGCGACCGAGGACACGCTCGTCGTCGCCTACGAGGCCGTCGACGCCGCGACCATCTCCCGGGACGTGGCCCCCGTCGAGGCGTTCCCCCGGACCGAGCGCGTCGGCTACGGCGAGAGCGTCGCCGTCGACGGGGCGAACGTCCGTGCCGTCACCGCCTCCAACGACCCCGACGGCCCACACACCCGCGAGAACGGCGAGCCGTACCACCCCGAGGGATTCGGCTGTGGCTTCGCCCTCTCGATGGCCGGCGAGGAGGTGCTCTGGACCGGCGACTCCGACGTGCTCCCGGACCACGAGGCGGAGGACCCGACCCTCCTCGTCCCGCCCATCGGCGGGTCGTTCACGATGGACCGCCACGGGGCCGCGACGCTGGCGGAGACGCTCGCACCCGACCTCGTCCTCCCGATTCACTACAACACGTTCGCGGCGCTGGAGGCCGACTCCGGCGCCTTCGCGGCCGACGCGGCGGGACGCGGGGTGCCGGTCGTCCTCGACGAACGGTAGGCCACTGCACCTGGGTGAACTACCCCGCGTCCGCGGTGGCCCACTCCATCGCGCGGTCGACCGCCACCTCGACGGCCTCGAACTCGCCGAGGTCGGTCCACTCGTCGGTCGCGTCGTCGTACACCCAGACGGCGTACGGGTCGCCCTTGTAGCTCCCGTCCTCGACGTACAGTTCGCGGGTCCCCTCCTCTTCCAGCCAGATGCAGACCTGCTTGCCGCCCTCAAGGTCGCGCCGGCGGGTCCAGCCGTCCATGCCCATGGCTCCCGGTCGTGGAGTACGGACAAAAAGCTCAGTTCACGTCGCGCGGACGGTCCGTCCCCGGCGACTCAGGCGATGTCCATCGCGTCGAGGCGCTCGGGGAGGTACGTGTCGGTGACGAAGTCCAGACCGCGGGCGGCGAGCGCCTGCTGTTCGGCCTTCTTGTTGATGTCGAGCTGTAACTCTATCTGCTCGGTCCAGTACTCCGTCTGGAAGCGGGGGTCTTCCAGCTCCGACTCCAGCGCGTTCACGTCCGAGTCGCTCAGGGGGTCGGTCGGCAGGTCGTACTCCACGATGTCGCTCGGCTGGATGCCGATGAACTTCGCCTCGGGCGTGGCGAGATACCGAGAGAGGTGCGCGGACTTGATGGAGCCGTAGGCCACCGACCCGTAGATGCGGTAGGACCACGGGTCGCCGTCGGTGAACACCGTCACCGGCAGGTCGAGTTCGTCGTGCAGGCGCTTGGTCAGCCGGCGGGTCGCCCGTGCCGGCTGGCCACCGAGGTGGACGACGATGCAGCTGTAGTCCTCGTCGAAGCCGTTCTCGACGAGGCGGTCGCGCATCCCGCCGGTCTCGACGCACATGACGAAGTCGGCGTCGTGGTCGAGGAACTCGATGGTGTCGGGGTTGTTGGGTATCTGGTAGCCGCCCTGCCCGACGTCGTCCTGACAGTGTATCTCGCGGTCGCCCCGGTTGGTCTGCTCGCGGATGCGCAGCGGTCCCATCACCTTCGCGCCGGACTCCTCGGGCCGCATGTGGAAGTCCTCGCGCTTCACCTCGGAGACGATTTCGAGGTCCTCGATGAGGCTGTTGGACTCGTCCTGCGTGTTGAACTGCGCGGCGTCCAAGTCCCACGACTCGCTGAGGTAGTACAGCTCACGCAGGGTCGACGAGCGGTTCTCCTCGAGCTGGTTCTGCAGGAAGTCGATGACGTAGATGGCCTTCAGGAGTTTCTGGGCACCGCCGACGGAGTTGGCCGAGCGCGTCGAGTGGCGGTCGCCGTAGACCCACACGCCCTGCTCCTCGTCGTACTCGATGTTCGACTTCGTCCGGGTGGGGATACGCATCGACGGCACCTCGCCGCGGGCGAACTGGTCGTAGAACTCCGCGGCGAGGTCGATGAGCTGTTCTCTCGCGGTCTCGTCCTGGGGGTTCGTCGGTGTGTCTGAGCTCATTGGTTACGCGTTGATGGTGAGTTTCGCCGCCTCGACGCCCTCGACGGAGATGTCGAAGTCGGCGTCGCCGTTCACGTCGTACTCGAGGACGGCGCGGTCGCCGCTCGGGACGGTCGGGTTCCACTTGACGAACCACTCGCCGTCCATCGGGACGACCTGCGCGCCGTCGAGGTCGCCGGGGTCGGCGGTGAGGATGTCGGTCACCTCGAGGTCCGCGTTCGTCTCCGAGTAGTTGTTCACGACGACCCTGACGCGGCCGTCGCCGACCTCGCGCTCGACGAGGACGTTGTTCATGATGCGCGCCAGCGAGTCCTCGATGACGAGGTCGTCGCGGCCGGTGACTGCGGAGAGCTTCTCCGCCATCTGGGGGAGTATCTCGGCGATGACGTCCTGTTTGTGACGGCGACGTTCGAGCGAGCGGCGCTTGTTCAGGTACCGTTTCAGTTCGCGCGCCGCCTCGCGCAGCGCGAGTTCTATCTCGTCTTCGATGGCCGGGACGCTCGCCACGGCGTCCTTCGACTCGCTGGTGAAGGGGACGTTCGTGGAGGCGACGTGGACCATGAGGACGGCGGGACCGTTCGGCATCCCGCTGCCCCCCGGCTGGTCGAGGCCGTAGTTGCGCCAGTTGATGTCCTTGACGACGGTCGTGATGGCGCAGGCGCCCTGCTGGTACACCAGTGGAACGCGGTTGGCGAAGCGGAGGACCTCCACCTGCCCCTCCGCCTTCAGGTCGCCGCCGTAGGCGATGCCCGCCTCGACGACGAACGGGTCGCCGCCGTGGACCTCCGCGTCGCGGGTCGCCGCGGCGTAGAAGTCGGCGTCGAACTCCTTTCTGAGGCCCTCCTCCAGCAACTCGTCGGTGATGGGCGCGAGGCAGTCCGTCGGCGGCGAGAGGATGTCCGTCACCCGCATCGCCTCCAGCAGGTCGCTCGCGGTGTCGCGGTCGGCGGCCACCTCCCGCACGGGCGGGACGTCGTCGGGGACCGTCCGGCTGACGCCCCAGACCGCCTCGACGACGTTCTCGCGGGCGGTATCGCCGAAGCTCACGTCGTCGCGCTCTTTCGTCCGCTCGGCGGCCCGGCCGACGCGGGCGGCGAGCGTCTCGCGCGTGACCCGGTCGCGGCCGTCCTCGTCGTTGGCGAAGGTGGTCGCGACGCGCCGGGCGAGCGCCTCGACGGCGGCGTCGTCCTTCCGGCTGGTCGTCACCTCGTCGACGAGGCGGTAGAGGTCGGCCTCCCGGTCGGCGGTGAGCGCCTCCCACGCGGCCGCGACGGCGTTCTCGCGGACGGTCTCGCCGAAGGCCGTCCCCGTCTCCTCGGCCGTGCGCTCGGCCGCGTCCGCCACGACCGTGACGAGTTCGTGGTGCGCGACGCGGCTTCGCTCCGAGAGTACGTCGGCGACGGCGCTCGCGAACGCCTCGGTCGCGGCCTGCCCCTTGCCGTTGACCGCCTCCGCCACCCGGGCCTCGACGTCGGCGTCGACGCCCGCCCGGGGCGGTTCCCAGCTCATCTCCCGGCCGAAGTGCTGGTCGCGGAAGCTCTCGAGGAGGTTGTCGGCGGTCTTCTGGCCGACGCGGGTGAACTCCGACTGGAGGAACCCCGAGACGGAGTAGGAGTCGGTCCGACCCAGCATCTTGATGAGCGTCCCGAGTTCGACGCCGTGGGGGTGGGGGCGTATCTCCTCGGTCTCGGCGGGCAACTGGTCGGTCGCGCGCTCGAACTTCAGGTGCTCCTCCGGTTCGCGGAACTCGATGCGGGCGTGGGGGTTGACGACCGCGGTGTGTTTGATGTAGTCGTGGAGCCGCTGGCGAGCGCGCATGTTCGCCTCCATCTCCAGTTCGATGCGCGTCCCGTGGGGGCGCTCCCACGAGGTGGTCGACTCCACCGATATCTCGGGTTCGTTCGCGTCCGTGTCGATGATGAGTTCGAAGTACTGCGCGTCGGCGTCGCCCTGCGTCCGGGAGGTTATCTTCGCGGGTTTGCCGCTGGTGAGTTGCGAGTAGAGGACCGCAGCCGAGATACCGATACCCTGTTGGCCGCGCGACTGTTCGCGGGCGTGGAACCGAGAGCCGTAGAGGAGCTTCCCGAAGACCTTCGGTATCTGTGCCTTGGTGATGCCGGGGCCGTTGTCCTCGATGACGAGGCGGTAGTAGTCGCCGACCTCCGCGATCTCGACGTAGAGGTCCGGGAGGATGCCGGCCTCCTCGGTGGCGTCGAGGGCGTTGTCGACCGCCTCCTTGACCGCGGTGACGAGCCCGCGCGCCCCGCTGTCGAAACCGAGCATGTGCTTGTTCTTCTCGAAGAACTCGGCTATCGAGATGGCGCGCTGGCCCTTCGCCAGCTCCTCGGCGACGTTGCCGCCGCCACCCAGTTCAGACTGGTATGACGTCATTCCTGTCCCCCCGTTGTGACCCCCGGCTTAAAACCTCCGCGCAAGCGCGGTGAAAGTAGAACGGTTCGCGGGCGAAATCGTGACACGTAATACCAGAGGCTGTCTCACGCCCGCGTGCGCGTGCGGGGGTTTTATCAATGGCAACTTCCAAGGGCTGGCAAGAAGTTCATGTCTCACGAATCAGAGTATAGCGCGGGGCAGATTCAGGTCCTCGAGGGCCTGGAGGCCGTTCGGAAGCGCCCCGCCATGTACATCGGCTCGACGGACACCCGCGGGCTCCACCATCTCGTCTACGAGGTCGTCGACAACGCCATCGACGAGGCACTCGCCGGCTACTGCGACACCATCGAGGTGACCATCCACGACGACGACTCGGTGTCGGTCAGCGACGACGGGCGCGGCATCCCCGTCGACACCCACAGCGAGTACGACCTCCCCGCCCTCGAGGTCATCATGACCGTCCTCCACGCCGGCGGGAAGTTCGACAGCAAGTCCTACCAGGTCTCCGGCGGCCTCCACGGCGTCGGTGTGAGCGTCGTCAACGCCCTCTCGAAGTGGCTCGACGTCGAGGTGAAGCGCGACGGCGCCGTCTGGCGCGACCGCTTCGACCACGGCGAACCCGAACCCGACGCCTTCGAGCGCGTCCGCGACATGGACGCCGACGAGGAGACGGGGACGACCATCCGGTTCTGGCCGGACGACGACATCTTCGAGACGACCGCGTTCAACTTCACCACGCTCGAATCCCGCCTCCGCGAACTCGCCTTCCTCAACCCCGGCGTCGAGGTGACGCTGCGCGACGAGCGCGAGGACCTGGCGACCACCTTCCGCTACGACGGCGGTATCCGGGAGTTCGTCGCCTACCTCAACGAGAGCCGGACCGCCCTCCACGAGGACGTCGTCTACTTCGACACCGAACAGGACGACATCCAGGTGGAGGTCGCCATGCAGGCGACCGACGGCGTCCAGAGCTCCATCCACGCCTTCGCCAACAACATCAACACCCGCGAGGGCGGCACCCACCTCACGGGGCTGAAGACCGCCCTGACGCGCGTGGTCAACGACTACGCCGCGAGCAACGGCCTCGCCGACGGCATCGACGGCAATCTGAAGGGCGAGGACATCCGCGAGGGCCTCACCTGCGTCATCTCCGTCAAACACCCCGACCCCCAGTTCGAGGGACAGACGAAGACGAAACTCGGCAACAGCGAGGTCCGGGGCATCGTCGAGAGCGCCGTCCACAGCGAACTCGGGACGTACCTCGAGGAGCACCCGAAGACGGCGGCGGTCATCATCGCGAAGGCCGTCGACGCGGCGAAGGCGCGCATGGCCGCCCGGAAGGCCGAGGAGCTCACCCGGCGCAAGAGCGCCCTCTCCTCGACGTCCCTGCCCGGGAAGCTGGCCGACTGCCAGACGCGCGACCCCGAGGACGCCGAACTGTTCGTCGTCGAGGGCGACTCCGCCGGCGGGTCGGCGAAACAGGCGCGCGACCCCGGCTTCCAGGCCATCCTCCCGCTGTTCGGGAAAATCCTCAACGCCGAGAAGCACCGCCTCGACCGCGTCCTCGAGAACGAGAAGATACGCAACCTCATCACCGCCATCGGGACGGGTATCGGCGAGGAGTTCGACATCGAGAACGCCCGCTACCACAAGATAATCATCATGACGGACGCGGACGTCGACGGCGCGCACATCCGCACGCTCTACCTGACGTTCCTCTACCGTCACATGAGGCCGCTGCTGGAGGCGGGCTACGTCTACGCCGCCCAGCCGCCGCTGTACCGCATCCGCTACAAGGGCGAGACCTACGACGCGATGACGGAGGCGGACCGCGAACGCATCGTCGAGGAGGTCTGTGACGGCTCGCCCGACCAGGTCCAGCGCTTCAAGGGCCTCGGGGAGATGAACCCCGAACAGCTCTGGGAGACGACGATGGACCCGGACAACCGCATCCTGAAGCAGATAACCATCGAGGACGCGGCGGCCGCCGACCGCATGTTCTCCGTCCTGATGGGCGACGCCGTCGAACCGCGACGCGAGTTCATCAAGGAACACTCGACCGACGCCGAGTGGGTCGACATCTGATATCCGACGAAGACACACCATGGATACGCACACCAACGCAGAGCCCAGTACCGCGACGACCGACGAGGTGCGACGATGAGCACCGACCTCCCGGACGACGTCCCCGAGGTCGCAGACCAGGTCCGTCCCGTCCGCGTCGAGGAGGAGATGGAGCAGTCGTACATCGACTACGCGATGAGCGTCATCGCGGGACGCGCGCTGCCGGACGTCCGCGACGGCCTCAAACCCGTCCAGCGACGCATCCTCTACGCGATGCACGAGGAGGGCATCTCCTCGAACGCGGGCCACCGGAAGGCCTCGAACATCGTCGGGGACACGATGGGGAGCTACCACCCCCACGGCGACGCCTCCATCTACGACGCGCTGGCCCGGATGGCCCAGGACTTCTCGCTTCGCTACCCCCTCGTGGACGGCCAGGGGAACTTCGGGAGCGTCGACGGCGACCCGCCGGCGGCGATGCGCTACACGGAGGCGCGGATGGCGCCCGTCGCCGAGGAACTGCTGGCCGACATCGAGAAGGACACCGTCGACTTCCAGTCGAACTACGACGACCGGTTGGAGGAACCGTCGGTGCTCCCCGCGGCGCTGCCGAACCTCCTGCTCAACGGCTCCTCGGGCATCGCCGTCGGGATGTCGACGAACATCCCGCCGCACAACCTCGGGGAGGTGGTCGACGGCGTCGTCCACCTCATCGACAACCCCGACTGCACCGTCCGCGACCTGATGGAGTTCGTCGAGGGGCCGGACTTCCCGACGGCGGCGAACATCGTCGGGCGACAGGGCATCTACGACGCCTACCAGACCGGGCGGGGGAAGCTCCGCGTGCGCGCCGAACTGGAGGTCGACGAGGAGGCCCGCCGCATCGTCGTCACCGAACTCCCCTACCAGGAGAACAAGGCCCGGCGCGTCGAGCGCATCGCCCGCGACGTCAACGAGGGGCGCATCGAGGGCATCAGCGACCTGCGCGACGAGTCCGACCGCGACGGCATCCGCATCGTCGTCGAGCTGAAGCGCGGCGCGAACGCCGACGTGGTGCGGAACCAGCTGCTCGAACACCACCTCGAACGGACGTTCAGCATCATCTCACTGGCGCTCGTCGACGGCCAGCCCCGCGTGCTGAACCTGAAGCAACTGCTCGAACAGTACGTGAACCACCGCCGCGAGGTGGTGCGCCGACGCAGCGAACACGACCTCGCGGAGGCCGAGGACCGCGCACACATCCTCGAGGCCCGTCTGAAGGCCCTGGAGAACGTCGACAGCGTCGTCGACCTCATCCGGGGGTCCGAGGACCGCGACGCCGCGAAGGCGGGACTGCGCGAGCACTTCGAGTTCTCCCAGCCCCAGGCCGAGCACATCGTCCGGATGCAACTCGGGAGCCTCACGTCGCTCGAGGCCGCCGAACTCGAGGACGAGTACGACGACGTCACGGCCGAAATCGAACGGCTGGAGACCATCCTCGGCGACGAGGACGAACTGCTCGGCGTCATCAAGGAGGAACTGGAGTCGGTCAGAGATAAGTACGCCGACGAGCGCCGGACCTCCATCGTCGAGGACACCGGGACCGTCACCCGCGAGGACCTCATCCCCGAGGAGGAGATGGTAGTCGTGCTCACGGAGGGCGACTACGTCAAGCGGATGGCCCTCTCGGCGTTCGACCCCCAGCACCGGGGCGGGAAGGGCATCATCGGCACCGGCCTCAAGGACGGCGACCGGGTGAGCACCGTCTTCCAGGCGAGCACCCACGACTACCTGCTCTGTTTCACCAGCGCGGGGCAGGTCTACCAGCTGAAGACCTACGAACTGCCGGAGATGGGTCGGACCGCCCGGGGGCGCTCGGCGGTGAACCTCCTCTCGCTCGACAGCGACGAACGCGTGACGGCCATCGTCAACACCGACGACGTCGACGAGGACGAGTTCCTCACGATGGTGACGCGCGGCGGGTACATCAAGCGCACCTGCGCCACCGAGTTCGACAACATCCTCTCGACGGGCATCCGCGCCGTCTCGCTGGAGAAGGGCGACGAGTTGGTCGACGTGGCGGTCACCGACGGCGAGTCGGACGTCATCATCGGTACGGAGGCCGGCATGGCCATCCGCTTCGACGAGACGGAGGCCCGGGCGATGGGCCGGAGCGCCCGCGGGGTCAACGCCATTAAACTGACCGGCAGCAACGTCGGCACCGACAACCTCGCCGACCGGCGCGACTGGGACGGCGACGCCGTCGTCGGCCTCGTCTGCGCGAAGGAGGACGACGACCGCGACCTGCTGACCGTCACCTGGCACGGCTACGGCAAGCGTACCCCCCTCTCCGAGTACCGCAAGCAGTCGCGCTACGGGAAGGGGCTCATCGACATCAAGACGAACGCGCGCAACGGCCACGTCGTCGCGCTGAAGACCGTCCGCGAGGACGACGACCTCGTCATCATGAGCGAGGGGGGTCAGATAATGCGCACCCACGCGAGTGAGGTGTCCGAGCAGGGACGCAACACACAGGGCGTGCGCGTCATGCGACTCGACGACGACGACTGGGTGGCGAGCGTCGACGTGTCGACCGTCGACGTGTCGACCGTCGACGAGGAGTAGGTCCGTCGAACCCCCGGCGAAACCACCCTGCGGCGTTACGTTCTTCACCTCGGCTGGCCAACTCCATTCTAAATGAGGCGAGATTACTTCACCCTCGATGTCGACCCCGGTCCGGAGGAGGGCGCCAAGCCGGTGGTGACCGTCGACTTCGACGGCCCTGAGGGGCCGTTCGAGACCCGCCTGACCGACGAGTCCGGGGAGACGCTCGACGCTGCGCGTGTCGACGTCGCCTACCGTCTGCAGGACCCCGAGATGGGCCCCGGCGCCACGGGCGTCTTCTCGATAACCAACCGCATCACCGGCGACTACGTCCTCGAGGTCAACGTGGAGGCGACGACGGTCATCGACCTCGTGACGGCCGCGCGCGCCTACGGCAAGGCGGCCGACATCGACGACGGTCGCTACCAGATAGCCATCAGTATCGACGACGAGCAGGTCGCCACCTACGACAAGTCGACGTTCCTCGTCTACGACATCGCGGGGGAACTGCTCCGCCAGCACAGTCTCATCCCGAGCGGCGTCGAACTCTGAGGCCGGGACGCACGTTCCCTCCTCACTTCCCTTCTCCCACTTGCCCCCGCCGCCCGCGACGGACCGACACGAATCGAGATAAGTACCTCCCACCCCGCGTACGGACATGGACCTCTTTGGGACCGCGGGAATTCGCGGCGACGCCCGCGAGCGAGTGACGCCGGAACTGGCGCTCGCCGTGGGGCGGGCCATCGGACGGGACGCCGAGGAACTCGTCGTCGGGCGCGACGGCCGCGAGACGGGGCCGTCGCTCGCGGCGGCGGTGGAAGCCGGCGTGACGAGCGCCGGCGCGACCGTCCTCCGGGTCGGACAGGTACCGACGCCGACGCTCGCGTTCGCCTCGCGCGGGCGCCACGGCCTCCAGGTGACGGCGAGCCACAACCCGCCGACCGACAACGGACTGAAACTGTTCGTCGACGGCGAGGAGTACGACGGGGCGGGCGAGGCGCGCATCGAGCGCCGGGTCGCCGACGAGGCGCCCCCCGTCGCGTGGGACGAGTGGGGCGACTCGCGGGCGGTCGACCCGCTGTCCGACTACCGTCGCGCGGTCGTCGCCTACGCCCGCGAGCGGGGGGCCGCCCTCGATGGCGTGACCGTCGTCCTCGACTGTGGGAACGGGATGGCGGCGCTCGCCGCGCCGCAGGTGCTCCGGGACCTCGGCGCGCGCGTCGTCGCGCTCAACGCGACGGTCGACGGACACTTCCCCGGCCGGCCGAGCAAGCCCACCCCGGAGACGGTGACGGACCTCCGTCGGTTCGTCGCCGACTGCGAGGGACCGGTACTCGGCCTCGCCCACGACGGCGACGCGGACCGCATCGTCGTCGTCGACCGGTCGGGCGAGGTCGTCCACGAGGACACCGTCCTCGCCGTCCTCGCCGAGCACTACGTCCGCGAGAGCGACGCGGCCGACCCGGTGGTGGTGACGACGCCGAACGCCTCCGGGCGCATCGACGAGCGCGTGGCGGCCGCCGGCGGTCGCACCGAACGGGTGAAACTCGGCTCGCTCCACGAGGGCATCGCGGCCGTCCGGACGGCGGGCGGCGACGTCGTCTTCGCGGGCGAACCGTGGAAGCACATCCACACGGCGTTCGGGCCGTGGATAGACGGCGTGGCGAGCGCCGCCGTGCTCGCGGTGCTGGTCGGGGCGGCGGCCGGTCCCGACGGCACCGGCGGCCTCGCGGCGCTACGCGACCCCGTCACCGAGCGGCCCTACCGGAAGGTGAGCGTCCGCTGTCCCGACGAGGCGAAGGCGGGGGCGATGGCGCTGTTGACCGACCGCCTGCCGGCCGCCTTCCCCGAGGCGACCGTCGAGACGGAGTACGGCGTTCGCCTGGACTTCGGCGGGGCGTGGACGCTGGTGCGCCCGAGCGGGACCGAACCCTACGTCAGGGTGTACGCGGAGAGCGAGACGGTCGACGAGCTGGTGGCGACGGTCGTCGACGAGGTGGAGGCGGCCGTCTCGGACGCCGAGTAAGCCGACGACGGCACGTTTCCGTCGCGTGTACCGTTCCGTTCGTCCGTCGTTACCCGGGATTAATCGACGTTCGACCTGGTCGTGACGCTACTGAGAAACGATGTACTTATTCACGCGCCGTAACGGTTCTTGGGTAGGTGTCTATAGACATGGAGAGGCGCGATTTCCTCAAGGGTGCGGGTATCGTCGGCGTGACCGGGCTGGCTGGCTGTACCGGCGGCCCGACCGGTGACGGGAACGGCGGTGGCGGCAACGACAGTAACGACAGCAACGACAGTAACGGGAGCGGCGGCGACGGCGGCGAGGCGGCCGCGAACATCGGCATGGTGTACGCGACCGGTGGCCTCGGCGACGGGTCGTTCAACGACCAGGCCCAGCAGGGCATCCAGCAGGCCGAGGAGGAACTCGGCATCGAGTACGCGGAGCGCCAGCCGGACGAGGAGTCGCAGTTCCCGACGTTCCAGCAGGAACTCGCGCAGTCGGGGAACTACGACCTCGTCTGCTGCATCGGCTTCCTCCAGCAGTCCTCGCTCACGGATACCGCGCCGCAGTACGCGGAACAGAACTTCATGATCGTCGACGAGACGGTCGACGCGGACAACGTGTCGAGCTACGTCTTCCGCGAGGAGCAGGGGTCGTACCTCGTCGGCCAGATGGCCGGCCTGCTGACGACCGAGGAGTTCAGCGAGGGCGGCGGCGAGACGGTGCCCGACGAGACGACGGTCGGGTTCGTCGGCGGCGTCGAGGGCGAACTCATCGGCCGGTTCGAGGCCGGGTTCACGGCGGGCGCACAGGCCGCCAACGAGGACGTCGAGGTCCTGACGAGCTACGTCGGTGACTTCAACGACCCCTCGGGCGGGCAGGAGGCGGCGCTCTCGATGTACGACCGGGGTGCCGACATCGTCTACCACGCGGCCGGGAACACCGGGACGGGCGTCTTCGGCGCGGCCCAGGAGGCCGGGCGCTACGCCATCGGCGTCGACCGCGACCAGTCGGTCACGCAGGAGGACTACGCTGACGTCATCCTCGCGAGCATGGTCAAGCGCGTCGACACCGCGGTGTTCGACTCCGTCGAGGCGGTGGTGAACGACGAGTTCACCGGCGGCGAGACCACCGCGCTCAGCCTGGAAGAGGAGGGCGTCGCGGCAGTCTACGGTCAGGAACTCGGCGACGCCATCCCGGGGTCCATCAAGGACAGCGTCGACGAGACGCGCCAGGGGATAATCGACGGGGAGATAGAGGTTCCCACGGACCCGGACGAACTCTAACAGAACGGGCACGATGCAGACACAGAGCTATCGCCAATGACGACAGCCGTCCATCTCGACGGGATCACCAAGCGGTTCCCGGGGGTCGTCGCCAACGACGACGTCGACCTCGCCGTCGAGGCGGGCACGGTCCACGCCCTCCTCGGCGAGAACGGCGCCGGCAAGACGACGCTGATGAACGTCCTCTACGGCCTCTACGAGCCGACCGCCGGCGACGTGTACGTGAACGGCGACGGTCTCGAACCGGACG
Source organism: Halomarina ordinaria (assembly GCF_030553305.1). Classification (NCBI taxonomy): domain Archaea; kingdom Methanobacteriati; phylum Methanobacteriota; class Halobacteria; order Halobacteriales; family Natronomonadaceae; genus Halomarina; species Halomarina ordinaria. Next base: position 678,896 of record NZ_JARRAH010000001.1, on the reverse strand, counting down.
GCGACGGCGGCTACGTCGACGCTCCACGGACGTTCGACACGCCGAGCGACGCCATCGACGCCGGCATCGGGATGATACACCAGCACTTCATGCTGGTCGACCCGATGACCGTCGCCGAGAACGTCACGCTCGGTAACGAGCCGAACAAGTGGCTCGGCCTCGCCGTCGACCGCGACCGCGCGCGCCGCGAGGTCGCCGAGTTGAGCGAGCGCTACGGGTTCGACATCGACCCCGAGGCGCGCATCGAGGACGTGAGCGTCGGCGTCCAGCAGCGCGCGGAGATACTGAAGGCGCTGTACCGCGGCGCCGACGTCCTCATCCTCGACGAACCGACCGCCGTCCTCACCCCACAGGAGGTCGACGACCTCTTCGCGGTGTTCGACGAACTGACGGCGCAGGGCAAGACCATCATCTTCATCACGCACAAACTCGGCGAGGCGATGCACGCCGCCGACGACATCACCGTCCTGCGCGACGGCGAGAACGTCGGGACCGTCGACGCGGCCACGACCGACCGCGAGTCGCTCGCGGAGCTGATGGTCGGCCGCGAGGTCCTCCTCGAAGTGGAGAAGGGTCCCGCCGACCCCGGCGCACCCGTCCTCTCGGTCGACGGACTCACTGCGAGCGACGACCGCGGCGTCGAGGCCGTCTCCGACGTCTCCTTCGACGTCCGTGCCGGCGAGGTGTTCGGCATCGCGGGCGTCGACGGCAACGGCCAGTCCGAACTCGTCGAGGCCATCACCGGCCTTCGCACCCCCGACGGGGGGCGCGTCCACCTCGACGGCGAGGACGTCACCGACTGGTCGCGCCGCGAGCGCATCGACGCACACATGGCGTACGTCCCCGAGGACCGCCACGAGCGCGGCCTGGTGATGGACTTCGACCTCGTGGAGAACGGCCTCCTCGGCAACCAGCACAGCGCACCCTACGCCCGCGGCGGGCGCATCGACTGGGGACGGACGCGCGAGCACGCGGAGGAGATAATCGAGACGTACGACGTGCGGCCGCCGAACGCGGACACGTCGGCGCAGTCGCTCTCCGGCGGCAACCAGCAGAAGTTCATCGTCGGCCGCGAGTTCTCCCGCGACCCCCGGGTGGTCGTCGCCACCCACCCCACCCGTGGGGTTGACATCGGGTCGACGGAGTTCATCCACGAGCGCCTCGTCGCGCTGCGCGACGCGGGCGTGGCCGTTCTGGTCGTCTCCGCCCAGCTCGACGAGGTCAGGGCGCTCTCCGACCGCCTCGCGGTCATCCACGACGGTCGTATCATGGACGTCGTCGACCCGGAGGCGACCACCGAGGAGGAACTCGGCCTGCTGATGGCGGGCGAGACGCCCGAGACGGTCGAGGCGGACGCGACCGACACGCCCCCCGACGCCGACGGCGCCGAACCCTCGCCGGGGGCGAACGCGAACCGGGGGGGTGAGCGATGAGCGCGCGCGAACGCGCCGAGGCCGCCCTCGAACGGTTACTGGAGGCGTCGGGGACCGAGCGGTTCCTCATCAGCCTCGCGTCGCTCGCGCTGTCGCTGTTCGTCGGCGCGCTCATCATCCTCGCGGCGGGGCGGACGGCGACGTGCGCCCAGCCGGCGGTGTCGTACTTCGGCGTCGGGTTCTGTTACGACCCGGCGGCGGTGTACGACGCGCTGTTCCTCGGGGCGCTCGGCAACCCCATCAACCCGTACTTCGACCCGCTCCACGGGCAGTTCGCGGCACCCATCCAGACCGGCTGGAGCCCGTTCAACGGCGCGATGGCCCGGACGCTCGCGGAGACGACCATCCTGCTGTTCACGGGGCTGTCGGTCGCCGTCGCGTTCCGCGCGGGCATCTTCAACATCGGGACGCAGGGCCAGCTCATCGCGGGCGGACTGGCGAGTACGGTCGCGATGCTGGCCGTCGCACCGTACTTCGACGGCGTCGTCGGGACGCTCGTCGTCCTCCCGCTCGGGCTGCTGGTCGGCGCCGTCTTCGGCGGCCTCTACGGGGCTATCCCCGGCGCGCTGAAGGCCTACGCCGACTCCAACGAGGTCATCACGACCATCATGCTCAACTTCGTCGCGTCGCTGGTCGCGCTCTACCTCGTCCAGAACCGCTTCGCCGACCCCGAGTCCGTCTCGACGAAGACCGAGACGCTCCCCGAGTTCGTCTCGTTCCCGACGGTCGCGTTCGACCCGCGGGCGCCGTTCTCGCTGGTCGCGCTCGCGCTGGGGGTCGCCCTCCTCGTGGGGGTCTACCTGCTGCTCGAACGAACCACCTTCGGCTTCGACCTCCGGACGAGCGGCCTCCAGCCGGAGGCCGCGGAGTACGGCGGCGTCGACTCGAAACGGACCATCGTCAGCAGCATGGCGCTCTCCGGTGCGCTCGGCGGTCTCGCGGGGACGGTGTACGTCCTGCTCTACTTCGGTTACTTCGGCGGGTCGGTCCCGTCCTACGGGTTCGACGGCATCACCGTCTCCATCCTCGCGGGGAACAACCCCCTCGGGGTGTTGCCCGCGGCGTTCCTCTTCGGCGTCCTGAAGAACGGGGCGCTGTCGGTACAGGCGACCAACGTCCCGCCGGAACTGGTCGACGTGCTCCGGGGACTCATCATCCTGTTCGTGGCCATGCCGGAGTTCTTCCGACTGGCCGGTCGACGGCTGACCGGTCCGCGGAGCGGCGACCGCGCCGTCGCGACCGACGGCGGCAGCGCCGGGGGTGAGCGCGATGAGTAGCGAGACGACGACCCCGCTGGGGCGCGTCCGTGACCTCTCCTCGCGGGGGTACATCGGCCTCGCGGCGGTCGCCTTCGTCGCCGCGTTCGCGCTCGCGGGGACGCTCTTCCCCGACACGCTCGTCGGGACGCTGTTCGCCGTCTCGACGCGCCCGGGGACCATCGAGTCGGCGTTACGGGCGGCCGTCCCCATCTGTTTCGCCGCCCTCGGCGGCATCTTCGCGGAGAAGAGCGGCGTCATCAACATCGGGTTGGAAGGGCTACTCATCATCTCCGCGTTCGCCGCCATCTACGGCGCGCTCGCGACCGGGTCGGTCTGGCTCGGGATGGGCGTCGGCGTCCTCGCGAGCGTCCTGCTCGCGGGGGTCTTCGCCGTCGTCTGCATCGAGTTCCGCGCCGACCAGATCATCGCAGGGCTCGCCATCTGGCTCGTCGCGCTCGGGTTCGCGCCGTTCGCCGCACAGATCCTCTACGGGTCGAAGAACACGCCGACGGTCAGCGCGCTGCCCTCGGTCGCGGTGGGCCCCTTCGACCTGAGCATCGCCGTCTACGGGATGGTCGTCGCGGTGGCCGTCGCGTGGTACGTGCTCAATCGGACGGCCTTCGGGCGCTGGGTCGAAGCCAGCGGCGAGAACCCCAAGGCGCTCGACACGGTCGGCGTGAGCGTCACCCGGGTCCGCTACGCCGCCGTCCTGCTGTCGGGGCTGTTCTCCGGCATCGGCGGCGCCGCCTTCGCGTTCAACGTCCAGCAGTTCATCGGCGGCGGCGAGACGATGATCGGCGGGCGTGGGTTCATCGCCATCGTGGCGTACCTCTTCGGCAACTACAACCCCGTCGGGGCGTTCTTCTCGACGCTCCTGTTCTCCGGGCTGGAGGCCGTCGAGCGTCCCCTGCAGTTCAGCGGCATCGAGGTGTCCTCGACGCTCCTGCAGACGGTGCCGTACATCGGCGTCATCGTCGTGCTGGCGCTGGTCGGCCGGACGCGCATCCCCAAGGCCGCGGGCGAACACTACGAGTCCGGCGAGGACTGACCCCTCCGAGACGCAGGCTATTTCTCGCGACTCGCCGAAGCCGTCGCATGGACGCGACCGAACTCGTCGCCCGCGCCCGCGAGGCGCTCGACGACGCCTACGTCCCCTACTCCGAGTACCGCGTCGGTGCCGCCCTGGAGACCGCCGACGGCACCGTCTACACCGGCTGTAACATCGAGAACGCCAACTACTCGAACTCGCTGCACGCCGAGGAGGTGGCCGTGGCGGGAGCGGTCCGGGACGGCCACACCGAGTTCGCCCGCCTCGCCGTCGCCTCCGGCGCGCGCGACGGCGTCACGCCCTGCGGGATGTGTCGCCAGACGCTCGCGGAGTTCGCCGACGCCGACCTCCCCGTCTTCTGCGACGAGAGGGACGCGGTTCGTGAGTACGCCCTCGGTGAGTTGCTTCCGAACACCATCTCGTTCGACACGCTGGAGGCAGCGAAGCGCGAGGAGTGACCCGACGGCGAGTCCCGTCGTCGGAGGCTCTCCTCACGAACGGGTGGCTATTTGTTCGAGGGGAGTTCAGTCGAGCCATGAGCGACGCAGACGACGTGCAGTACCACATCGAGGTCGGGCCGGGCGACGTCGCGGGGACGGTACTCCTGCCGGGGGACACCGAGCGGGTCGACCGCATCGTCGCCGACTGGGACGCGAGCGAGGAGGTGGCGAGTCACCGCGAGTACCGAACCGTCACCGGCGAGTACGAGGGGACGCCGGTCTCCGTCACGTCGACGGGTATCGGGTCGCCCTCCGCCGCCATCGCGGTCGAGGAACTCGCCGAGGTAGGCGTCGACACGTTCCTCCGCGTCGGCTCCTGTGGGGCCATCCAGCCCGACATCGACATCGGTGACCTCGTCATCACGTCGGGCGGCGTCCGACAGGAGGGGACCAGCGCGGCGTACGTCCGCGATACGTACCCCGCGGTGGCCGACGGGGAGGTGGTGACCGCGCTGGTCGCCGCCGCCGAGCGCCTCGGCTACGACTACCACGTCGGCCTCACCGCCTCGACGGACTCCTTCTACGCCGGCCAGGGTCGCCCGGGTTTCGAGGGGTACGTCCCCGAGCGCGGAACGGCCCTCTTCGAGGAGATGGTGGCCGCGAACGTGAAGAACTTCGAGATGGAGGCGAGCGCCATCCTCACCCTGGCGAACGTCTACGGCCTGCGTGCCGGCGCGGTCTGCGCGGTGTACGCCAACCGGACGACCGGCGAGTTCCGCGTCGAGGGGCAGGGACGGGCCGTCGAGACGGCCAACCTGGCCGTCCACCTGCTCGCACGGATGGACGCCGCCGCTGCCGAGGCCGGCGCCGACCGCTGGCACGCCGGCCTCTCGCTCGACTGAGCCGGCGTTCGTGGGGTAACGCAGTCGGTAGGGTTTTGTGAGTCGTCACCACAGTACGTGGCCATGACCGAACTCCGGCGGACGGCGTGGGGGATGGCCGAAGAGGCAGAGCGGGAAATAGAGTCACTCTCCGTCGAGGAGACCCACGCGGAACTCGAGGAGGGCCGAGCGACGCTGCTCGACATCCGCGACGTGCGAGAGCTGTGGCTCGAAGGGACCATCGCGGGGGCGAAACACGCGCCCCGCGGGATGCTCGAGTTCTGGGCCGACCCCGACACGAAGTACCACCGCGACTACTTCGGCCCGGAGCGACGTTACGTGCTGTTCTGCAACGAGGCCGGCCGGTCGGCGCTGGCGGCGAAGCGACTCGCGGAGATGGGGTTCGAGGACGTCGCGCACCTGAGCGGCGGGTTCACCGCGTGGCAGGAAGCGGGCTACCCGGTCGAGACCGTCGAACAGCGTGACTACGAGAGCCGATAGGCGGACAGGCGACGCCGGCCGCTTCGCTCGCGGGGCGTGGCGTCGCACACCCGCGTGCACCCCGCGACGACGTTCAGCGCACGGGGTCACTCGTCCCGGCCTGGTTCATAAACCTCCGGCGGGAGCGCGAGCGGACGCGACGGTTCGTCGGGCGACAGCGCGTCGAGACACACGGCTCGCCGGTCGAGCGCGTCGAAGGAGAGGGGAGAGGAGAAGAGAGGAGACGACGGGTAGGTCCGCAGTTGTGCTCGCCGACGTTACATGTCGGGCCACGCCTTCGCGGCGCGGCTGGGGCCGGCGACGCGCTTGACCCAGCGGGAGGCGACCCCCTTCTTCAGCGTCTCGGCGGGGAGGCCGTCGAAGAGCTTCACGGGGAGCGAGAAGCCGTTGACGGGCCGGACGTCATAGGCGACGGCCTCGTCGCCGACGGAGATGAGCGTCCCCTTGTCGACGTGCTCCCACTGCTTGAGGGGCTGGCCGTTCATCGCGCGTTTGATGTTCTCGCCGATGACCTCGGCGGCCTGCCAGGCGGCCTGCGCCGTCGGCGGGGCGGGTTCGCCCGAGAGCTGGTCGACGAGCGCCGAGTCGCCGACCGCGAAGACGCGGTCGTCGCTCGTCTGGAACGTCGAGGTGGCGGTGAGGCGGTGGTTCCGCTCGTCCTGGTCGAGGTCGAGCGACTCGGCGACCTTCTGACCGGTGATGCCGCCGGTCCAGATGAGGACGTCGTAGTCGAGTTCGGTGTCGTCGCCGATGTAGACCGTCTCGTCGTCGACCTTCCCGATGAACTCGCCGGTCATGATGTTGATGTCGCGCTCGCGGAGCATCTCGTCGAGCTTCTCCTGCAGTTCGGGTTCGCCCGGCGGGAAGACGCTCTCCAGCCCCTCGACGAGGTGGATGTCGATGGGCGCGCGGTGTTTGTCGCGGAACTCGGCTATCTCGCCGGCGGTCTGGATGCCCGAGAGGCCGGCCCCGCCGACGACGATTTGTGCGCGGTCGCTGCGCGAGGCGTCGCGGGCCGCCTCCTTGACCGCGTCGTGGATGTCGAGGGCGTGGTCGAGCGACTTCAGCGTGTAGGCGTGCTCTTCGAGCCCCTCGATGCCGAAGTAGGCGGTCTGCGAGCCGATCGCGACGACGCAGTAGTCGTAGGTGACCGTCGTGCCGTCGTCGAGTTCCACCTCGCGGTCCTCGGTGTCGATACCCGTCACCTCCGCCTGGATGAAGCGCGTGGAGGGGGCCTTGATCTCCTCGACGGGGATGGCTATCTTCTCCTTGACGGCGGGGTTGCGCACGACTCGGTGGGCCTCGTGGAGGACGAGGTGGTGGTCGACGTCGGAGATCCACGTCAGGTCCACCTGGTCACCGAGCTTGTCTTCGATGCTCTTGATGGCGCCAGCCCCGGCGTAGCCGGACCCGAGGACGACGACGTTCTCAGTCATGACCAGTTCTCCGACCGCCTCCGATACAAAGGCTTTGGAACGGTCATGCGTGTCAACGAGACTGGAGACGGCGAGGAGACGGCCGCAGACGGGGAATATATGTGCTTCGGCGCCGCGCTAGTGCTGCGGCGCGTCGTCGCCCCAGGGGGCTTCCATGCTCGTCGTCGAGACGATGAGCACGTTGTTCGTGTCGTCTTTCCCGTCGAGGACGCCCTCGATGCGGAGCTTCGAGCGCGGCGTCGGGCCGACGACGACCGTGTCACCCTCGTGGTACTCCTTGATGGAGCCGTGCAGGCGTATCTCGGCGCGGCAGAGCTCGGGGTGGTGGACGCTGGTGAGGTCTATCTCCTGGACGTTCGCGTCGGTGACGCGCTCGCCGTTGTGGAAGAAGGGGACGTTCGCGGGTTCGTCGAGTTGCTCCAGTTCGAGCGCCTCGTAGGCCGTCGCCGTCGGTTTGTACCCGCCCTTCGGCCCCGGTACGCCCTCGACCAACTGCAGCGCCTTCAGGCTCTGCATCTGGTTACGGATGGTCCCCGGGTTCCGGTCGACCTTGTTCGCGATGTCCTCCCCCTTGACGGCCCGCTCGGAGACGCCGTACAGGTTGATGAGTTCCTGCAGGATCTCCCGCTGGCTCGACGTGAGTTCGATGGATGACATGGCTTATCCTTTGAAACTCCCCGGTATAAGTCCGACGGTGGAACGAGGACAGGTCCGAATGTATTAGTGTTCCCCCGTCGCTCCCTCGGGTATGGACGGGAAACGTGTCCTCGTGACCGGGGGCGCCGGCTTCATCGGCTCGAACCTCGCGAACCACCTCGCACCGGGCAACGACGTCGTCGCCGTCGACGACCTCTACCTCGGGACGCCGGAGAACCTCGACGACGACGTCGAGTTCGTCGAGGCGTCGGTGCTCGACGACGACCTCCCGACGGACGTGGACGTCGTCTTCCACCTCGCTGCCCTCTCCTCGTACACGATGCACGAGGACGACCCGCGCCTGGGTGCCCGGGTGAACGTCGAGGGGTTCGTCAACACGGTCGACCAGGCCCGCCGCGACGGCTGTGAGACGGTCGTCTACGCCTCCACCTCCTCCATCTACGGCTCGCGGACGGACCCCTCTCCCGAGTCGATGCCCGTCGAGGCGCGCACGGGCTACGAGGCGTCGAAACTCGCCCGCGAACGCTACGGCGAGTACTTCCACAACCACTACGGGATGCGCTGTGCCGGCCTGCGGTTCTTCTCGGTCTACCAGGGCTTCGAGGACGGCAACGAGGAACACAAGGGGAAGTACGCGAACACGGTCGCGCAGTTCACCGACCAGATCGCCCGCGGCGAGCGCCCCGAACTGTTCGGCGACGGCTCCCAGACCCGCGACTTCACGCACGTCTCGGACGTCGTCCGCGGCATCGAACTCGCGGCCGAGGAACGCCTTCAGGGCGTCTACAACCTCGGGACGGGCGTCAGCTACTCGTTCAACGAGATGGTCGAGATGATAAACGACGAACTCGGCACCGACGTCGAGCCGAAGTACGTCGAGAACCCCCTCGACGTCTACGTCCACGACACGATGGCCGACCCCACGAAGATGAAGGAGGCGACCGGCTGGGAGCCGACCGTCGACTTCGAGGACGGCGTCGCCCGGGTCTGCGCGCCGTACAGGGACTGACGCCTCACGACGACCGAATCCGGTCGTTGAACTGTACCTCCACGTCGAGCGAGCGGTCCGTCGACTCCTCGATGGCCGCCGAGAGGTCGTCCGCCAGCCCCGGGTAGGGTTCGTCGGCCGGGCGCGAGACGCTGACCGTCACGGTCGGCTGTTCGCCGAAGCGGTCGACGGGGCCGACCTCGGTCTGTATCTGCATCAGTTCGAGGCGTTCGTACTCCTCGTCCTCCAGGACGTCCGTGACCGCCTGGTTCACGTTGTTGTTGTAGATGACCTGGTCCGCGACGAACCCGCCCGCCACGCCGAACGTCGTGAGCAGGACGGCGAGTGCGACCAGCATCGGGAGGAACTCACGGGGGGAGCGGACGCCCTCGACCCACTCGGGCGGCCGGTAGCCGAGGTACCAGAGGACGGCGAACCCCGCGAGGTTGACGGTGACGGCGTTGACGACGAGCAGGATGAGCGCGCCGAGCGCCACCGAGGGGATGCCCCACGCCACGCCGATGCCGACGGCGGCCGCCGCGGGGATGAGTGCGGCGGCGATCATCACGCCCACGAGCGAGACGGGGAGCGCGGTCGCGAGGCCGAACGCCCCGGCCGCGCCCGCACAGACCGCCACCGACACCGAGAGCAGTCCCGGCGAGATGCGCTTTGATATCTGGCTCACCGTCGAGACGTCGAGGACGCTGGTGACGAACTGTCCCGACCGGAGCGCGTAGCCGAGGGCGAGCGCCGTGACGACGGCGAGACCGAGGCCGAGGAACTGTGCCTTCAGCCCCATCCACGTCATCCGGCGGTCGTCGAGCACCATCCCGACGCTCGTGGTCATCGCCGAGCCGACCTGCGGGGCGATGACCATCGCGCCGACGACGACGGCGGGCGAGTCGAGCAGGAGGCCCGCGGCGGCCACGACGGCGCTGAACACCGTCAGCGAGTAGTACGTCAGCGGGTTGCGGTGCATGTCGAGCGCCTTCGCCCGTATCTCCTCGGGGGCGACGGAGTCGTCCTCCTCGACGCCGGCGACGAAGCGGTCCTCCAGGTCCTTGAAGTTCGCCGTCTTCGCCGTCTCCGCGCTCGCGACGACGGTGTACTGGCCGTCGTCGATACCGGCGTCGCGCAGCTCCTGCAGGACGAACTCGACCGCCTGCGTCGGCAGGGGGAACTCGAGGAGCGTCGCGTCGTCGTGGGCGCTCGCGTCGCGGGTGAGGACGAAGTCGATGTTCTCCTCGTCGAGTATCGCCACTGCGTCGTCGCACACACTGTCGGGAACGAGCAACTTTATCAACCGCATTCTGTCTGCACGGACGGCGCACGCCGAGTATATAATCGTCACGCATTCCGTCGTCACGAGCCGGTCGCGAACCGTTCGCCGAACCGGACGGGCTAAACCGCCGGGCGGAGTACGCGCGGCCATGACACGACCGGTCGACCTCGTCGGCGTCCCGATGGACCTCGGCGCGGACCGACGGGGGGTCGACATGGGCCCCTCGGCGATTCGCTACGCCGGATTGGCACGGGAACTCGAGGGCCTGTCCTACGCCTGTCGCGACGCGGGCGACCTCCCGGTGGTCCACCCCGAGCAGGGCGACCCGGACGCCTCCCACCCAGACGGGGGGAACGCGAAGTACCTGGCGGAGGTCGAGGACCTCTGTGTCCGCCTCGCGGACCGGGTGGCCGACGCGCTGGTGGAGGGGGCGTTCCCGCTGGTCCTCGGCGGCGACCACTCCATCGCCGTCGGGACCGTCGGCGGGAGTGCCCGCGACGCCGACGTCGGCGTCGTCTGGTTCGACGCCCACGGCGACTTCAACACGCCCGGTACCTCCCCGAGCGGGAACGTCCACGGGATGCCGCTGGCGGCCCTCCTCGGCGAGGGCGAGTTCGCCGACGAGCCGTGGGCGCACGCGCCCGGCGTCGACCCGGCGAACGTCGCCCTCGTCGGGGTCCGGAGCCTCGACGACGCCGAGCGCGAGGCGCTGGCCGCCACCGAGGTGACCGTCTACACCATGCCCGACATCGACGAGCGGGGCATCATCGAGGTGACGGAGGAGGCCTTCGACGTCGCCGGGCGCGCCGCCGACGGCGTCCACGTCAGCCTCGACCTCGACTGGCTCGACCCCGACGAGGCCCCCGGGGTGGGGACGCCCGTCCGCGGGGGCGTCACCTACCGCGAGGCCCACGCCGCGATGGAGGTCGTCTCGCGACGCGACCTGCGGACGATGGAGGTCGTCGAGGTGAACCCCATCCTCGACCAGCACAACCGGACGGCGGAACTCGCGGTCGAACTGGCCGCGAGCGCGCTCGGGAAGTCCATCATCTGAGCGGCCGCCGCCGACCGGTGCCTACTTGCCCGACGACGCCCACCCGCCGAGCGTGACCGACCGGCGCGCCGTCAGGGAGACGTACGACCGCATCGCCGAGCACTTCGCGCGGACGCGGGCGTACGCCTGGCCCGAGGTCGAGGCGTTCGTCGAGGCGTCGCCCGAGGCGGGGACGGCCCTCGACCTCGCCTGCGGGAACGGCCGGCACGCGGGACTCCTCGCGCGGCGCGCCGACCGGGTCGTCGGCCTCGACGCGAGTCGGGCGATACTCGGGACGGCCCGCGAGCGCGCGGCGAACGAGGGGTTCTCCCTCGACCTCCTGCAGGGCGACGCGGCGGCGCTCCCCCTCCGGGAGGACAGCGTCGACCTCGCGGTGTACGTCGCCGCGCTCCACCACCTCCCGACGCCCACCCTGCGCCGCGCCAGCCTCGACGACCTCGCCCGTGTGCTGGCGCCGGCGGGTCGCGCGCTCGTCAGCGTCTGGAGCGTCACGCACTCGGCGTTCGACGAGCGCGAGGGCTTCGACACGACCGTCGACTGGACGCTCCCGGACGGAACCACCGTCGGACGGTACTACCACGTCTACGACCCAGAGGAGTTCGAGGCGGCCGTCGAGGCGAGCGCGCTCGATGTCGAACGGGTCTACGAGAGCGAGGGGAACTGCTACGCGGTCGGTACGGGCACCGAGTAGGCGATGAATACCGCCCGACGACGGGTCGGGATAGCCGACTCTCACCCGTCGCGGGTCACTACTGTACCCTACTTAGGTGTCAGGCACTGGCAGGCACAAACGGGACCCCTAACGGTAGTCTCGACAACAGTATATGCCAGAGACGTTCGCACACATCGGCGCACCGTCCGGATGGACGTGCGAAGCCGACCCAGAGGGCGAGTCCCTCCGGTTTCGCCACGAGACGGCGCCGGTCGTGGTCGTGGCGCGGCGGTGTACCGTCGACCACCACGTCATCGGTCGAACGGACATGTGGGAGGTGATGGTCACCCACGGGTACCCGGACGTCTCGAACACCGAGACGCTCGCCACCGTCCCGACCACGGACCGGGTCCTGGCGCTCCTGCCGGTCGCGCTCGACCGTCTCGACACCGTCGAGACGCCGCGAGTCACGCCGGGGAACCCGGAGGGGGTACGATACCCCTCGAAACGAATCGACCGTCCCGCTCCGCAGATCGAAGAGTGGGGACGGGCCGAGCACTGATTTTCGCACCATGCAGCCACTTCGTACGACGTTCGCAGAGACGCTAGGAGACGAACACGACCCCACCGCGGGCAAGCACCTCGTCGTCGTGTCGAACCGACAGCCGTACCGCCACGAGTTCGAGGGGGACGACGACGAGGTCGTCGTGGACCGCCCGACCGGCGGGCTGACCGCCGGTCTCGACCCGGTCATGCAGTCGGCCGGCGGGACGTGGGTCGCGTGGGGCGACGGCGGGGCCGACCCGCAGGTCGCCGACGCCGACGACTGCGTCGCCGTCCCGCCGGAGGACCCCGCCTACACGCTGCGGCGCCTCTGGCTCGACGAGGAGACCGTCGACGGCTACTACTACGGCTACAGCAACCGCGGCCTCTGGCCGCTGTGCCACAGCGCGCTGACGAAGACGCGCTTCTCCCAGGAGTACTGGGAGCGCTACCGGACGGTCAACGAGCGCTTCGCCGACGCCGTCGCCGAGCAGTGTTCCGGCGACCGCCCGTGGGTGTGGTTCCAGGACTACCACCTCGCGCTCGCGCCGCGTCACGTCCGCGAGTCGGGGAACGAGGACGCCGTCCTCGCGCACTTCTGGCACATCCCGTGGCCCGGCCCGGACGTCTACCGGTCGTGCCCGCAGCGCGAGGAACTCCTCGACGGGTTGCTGGCGAACGACCTCTTCGGCGTCCACATCGACCGCTATCGCGAGAACTTCCTCGACTGCGTCGAGGAGATACTGCCGACGGCCATCGTCGACCGCCAGCGGAGCGTCGTCCACTACGAGGGCGGGGAGACGCGGGTCCGGTCGTTCCCGATGGGCGTCGACGCCGACCGCATCGCGTCGGGGGCCACCAGCGACGAGGCGAGCGCGTTCTGGGAGTCGTTCGCCGCCGACAACCGCCTCGACGGGTCCGACCGACAGGTCGTCCTCGGCGTCGACCGTCTCGACTACGCGAAGGGCATCCTCGAACGCTTCGACGCGCTGGAACACCTCTGGGCGAACAACCCCGAGTGGCGCGGCCGGTTCACCTACGTCCAGAAGGGCTCCGAGACCCGGACGGGCATCCGCGACTACCGGGAGTACCAGTCGCGCATCGGCGAGGCCGTCGACCGGTTGAACGACCGCTTCGGCACGGACGACTGGCAACCCGTCGTCGCGCTCACGGAGATGCTCTCGGAACCGGCGCTCGCCGGGCTCTACCGCAACGCGGACGTGGCGCTCGTCAGCTCCATCCGCGACGGGATGAACCTCGTCGCGAAGGAGTACGTCGCCGCCCAGGTCGACCACGACGGCGTGCTCGTCCTCAGCCGGCACGCGGGGGTCCACGACGACCCCGTCTTCGCGGAGAACGCCCTCACGACCGACCCCCTCGACACCTGCGCCTTCTCCGACACCATCCGGACGGCGCTGACGCTCTCGTCGGCCGACCGCTCCCGTCGGATGCGCCGTCTGCGCCGCAGCGTCCACGAGAACGACCTCTCGGCGTGGATGGACAGCGTCTTCGAGGCGATGGAAGACATCGGCGAGCACCGGGCGGGCGCGACACCCAGCCCTCACTCGGACACCGATGGGTGACCGGGCGGCGGGACGGTCGGTCAGCGTGTCGTGTCGCGACTCGCCCCCGTCGCTGTGGGACGGTACCGTGGACCTAAAGGCGCGCCTCGCGTCGGCCGAGGGACTCCTCGTGAGCCTCGACTTCGACGGGACGCTCGCACCTATCACGACGCGCCCCGAGGACGCGACGCTCCCGCCCGAGCGCCGCGAGCGCGTCGCCGCGCTGGCCGCCCGTCGGGACGTCACGGTGGCCGTCGTGAGCGGCCGCGTCCTGAGCGACGTCCGCGAACGCGTCGGGCTCGACGGCCTCGCCTACGCCGGCAACCACGGTCTCGAACTCCTCCGGAACGGCCGTCGGGTGGTCCACCCCATCGCACGGGTCCGCCGACCCGCCCTCCGACGCGCACGCGACGCCATCGCCGAGCGCGTCGCGGACGTCCCCGGGACCTGGGTCGAGGACAAGGAACTCACCCTCACGGTCCACTACCGCGAGGTCGACCCGGACGACCGGGAGGCCGTCCAGCGTGGAGTCAGGCGGGTCGTCGACGGCGAACCCTCCCTCCGGGTCGACCCCGGGAAGGCGGTCCTCGAAGTCCTACCCGACTTCCCGTGGGGGAAGGGCCGGGCCGTCTCGCTGCTCGCCACGGGCGCCGGCGTCGGCTGGCTCCCCATGCACGTCGGCGACGACACCTCGGACGAGCGGGCGTTTCGCACCCTCACCGACGGCGTGGGCGTCGCCGTCGGCGGCGACGCGACGGCCGCCGACGCCTCCCTCGACGGTCCCGAGGCCGTGGGACAGTTCCTGGCGTGGCTCGGAGAGCAATGGGACGTCACCCGTCGCTGAGGGAGGGAAGGGAAACGCCCTTTACGGGAGCCGCGAAAGTGCCGGACGCGCACCGATAGTCTAGTGGTAGGACATGGGCCTTCCAAGCCCATAGCCCGGGTTCGAATCCCGGTCGGTGCATCCTGCGAGGAGCGGACGCGACGAGCGAGCGCTCTACGAGGTGATTCGTAACCCTGCGAGTCGCAGCGCGGGAGCGAAGTGGCCGGGACCGCCTCGCACCGGTTCGAATCCCGGTCGGTGCATCCTGCGAGGAGCGGACGCGACGAGCGAGAGTTCCACGAGGGCGGACTCACGCCGCCGAGCCCTGGTCGAGGAACGTCCGGTGGCCCGCGAGGTAGTCGTACCCGCTGCCGAGGACGAACCCGTAGACGAGGTAGGCGAACAGCGTGACCGCCAGCAGCGGGACGTCCTGGGCGAGCGTCTCCCACCCTCGCCACACGGCGATCCAGACGCCGGCGGCGTACCCGAGCCACAGGACGAAACTGAACACCAGTCCGTGCGTGGCTCCCGATTCCCCGGGGAGTCCCCAGGTGAACCCGGCGAAGAGCAGGGGCCACGCGAACGCGAACAGCGCGACGAAGACGAGGAGCGTGAGCGCGAACGCCGTCCCGCTGGCGAGCGCGCAGTACGGCGGACCGCCGATGGAACACAGGCCGGTGAACGTCGCGAACACGAGGGGTTCCGCCCCCGGAAGTACCGCGTCCAGCGTCAGCAGCAGCGTCAACAGGACCGCCGTGGCCGCTATCCCCCCGCCGATGGTGCTTCGAATCGGGTCCATACCCCGGTACCAACGTCGACCGTCAAAAGGTCACGCCGACGTTCGGAGCGCAGAGAGCGTCCGGCCTCCGTGTCGTTCCGGACGGGAACGGTCCGGGCGGTGTTCCGAATCCCCCCGACGGACGGGTGGGGACCGACGACGCCGTCCTCCGGCCGACGCGCGGGTTTATACTCGTCTCGCGTGTATCCCACGCTCGTGGTGAGTTCCGTGCTCTCGATACTCGACTCGTCCGCGCGTCGCACAGTCGCCGCGCTCGCGCGTCGCGGCCGGCACCTGTTGCGGGCCGGCATATCGACCGTGCTGGTAGAGGGGGTCCGCCGGCGGAACCCGAGCGTCGTCGTCAACGGTCTCGTCTCGCTCGCGCTCACGTTCGCGCCGACGCTGCTGGAGCGACGCTACGGCACCTCCTTTCACCCCTGGCAACGGCTGTGGGTCTCCGGGGCGATGTTTCTCCACGCGCTCGGGATGCTCGGTTCCTACGACCGGGTGTGGTGGTGGGACCACGTCACCCACACGCTCTCGGCGAGCATCGTCGGCAGCCTCGCGTACGTCTTCGCCCGGACGAGCGTCGACGGCGACGGCGAGCGTCGCGTCCGGAACACCTCGGGGTTCGTCGTCGGCGTGACGCTCGGCCTCGGCGTGCTGTGGGAGGTCTTCGAGTACATCGTCCACGCCCTCGCGCGGCGCCTCGGTCTCGAACCGTTGCTCGTCCCCTACGGCCCGTACGACACCGCGTTCGACCTCGTCTTCGACGCGGTCGGAGCGGCGCTGGTCGTCGCCTTCGGTCCTCGCGCCCTGTCGAACGTCGTCGACTCGCTCGACGCCCGCCGAGGTGATGGTGGAGAGCCCCACGCGCACGCGTCCCCGGAGTAGTCGGCCGACTCAGTGGGCGTGCGCCGGGGACGCGACCGGGTCGGCGTCGTCGCCGTAGAGGAGCGCGAGCGCGACACAGGCGACGACGACGAGGCCGGCGGCGGTGGCGAAGGCGCTGAGCACGCCCGTCGCGTCCCAGATGAGGCCGACGGTGACGGGGCCGGCGACCTGGCCGACCTTCCACGCGATGGAGCGAAGCGACATGCTCGCGGCGACGGCGTCGAACCGCTCTCCCTCCTCGACGAACAGCGCCATGCTCGCCGGCAGACGAATGCTGTCGGCGACGCCGCAGACGGCGTAGGCGGCGAACAGGACGAAGAACGCCCCCGGGAGCGCGTAGCCGAACGCGGAGACGCCCGGGACGACGCCCTCGGCGTACCCGGCGGCGGGGACGAGCAAGGCACCGACGGCGTAGAGGAGCGCGCCGACGAGGACGAAGTGGTGTTTGTGCTCGACGCGGTCGGTCAACCCGCCGACGTACCCCTGGGTGAGCCCCTTCGTCACCTTCCCGCCGGCGAGGATGCCGCCGACGGCGAAGGGGCTCATGCCGAAGGCGCTGTGGGCATAGATGGGGAGGAACAACAGGACCGCCATCTTCCCGAAGGAGAGGCCGAACCGGAAGACGACGAGCGCGCGGACGGTCGACCGGTCGAGCAGCCGACCGATGGTCTCGAGACCGGTGGCCTCCTCGGCGCTCGTCCGGCCGCCGGGGTCGTCTCTGAGCAGCGAGTAGAGGAGGACGAACGCGCCGAGAGAGACGGCGGTGAGGACGCCGTAAGCCGCACCGAAGCCGTAGACGGCGAGCAGGTAGCCGCCGACGAGGTCGCCGGCGAGCGAGGAGAACGCGCCGACCTGGTTGTACGTCCCGAGCCACTGGCCGCGGTCGCCGGCGGGGCTTATCTCGCCGACGACGGTGGTCCCGGTAATCCAGAGGAGGCTCGCGCTCACGCCCTGCAGGACGCGGACGACGATGACGTCCAAGACGCCGTCGACGAGCCAGAAGCCGACGAACACGCAGACGTTGAGCGCGAGTCCGACCAGCAGGTAGCGCTTCGCGTTCCCGGTGTCGACCTTCCGGCCGAGCGGGAGGACGATGAGCAACTGGGCGAGGGCGAACGCGGTCCCGAACAGTCCCTCGACGGTGCTGGTCGTCCCGAACAGGTCGGCGTAGAGCGCCAGCGCGATGGCGATGGTCGAGTACGCCTGCGCGCGGGCGAAGGCCGTCCCACTCAGGGCGAGGAACTCCCGGTCACGAAGCACGCTCAGTGAGCCTCCGGACACGCTATCGAGTTCCCGGTCGAGCCGGTTAAACTGCTCAGTCGAGTCGCGCTTCGGACCGCGCTACCGCGTCTGACGGCCCGTGTGAGCGCCCGACAGGGCCGAACCGCGAATGCGCAGGGGACGTCGTCGAGCGTGGGCCGACCTCAGAGTTCGAGGCGTTCGACCAGTTGGTGTTCCCCCTCGTGGACGTTGATGGCGACGATGCGGACGTCGTCGTCGATGAGCGAGTCGTGGAGTTTCGACTTGAGGAGTTCGTCGACCTGGTAGACGCCGGCGGCGTCGGTCATCTCGATTTCGACGAGGACGGGCGACTCGTCGCCCTCGCGGAGGTTCACCGCCTGGATGGCCTGACTGGAGAGGGTGTTGATGCCGCGTCCGCCCTTCTCGTAGGGGATGCGCGAGCGCCCGCGCTCCATGTCCAGCGCGTCGGCGACCCGGACGACGCCCGCCTCGCGGGTGAGGGGCTGTTCGGCGGTGTGGTGACAGAGGATGGCGTGGAGCACCTCGCCTTTCACCCGCACGGCGTCCGCGACGCCGTAGAACTCGGGGAGGACGCGGTCGAGGACGTCGGCCGCGAGGGGGATGGAGTAGTAGGCGTGGTCGTCGCGGTGGACGACGTGACCGATGTCGTGGAGCTGGGCGGCGAGGGCGACGATGACCGCCTCGTCCGCCTCGTCGAGGCCCTGCTGGCTCGCGCCGTTGAACTCGACGTCACCGGCCTTCAGCAGGTCGTAGAGGCACAGCGCCCGGTTGCGGACGATACCGATGTGCTTGCGCCCGTGGTCGTTGTACCCCTTCCGGTCGACGGCGTTGACGTTCTGCGCCTCGAGGTACGCCTGTATCTCCTCGTCGTCGTCGACGAAGTCGAGAACGGCGTTCAGTCGGTCGTCGGGGAACGCGTGGTCCGCGGTCGGGTCGTACGTGCGCCCGCCGTTACCTGCGGTGCCGGTGCTCATACACGGTGACTAGTCGGCCGCGAGAAAAGGACTTTGCCTCCCAGCAGTCCGGACTCAGGCGGTGGCCGCGGCGTCCTCGACCTCGTCGTATTCCGGTTCGACGCCGGGGTCGTCGCTCACCCACGCGTACGTGACTTCGCCGTCCTCGTTCACGACGAAGACGGCGCGCTTGGCGACGCCGTAGACGCCCAGGTCGGCGAAGTCCATCGAGACGTCGTACAGGTCGACGAGTTCGTCGTTGGCGTCGCTGATGAGCGGGAAGTTGAGGTCCAGTTCGTCGTGGAAGGCGTTGAGCGCGAACGGCGAGTCGACGCTGACGCCGTAGAGCGCCACGCCGGCGTCCTCGAACGCCGAGAGCCGGTCGCGGAACGACGCCAGTTCGTGCGAGCAGACGCTGGTGAACGCCCCCGGAAAGAACGCGAGGACGACCGGGCCGTCCTCGAGCGCCTCCGAGAGGGTGAACGATTCGACGTCCTCGCCGGTCGCGAGCGGTGCGGTGAAGTCGGGTGCCGTGTCGCCTACCTCGACCATTTCGTCCCTCGGTAGGGACGTCTCGTACATAAGAACCGACCTTCGACACGAGCAAAAGGCCTATAATCTGCAGTTTGCAAAGGACGGTAGACATGGCAACCACCGTAGTACCGCTGTTTCCGGGAATCCCCGGCGGGATAGAACTCGTCGTCATCCTGCTCATCGTCGTGCTGCTGTTCGGGGCGAACAAGCTCCCGCAGCTCGCGAAGTCGAGCGGGCAGGCGATGGGCGAGTTCCAGAAGGGCCGCGAGGAGGTCGAGCAGGAGCTGCAGCAGATGCGCGAGGGCGGCAACGCCGACGCGACGGCCGACGCCACCGACGACGACGCGGCGACGACCGCGACCACGACCGACGACACCGCGACCGCGACGCAGGCGGACTCGGAGCCGGCGACCGAGACCGAAACCGAGAAGCAGAACTGATTTTTCCTCTCCCGCGGGGAGTTTCTCTTGGGGCGTGTGGCCTAGTGGACAGGGCGAGAGGTTCCTAACCTCTCGATCGCGGGTTCGAATCCCGCCACGCCCGTGGCTTCTCGCGAACGGACGTGAGCGAGAGCCACGGCACTAGGGATTCGAATCAGGGAGCGAACGCAGTGAGCGACCGGGGTTCGAATCCCGCCACGGCCGCTCGCCTCGCTTCGCTCGGCTCGCGCGCGTGGCGACGTTCGCGAACGCTTCGCGTTCGCTCACTCCCGTCACGCCCGCCCTCCGGCGAACGATAGCGAGCCGTGAAGAGGGGAATGACTCGAATCAGGGAGCGACCGACGTTCTGTCCGAGTGGCGACTGGGACGAACAGCGAACGGTCCTCGGTCGGATTCGGCGTCGCCGGCCTACCGTATCTCGGTTCGCCGGAACCGACGGTAGCCGAACCCGAGCGACAGGACCAGCCAGGCCGCGAGGACGAGGAACCCGACCCACCCCTGGACGTAGGCCGCGTCCGACACGGGGTAGGCCGTTATCTCGGCGAACTCGGGGATGATCGTCCGCGTCGCGTAGCCGATGGCGGCCGTAGGGTTGAGCAGGTGAACGAGGAGGACCCACCCAGGGACCCCGGATTCGGGGGGGACGTACCCGACGGTGACCGTCTGCAGGACGGCCGTCACGACGTCCCATCCGAGTTGAAAGAGGACGTAGAGGCCCGTCGCGCCGGCGAGCGCGGCCGGCTGGGAGCGCATCACCGACGAGAACCCGATGCCGATGGCGACGTAGACCGCACCGTAGAGGACCGTCAGGAGCGTGTAGAGGACGAACTCGCCGACCGCGAACGACTCGTAGGTCAACAGCGCGATGACGGCGACGACCGCGTAGCCCGTGAGGATGGCGGCGGTCAGGACGGCGCTTCGACCGATGAACTTCCCGAGGACGACCTCGCGGCGCGTGTTCGGCAGGCTGAGGGCGAGCCTGATGCTCCCGCTGTCGCGCTCACCGACGATGGAGTCGTAGGCGATGCCCAGTCCGAGCAGCGGGACGAAGAAGGCCATCGGCTGGCCCATGCTGTTCAACAGCGCCAGCGTGCTCGTCGGGACGTCGCTCTCCCCGTACATCGGCGGGACGTGCTGGATGGCCGCCCAGAAGCCGGCGACGAGGACGAACAGGAGGGTGACGGCGAGCAGCGACCCCGAGCGCGCGGCGTCCCGTACGTCTTTCCTGATGACTGCAGCGAGGGACATGTGTCGACGAGTCGTCCATAAGTGGGATAACGTTGTTGGACGGCAGGGCTCGACGAGCGGCGACCGGAACGCGTCGGCGGCGTCGAGTCTGTCACCGCGGCGGACCGTCCGTCCCCGCACACGCCCCTCACCCGGTCGACGGTCGCTCGCGGGTGGATACACCAGTTTTCATTCTTCATTAAAGAGTTTAACGCTCGAAAGACTTTTGGTGTAATAATCCTCACCGGGAATCATGAATCGCACGACGCCGACGGAAAGCGTGGTCTCAGCGGTCGTTGACGCGAAGGACTGCACGCCCATGGAACTGCCCCCCCTGTACGAGGTCGTCGACCCGGACGCCCTCGACAGCGTGGTCGAGGCGGGGCTATCGGTGTCGTTCAGGTACGCCGGCTGTGAGGTTCACGTCGAGGACGGGGAGGCCATCGCCACCGTCCCCCCGACGGCGGAGATGGTGGCGCCGCCCCAGGGACAGACCCACTGAGGCCGACGGGAACGCACAAGCCGTCCGTCCGCCTCTCACGGGACGACCGTGAACTACGATTTTCGTCAGGAGCCACCGACTGCGATGGCGTACGTCGCCCTCCGCGAGCGCGCCGGTCTCGGCGCGCGCACCGTCGCGGCCGCCGAGCGCGGCCTCCCGAACAGCGTCCACGCGGTGACGGTCCGCGCGGACGGCGACCTCGTCGCGATGGGTCGGCTGGTCGGCGACGACGGGTGCTTCTATCAGGTAGTGGATATCGCCGTCGACCCGGCCCACCAGGGGAAGGGACTCGGGTCGCGAGTCGTCGCGGACCTGCTCGCTTACCTGCGCTCGAACGCACCCTCGACCGCGTACGTGAGCCTCGTCGCCGACGTCGAGGGGTACTACGAGCGGTTCGGGTTCGAACGACTCCGCGAGAACCAGTACGGGATGGCGCTCACCGTCGAGTGAGCGCGAGCGTCGCTTACTGCTCCCGGACGACGACGTCGCCGTCCTGCTGCACGACGACGGCGTAGTCGCCGTACGCGAAGCGAACCGCCGTGACCGCCGGCAGTTGGACCCCCGACTGCGGGGCGAACAGCGCGGTGAGCGCGTCCGGGTCGACGTACTCGAACAGCGGGTCGAGTTCGGCGGGGTCCGAGTCCGTCGCCTCCACGAGCGCGTCGACGAGCGCGTCGACGATCGGGTCGGCCGACTCCCAGTCCACCGTAGCCTGCCCGGCGACCGCGTTCGTCCCATCTGTCCCACCGATTTGTTCCATCGTTCTGACAGCCATGGTTTCAATATAGTCCCGAACTATATCAAGTTATGGTTCGTTCTTCATCTCGTGAATAAATCCCGCGTATACCGCGTAGGGGGACCGAGAAGCCCTTTTCGGCGTTCGATTTCAACTCCGAACACCGGGATGACAGTTTTCGTCGGTGTCGCGTGTGGGGTGTTCGTCGACCGGTACCCGGGGGAAGAGTACCTCCGCTGGCGCGAGTGCCGGCGATTCCCCCGACCGCCGTGGGTCGCTCAGATGGGTCCGGGACGGGCGAGACCGTCCGGAATCGCGGGGAAGAGGGCGTCGAGGTCGGCGTCGCGGTCGACGACCTCGTACTCTCGCCCGTTCCGGTCGACGACGCCCGCCGCCTCGAGGTGCCCGAGGTGGGCGTACGCCTCGCCCGGCCCGTGGAGGATGTGGATGTACCGGAGGTCGCCGAAGAGGTGGGCGCTCACGGTCCAGGCGTCCGCGGGGCCGTGGGCGTCGAGGACGTCGAGGACGCGGTCGGTCCGCTCGCGGTGGTGGACGACGATGTCGGCCGCGCGCCCGGCGACGTCCACGATGGGACCGCGGTGGCCGGGCCACGCGCGGGCGTAGTCGCGCTCGACGAGCGTCGAGAGCGTGCCGAGGTAGCGTTCCAGCGGCCGCTCGACGCGGACGTCCGCGCCGCCGACGTTCGGGGTGTAGTACGGGAGCAGGGCGTCCCCGCTGAACAGTTCGTCGCCGCTCGCGCCGGCGAACGAGCGGTAGTCGCTCTCGAAGGCGTAGCCGCAGAGGCCGTCGGTGTGTCCCGGCAGGTAGACCACCTCCAGTTCTCGGTCGCCGGCGAGGACGATGTCGCCCGGTTCGACCGTCTCGACGGTTGCGGGGCGACCGGAGATGTCGTGCTGGTTCCCGAGGAAGTCGAGTAGTTCCGCCTGAGCGTCGGCCGGCATCCCCCACTCGTCCAGTAGCGACTGCTGGCGCGCCGCGAGCGCTTCCTCGGCGTCGGGGTCCTGCTCGACCAGCGGCCGGTCCGCCTCGTGCACGCGGACGACGGCGCCGCCCGCCTCCTGTATCTCGCCGGCGAGACCGGCGTGGTCGGCGTGGAAGTGCGTGAGGAGCACCTGTTCGATATCCTCGAACCCGAGGCCGTGGTCGGCGAGCCCCGCGCGCAGTTGCTCGCGGGTCTCGTCGGTCGAGACGCCGGTGTCGAGGAGCGTGGTCACCTCCCCCTCCAGCAGGTAGGCGTTGTTCAGCCCCTCGAAGGCCGTGTTGCCGAGGCTGATGGCCCTCACGCGCATCCCCCCGCGACCGCCGGGGCCGCACCGACCGTGTCGTCGGCAGCGAGCGGCGTCGCCCCTCCGGCGCGCGCGCGAACGCTCTCGCCGTTGACGAGGACGTTCACGTGCGGTCGGAGGCGCCCCTCGCCGTCGAAGACGAGCGGGGCGAGCGACTCGTGGTCGGTGGCGACCGCGCGCAGCGCCGCGGTCACGGTGGCGTCGTCGGGGACCTCGCGGGCGAACTGGCGCTCCCCGACGGCGTCGCGGAGCGTCCCGTAGAACTCGAACTGTACGCGCATGGACGTTTCTGACCGGGGCGAGCGTATAAGTATATCTCCGTCGCCCCGCCGACCCCAAGCGCTATCCGCGGGCGTGGTGTGCCCTCGACCCATGGCGCGCGTCACCACGCCCGAAGAGCGCTTCGACGACCTCCCCGAGTTCCCCTACGACCCCTCGTTCGTCACCGTCGGCGACGACCTGCGGATGGCCTACGTCGACGAGGGGTCGGGCGAGGAGACGTTCCTCTGCCTGCACGGCGAACCGACCTGGTCGTTCCTCTACCGGAAGATGATACCGACGCTCGCGGAACGAGGGCGCGTCGTCGCGCCCGACTTCGTCGGGTTCGGACGGTCGGAGAAGTTCACCGACCGCGACGCCTACACGTACGACCTCCACTACCGGACGCTCGTCGAGTTCGTCGAGGCGCTCGACCTGCACGACGTCACCCTCGTCTGTCAGGACTGGGGCGGCATCCTCGGTCTCCCCGTCGCCGTGAACCACCCCGAGCGGTTCGCTCGCCTCGTCGCCATGAACACCGGCGTCCCGAGCGGCCGCCAGGAGATGCCCGAGGAGTGGGAGGCGTTCCGGTCGTTCGTCGAACGGGTCGAGGAACTCCCCGTCGGTATGCTCGTCCAGAACGCGACGGCGACCGACCTCTCCGAGGAGGTGCTCGCGGCGTACGAGGCGCCGTTCCACACGGAGGCGGCGAAGGCGGGCGCCCGCGCGTGGCCCGACATGGTCCCCAGGAAGGGTGGTGGCGACGGGGCGGAGACGACCCGCGCGGCGGCGTCGCGACTCGCCGAGTGGGAGAAACCGGCGTTCGTGCTCTTCGCCGACTCGGACCCCATCACGCGGGGGAACCGCGACCCGTTGCGCGACCTCATCCCGACGGCGAGCGACCAGCCGGACACGTGGGTCGAGGGGGCGATGCACTTCCTGCAGGAGGACGCAGGCGAGGAGCTAGCCGAGGAAATCGTGGCGTTCGTCGACCGGACGTGACGCCGGCGACGAACTCGCCACAGGTGGACACGGCCTCGCGAACCGCTGGAGTCGTCTACTCCAGAAGAGCGCCTCGGGGAGTCGAGTCGGGCCGGTGACTCCCCACCGTTCGGACGAACGGCCCGCGAACACGCGGCACCTATCGGAGTGGGGATGCGAAACGCGTCGACAGGTGCAGTACTTCCTTGACGGCCGCGCTGTATAACGGTTGTGTAATGCTAACGTTTATCGATAAGTGCTCGCCAGACACATTCCCCAACTCATGGCCACGGGTGGGTATCACCTAACCGATTCGACCGCTCGGTGCTCGCCGTCAACCGTTTTGCCAGACACTCTCGTAAGCGAGCTATGACTGGAGGGCGCCCCGACGTTCGGGAACCGAGACGAGTGACCGTATCACGGGGACGGGGACGACGAGCGCACGGCTCCCCGCGAGCGCACCGGGGAGGTCCGACGCTGGCCGCCGCGGGCGACCTGTAGCCGGTTTCGCCACGGAACACTCCGTACGAACGACTTGCGGCAACCGCCTCGGCTTCTCTGGTACTGAAGCGGGACACGCACCTAGCAGGTGTATGGCGCAAACCACAGTCGACGCCGACCGATTCAGCGCAGAAGCCGACTGGGACGTCCTCTACCTCGACGGGGAGCGCGAACGCGGCGACCGCGACGCGCTCGAGGTCGACGACCCGGCCACCGAGGAGGTGTTCACGACGGTCCCCGCCGGCACCGTTGAGGACGTGGACGCGGCCTACGAGACGGCCGCCGAGGCGGGCCGCGAGTGGGCCGCGCGTCCGCCCCAGGAGCGCGCCGCCGTCGTCGAGCGCGCCGTCGAGGTGGTCGAGGAGCACCGCGAGACGCTCGTCGACCTGCTCGGAACCGAATCCGGAAGCACGGTCGTGAAGGCGAACGCGGAACTCGACACCGCCCTCGGGATGATGCGCGAGGCCGTCTCCTTCCCCACCCGCGTCGGCGGCGAGGTGAAGGAGTCACTCACGCCGGGCAAGGAGAACCTCGCCAAGCGCGAACCCGTCGGCGTGGTCGGCGTCATCTCGCCGTGGAACTTCCCCTTCCACCTCTCGATGCGCGCCGTCGCCCCCGCGCTCGCGCTCGGGAACGGCGTCGTCCTCAAGCCCGCCTCCACGACGCCCATCACCGGTGGCCTGCTCCTCGCACGGCTCTTCGAGGCCGCCGGCCTCCCCGAGGGCCTGCTGAACGTCGTCCCCGGTCACGGCTCCGACATCGGTGACCGGATGGCGGGACACCCCGAGGCGTCCGTCGTCGCCTTCACCGGGTCGACCGGCGTCGGGAAGGGCGTCGCGAAGCAGGCCGTCGACCACCTCGCGTACCCCGCGATGGAACTCGGCGGGAACAACCCGCACGTCGTCCTCTCCGACGCCGACGTGGACGCCGCCGTCGACTCTGCGGTGTTCGGTAGCTTCCTCCACCAGGGCCAGATATGCATCTCCATCAACCGACACCTCGTCCACGAGTCCGTCTACGACGAGTACGTCGAGAAGCTCACCGAACGCGCCGCCTCCCTCCCCGTCGGCGACCCCCACGACCCCGACACGGTCGTCGGCCCCATCATCGACGACGACCAGCGCGACCAGATACTGGCGTACGTCGAGGAGACCGTCGAGCAGGGCGCGACGCTCGAAACCGGCGGCGAGGCGGAGGGACGGTTCGTCGAGCCAACCGTCCTCTCCGGCGCCACCAACGACATGAGCGCCGCCTGCAACGAGCACTTCGGCCCCGTCGCCCCCGTCGTCCCCGTCGCCGACGACGAGGAGGCGGTCGAACTCGCCAACGACACCGAGTACGGGCTGGCCGCCTCGGTCCACTCGACGGACCGCGAGCGCGCCGAACGCGTCGCCGACCGCATCGACGCCGGGATGGTCCACATCAACGACCAGCCGGTGAACGACGAGCCGCACGTCCCCTTCGGCGGCGTGAAGGCCTCCGGTATCGGGCGGTTCAACGGCGAGTACATCATGGAGGAACTCACCCGGACGAAGTGGGTGTCCGTCCAGCGCGACGAGCGCGACTATCCGTTCTAAACTACCTTCTTGACGGGGGCATCGCGAGCGCGACGGAGTCGCGCTCGCTCAACCCCCGTCAAAAGCCTGGACCAAAAAAGCCGCTCGTGAGCCGCTTCGCGGCTCACTCGCGGTACGGTACCGGGGACGTGTCTGGACTTCACCGGGCGAGTGCGACTGGTAGCGGGGAATGAGATAGCGACTCCCGACGTGAGTGTCGGACACACCGCCCCTCGCGCGAAACTGGTGTCCAGCAGTCAGGCGGCGTCGAGGTCGTCCCTGTCGTCGAAATCGGCGTCGTCGTTCCCACTCTCCTCTCCCTCGCTCCCCTCCTCGAACCCCGGTGCGTCCCCTTCCGTCACGCGCACGCCCTTGCTCGCGAGGTGGCGCAACTGGCGGCGGGCGTAGTCCTCCTCGGTCGTCCCGCGTGTGGCGAGGACGTACATGCGCGCGCTCCCGGTCGGGCGCATCGTGCGGCCGGCGCGCTGGGCGCCCTGCCTGCGCGACCCGCCCAGTCCGGAGGCGACGATGGCCACCTCCGCGTTCGGCAGGTCGATACCCTCGTCGCCGACCCGCGAGATGACGAGCGTCTCGCGCTCGCCGTCGCGGAACGCCCGGAAGTGGACGCCCCGCTCGCCGTGGCGCATCTCCCCGGAGATGAAGGGCGCGTCGAGGGCTTCAGCGAGGATGCGACCCTGCTCCAGGTACTCGACGAACACGAGCGTCTTCTGGTCGGGGTGAGCGTCGAGCAGGGCGCGGACGGCGTCGACCTTCGCGGGGTTCATCGCCGCGACCTGCCGGCGCTCGTGGCCCTCGGCGCTCGCGTACTCGTTGCGCGAGAGGTCGTCGCCCCACGGCACGTACCGGATCTCGACTTCGGGTTCGGCGACGAACCCCGCCTCGAACAGCGCGCTCCAGTCGGTGCCGATGGGCGGGCCGATGAGGGTGAATATCTCCTTCTCGCGGTCGTCCTCGCGGGTGGGTGTCGCGGACAGCCCCAGTCGGTGTTTCGCCTGCAAGTCGGCCGACCGGCGGTAGACGGCGGCCGGGACGTGGTGGACCTCGTCGTAGACGATGAGTCCCCAGCGTCGCTCGTCGAACAGCATGCGGTGGCGGTCCATCCCGGCGGTCTGGTAGGTGGCGATGGTGACGGGTCGTATCTCCTTCGTACCGCCGTGGTACTCGCCGATCTGCTCGTCGGTGAGCGTCGTGTGTTCGAGGAGACTCGCGTGCCACTGCTCGGCGAGGTCGCGGCTCGGAACGAGCACGAGCGTCTCGCCGCCGACGCTCGCCATCGCCCCCATCGCGGCGACGGTCTTGCCGCTGCCGGGCGGGCCGACGAACACGCCCGACCCCGACTCCTCGAAGCGCTCGACCCAGTGGGCCTGGTACTCGCGGAGGTCGAGGGTGAGGTCGACGTCCAGCGGGTCGCCCGTCTCCAGGTCGCGCTGGTCCTGGACGGGGTAGCCCGCCTCGTAGAGGACCCGCTTCACCTCGCCGACGGCGTCGTCGTTGACCCAGCTCTCGGTGTCCGAGACGTCCGCCCGGAGGTGCTCGCCGGCCTCCAGTTTCTGGCGAGCGACGTTGCCCATCAGGTCCGGACTCGACGCCGAGAGGAGGGTGTAGCCGTCGGGGTGGGTCACGAGCGCGAAGCGCCGCGCGCGGGTCCACTGGCGCTCGACCCACTCCTCCAGGTGTGGCGAGCGTTCCGGGAGGACCGAGCGCATGGTCCGGAGAAGGCCGTCGAGGTGGTCGTAGGGGGCCTGCCAGATGTCCTCCTCACGGATGCGGTAGATGTAGGCACCGTCGCGCGTGGAGTCGACGAGGTGGGCGAACTGCGCGAGTTGCGCGCGCGTGAACTGCTCGGGGTGTTCGACGACGAGTTCCCGGCGGTCGGGGAAGGCGATGACGTGTTCGCGGTCGGCGAACGACTGGAGGTCGCTCGGGTACCAGACGACGGGGTCGCCGGAGACGTCGACGCGCTCGATGCGGCCGGCGTCCGCGAGCGTGTCGAGCAGGTCGCTCGCCGTCGCCTGCGAGACGCCGAGGATACGCGCCGCGTCGCTCGCCGAGAGCACCGGCCGGCCGAGTTCCTGGACGACCTCGTGGAATCGCGCCGCGCTCAGTCCCGCGTCGTCGGACTCGGACTGTTCTGACACTACCCGAGGTAGGGACGGGGGCGTGAAACCGGTTGCGTCCTCGTCCACCGGGCCGAGCCGTGGAGGTTATGTACGCGTTCGATAATACTCGAGTATGAGTAGAGGAGTCCTCGAAGAGCAGACCCGCGACGCGCTCGCCGCCGCCGGCGAGCGGACCCTCCACGTCGGACGCGACCGGCCCATCCGCATCAGCGCGGGCCACCGCCTCCTGCACCACGACGGGAAGTGCTCGCGTCCGCACGGCCACAACTACGAGGTGAGCGTGACGGTCCGCGGCGAACTCACCGAGGAGGGGTGGGTGGTGGACAAGGGCGACGTCACGAGCGTCGTCGACGAGTGGGACCACCGCTTCCTCGTCGAGCGGGGCGACCCGCTGGTCGAGGCGTTCGAGGCCGCCGGCGACGGCGACGCGCTCGTCGTCCTCGACCATCCGCCGACCGCCGAGGTGATGGCCGTCGTCCTGGAGTCGCGACTGCGCGACGCGCTGCCCGAGACCGTCAGCGCGGTGTCCGTCTCCGTCGCCGAGACGGGCGAACTCAGCACCGGAGACTGATGCCGGTCAACGCCGACCGGACGACCCTCCGCGAGTCGGCCGACGAGGGCGACCTCCCGGTCAACGAACTGTTCTACTCGCTGCAGGGGGAGGGGAAACTCGCGGGCGTCCCGAGCGTCTTCGTCCGGACGAGCGGGTGCAACCTCCGGTGCTGGTTCTGTGACTCCTATCACACCTCCTGGGAGCCGACCCACGCCTGGATGACCGTCGACGACGTGGTCGGGGAGGTCGAACGCCACGACCGGGCGCAGCACGTCGTGCTCACCGGCGGCGAACCCCTCCTCCACGAGTCGAGCGTCGAGTTGCTGGAACGGCTGTCGGCGGCGGGCTACCACACGACGGTCGAGACCAACGGGACCATCTACCGCGAGGCACCCGTCGACCTGGCGAGCGTCAGCCCGAAACTCGCCTCCAGTACGCCCACCGCGGCGAACGCTCCGGAGGGGACCGACCCCGGTGTCTGGACCGACCGACACGACGAGAAACGAATCGACCTCGACGCGCTCGTCCGCCTGGTCGAGACCTACGAGACGCAGGTGAAGTTCGTCGTCACCGGGCGCGAGGACGTCGAGGAGGCGACCGACCTCGTCGAGGCGGTCCGCGAGCACGCGAGCGTCGCCGTCCCGGACGCGGACGTCCTGCTCATGCCCGAGGGGACGACGCGGGAGGCGCTCGCGGAGCGCCGCCACCTGGTGGCCGACCTCGCGACCGAGTACGGCTATCGCTACACGCCGCGACTGCACGTCGACCTCTGGGACGACGCACCGGGGACCTGACGGCGAGTCGTCGTCCGGCCGTCACCCGCCGACGCGTCACTCACCCCGCACGCTTTTACGCCGTCGCGCCGCCTGTCGTGATAGAGATGGTCACGCACAATAGGGGCGCTGACGAGGACGTCGAGGACCTCACCACGCTCCTCGACGACGTCATCCGGACGCAGGAGCCAGAGGAGGCGTTCGCGGCGGTCGAGGCGGTCCGCGAGAGCGCCCTCGACTACCGACGGGGGCGGACCGACTCGCGCGACGCGCTACGCGACCGGCTCTCGACGGCGGACGCGGGGACGGCGAACGCGGTCGCCCGGGCGTTCACCACCTACTTCGAACTGGTGAACCTCGCCGAGGAGCGCCAGCGCGTCCGGGCGATTCGCACCGGCGAGGACGAGGGGACGCTGTCGGACGGTCTCGAGGCCGCCGCCGAAGACCTCGCGGAGACGCCCGACCTCGTCCCCGGGATACTGGAGGACGTGTTCATCGAACCGACGTTCACCGCCCACCCGACGGAGGCGCGCCGGAAGACGGTGAAGGCGAAGCTCTGGGACGTCGCGCGCCACCTCGAACGCCTCGACGAGTGCAACCTGACGACGGGCGAGCGCCAGCGCGTCCACCGCTCGCTCCACGCCGCGGTCACGAGCCTCTGGCAGACCGCCCAGGTGCGCGACCGGCGGCCGACGCCGGCCGACGAGGCGCGGAACGTGCTGTTCTACCTCGAACACGTCCTCCTCGACGCCGTCGCCGAGGTGTACGACGAGGCCGAGCGCGCGCTGTCGGCCGAACTCGGTGCCGTCGAGGTGCCGCAACTGGTCGCCTTCCGGTCGTGGGCCGGCGGCGACAGCGACGGCAACCCCTACGTCACGCCGGAGACGACCGACGAGGTGCTCGAACGCCAGCGCGAGGTGGCCGTCGAGCGCTACCGCGAGGAACTGAAGGCGCTCTCGGGCGAACTGAGCCAGGACGGGCGGCGCTTCGGCGTCGACCGCGACTTCGAGCGCTCGCTCGCGCTCGACCGCGAGCGTTTCCCCGGCATCGCCGCGACGGCGACGGAGCGCTACCCCGACGAGCCCTACCGCCAGAAGCTCCGGCTGATGCGCGAGCGCCTCGCGCGCGTGAACGACGTCCGTCCCGGGGGTTACGAGTCGGGCGAGGCGCTCGAAGCGGACCTCGCCACGCTCCGCGAGAGCCTCGCGGACAACGGCGGCGAACTGGTCGCGCGCACGCACCTCGACCCCGTCCGACGGCGGGTCGAGACGTTCGGCCTGCGCCTCGCGAGCCTCGACCTCCGCGACCACCGGGCGAACCACACGACCGCGGTCACGGAGGCGTTCTCGCGCGTCGGCGTGGCGTACGACGAACTCGACGAGGCGGAACGGGTCGAGGTGCTGACCGACGCCGTCCTCCAGGAGACGCCGGTCGTCGACCTGACGGACACCGAGGACTGCGACGAGGCGACGACGCGCGTCTTCGAGCGGTTCGCCCGACTCGCCGACTGGCACGCGGAGTACGGCCCCGAGGCCGTCGACGCCTACTGCATCAGCATGACGGAGGAGGCGAGCCACGTCCTCGAGGTGCTGTTCCTCGCCGACCAGGCCGGCGCGGTCGAACTCCCCGACTACTGCCCGATCGACGTCGTTCCCTTGCTCGAGACCGAGTCGGCGCTCTCCGGCGCCCGGGACCTCATGGGGACGCTGTTCGAGAACGAGGCGTACGCGGCGGCGCTGGCCGCCCGCGGCAACGACCAGGAGGTGATGCTCGGCTACTCGGACTCCAACAAGGAGAACGGCTTTCTCGCGGCCAACTGGGACCTCTACCGCAACCAGCGCCGGCTCGCGGACATCGCGAACGAGTTCGACGTGTCGCTCCGGCTGTTTCACGGCCGCGGCGGTTCCATCTCCCGTGGGGGCGGCCCGATGAACGAGGCGTTGCTCGCGCTGCCCGCCGAGACGGTGACGGGACGGGTGCGCTTCACCGAGCAGGGCGAGGCCATCGCCGAGAAGTACGGCAACCCACACATCGCGGAACGGGAACTCGAACAGATGCTGAACGCGCAGTTGCGCGCGCGAAAGCGGGCTCTCGAACGCGGCGTCGAGTCCGTCCCCGAGCGCTGGGGCGAGGCGATGGAGACGATGGCCGGGGCGGCCCGGACGGCCTACCGCGACCTGCTCGAGACCGAGGGGTTCGTCCGCTACTACGAGCACGTGACGCCCATCGCCGTCATCGAACGGCTGAACCTCGGGTCGCGCCCGGCCTCCCGGAGCGGCGAGCGGACCGTCGAGGACCTCCGGGCCATCCCGTGGGTGTTCTCGTGGACCCAGTCCCGGTGTATCCTTCCCGGATGGTACGGGCTGGCGACGGGGCTCGACGCCTACCTCGATGGAGAGGGGGACCTCGAGAGCCTCCGCGAACTGTACGCCGAGTGGCCGTTCTTCCGGACGATGCTCGACAACGCGGCGCTCGCGCTCGCCCGCACCGACATGGAGATAGCCGCCGAGTACGCCCGCCTCGCCGACGAGGAGAGCCGCGAGCGGTTCTTCCCGACCCTCGAACGCGAGTACGAGCGGGCCGTCGACCTCGTCCTCGCCGTCACCGAGCGCGAGGACGTCCTCAGCAGGCAGTGGCTCCGCGAGAGCCTCCGGGCGCGCAACCCACACGTCGACCCGCTGAACTTCCTGCAGGTGGCGCTGCTCTCGCGGTCCGACCGGACGCCGGTCGGCGAGCGCACCCTCCGGCTCACCGTCCAGGGCATCGCCGCGGGGATGAAGAACACCGGATAGCGGACCCTCGCATCCGAAGCGATAAGCCCGGAAGCGACGGATGGGGTGACGTGAGCGACTCATCCGACGCGCCGCGGGCCGTCGTCCTCGTCTCCGGCGGCATGGACAGCGCCACCGCGGTCTGGGAGGCGCGCGAACGCGGCTATGACCCCCTCTTCCTGCACACATCCTACGGTCAGCGCACCGAGACGAAGGAGTACGAGTGTGCGAGTCGACTGGCCGAGGAGTGCGACGCGGCCGACTTCCTGCACATCGAGACCGACCACCTCTCGCGCATCGGCGGCTCCTCGCTGACCGACGAGGGGATGGCCGTCGGCGACGCCGACACCGAGAGCGAGGAGATACCCGACACCTACGTCCCCTTCCGCAACGCGAACCTGCTCTCGATGGCCGTCTCCTACGCCGAGGCACAGGCGGCCGAGGCGGTGTTCATCGGCGCACACTCCGAGGACTTCTCGGGGTACCCCGACTGCCGCCCCGCCTTCTTCGAGGCGTTCGAGCGCGTCGTCGACGTCGGGACGCGCCCCGAGACGGAGATAACCATCGAGGCGCCGTTCGCCGAGTGGTCGAAGACCCACATCGCCGAACGCGGCCTCGACCTCGACGTCCCCTTCGAGCACACCTGGTCGTGTTACCGCGACGAGGCACCCGCCTGCGGCACCTGCGACTCCTGTGCGTTCCGCCTGGAGGCGTTCCGCGCGGCCGGCGCGCGCGACCCCATCGCGTACGCCGAGCGTCCCGACCACTCGTAACCCTGACGCGCCTGCCGGGGCACACAACTACGTGCGTCGCGCTCGCGTACTCCACGCATGGGACGCACCCACTTCGACTTCACAGACGAGACGGTGGTCGTCACGGGCGGGAGTTCCGGTATCGGGCGACAGGTCGCGCTCTCGTTCGGCGAGGCTGGCGCGGCGGTCGTCGTCGCCGACGTGCGCGAGGAACCGAAGGGTGCCGACGTGCCGACGCACGAACTCCTCCGGGAGCGGGGCGGGACGGCCGCGTTCGCGGAGACGGACGTCTCCGACCCCCAACAAGTGAAATCGGTCGTCGAGGCGGCCCGCGAGTACGGCGGCGTCGACGTGATGGTCAACAACGCGGGGTTACACATCGAGGCCCCCCTGACGGACCTCACGCCCGAGCAGTTCGACCACATCTTCGCGGTCAACGCCCGGGGCGTCTACTTCGGCACGCAGGCCGCCGCGAACGACATGCTCGACCGCGGCGAACCGGGAACTATCGTCAACACCGCCTCCATCAGTTCGAACCTCGCCCAGAAGGGACAGGTGCAGTACGACGCGACGAAGGGCGCGGTCCGGATGATAACCCGCGGGTCGGCGCTCGAACTCGCCGAGGAGGGCATCCGGGTGAACGCCGTCGCACCGGGTCAGATAGCGACGGAGTTCACCGAGGGGTGGACCGAGGAGGCGCAGTCGGCCGCCGACGAGGGTGGGTTCATCAAACCCGTCCCCCTCGGGCGGGCGGGGTTCCCGGCGGACGTCGCGCCGGCCGTCCTCTACCTCGCGAGCGAGGACGCCGGCTACGTCACCGGCGAACTCCTCCACGTCGACGGGGGGTGGCAAGTGTTCTGATGGTGGAAAGGTTCATAGGTGATGAAGTGGTATGGTAACGTATGGCAGACACCAAGCGTGGCCGCGAGCGGAAGGGCCGTGACAAGCACCAGCAGCTCATCGAACGCTTGTACGACCGCGAAGTCGCCCTCGCCGACTCGACCGAGGTCGAACCCGAACCCGACCTCGACCTCGACCTCGACACCGAGGAGGACCTCGACCTCTTCGAGGCGGAGTGACCGCCTCCTTCCTGCCGATTCTTCCCCGCTAGCGGCCGCGCCGGGTCACCCCGCCGAACACTGGTTGGGACCGAGTTCGAGGTCCGTCGCCTCCGGTTCTGCCGGGATCGACTCGCGCCCCCGGTTAACGGCGATGACGCGCTCGTAGTTCGGTGGTTTCTCCGGCAGGCGCTCCTCCAACTCTGCGACGAACCGCTCCTCGTCGAGGCCGAGCAGGTCCAGTCCGGTCCGGAGGTCGCCGACGCGCGCGCGGACGGGCCACCCGGGGTGCGAGGCGGCCCACGTCCCGTCGGCCGCGACGCCGACGTGTGCCGGACAGACGAGGACGTCGTCCGGTTGGGCGACGAGCGTCTCGTGGAGCGAGCGATACTGCATCCGGGCACCGTCGGCCGCCGCCTCGCCCTCGTCGAACTCCAGTTCCGTCCGACCGACCGACTCGACGAACAGGCTGTCGCCGGTGAGGACGGCCGTCCCGTCGACGAGGTAGCTCGTCATCTCCGTCGTGTGTCCGGGCGTCGAGAGCGCCTTCACGTCGAGGTCGCCGACCGGGAGCACCTCGTTGCGCGAGAGCGCCTCGTACTCCACCGCCACGCCGCGCTCGCGGGCGCACTCGGGGAGGTAGTAGGGGACGTCGAGGGCTGTCGCCAGCGCACGGCCGCCGCTGACGTGGTCGGCGTGGACGTGCGTGTCGAGGACGCCCACTGCCTCGTAGCCTAGTCGGGAGAGCGTTTCGCGGTAGACGTCTCCGTGGCGCGAGGCGTCGACGACCACAGCCTCGCTCGTCTCGGGACAGCCGACCACGTAGCTCAGACAGCCCTTCGCTCGCCGCTGGACCTGCACCACCTCGGCCCGCGCGGTGCGCGCGACGGGGACCGCCTCGTAGACGCGACTCCACCCGCGCATCCCGTCGGCGACGTTCGCCGCGACGTATCCCCTGTCGAGCAGCGCGTCTGCGAGCGCACCCGAGGAGACACCCTTCGCACAGACGGTGACGACGCGCTTGACGTCGCCGACGCCGAGGGCATCGAGGGGGTCCTCCGAGAGCGGCTCGTCGGGCTTGTAGGGGTAGTTGTACGCGCCCCGGACGTGCCACGCCTCGTAGCTCTCCTCCGTTCGCGTGTCGACGAGGACGAACTCGGCGTCGGCGTCGAGCAGGGCGGCGAGTTCCTCCGGCGGGAGTTCCGGTGCCATAGGTGACCTTCGACACGGAGTCACATAGCGACCGCGGCCGGAGGTATTCACGATGGCGTCGTCCACGACGGCAACCTCGTGACCGCGCAGCCGTAGCCCGACCACGCCGAGTGGCTCGCGGAGTCTCTCCGGTCGCCCGGCACTGAAATCGATTACCGCCGGTCCGTTGCCGCCGACCGAGGACTCCGACCCTTTTTCGGGACGGACGCGCAGAGCGTCGCGTAGCGACCAGAGACGACAAAAAACGAGTGTCGATGGTGGTTCAGTCAGTTCAGAACTGGACTGCGGACTGCGACTGGCTGCTGCTCTGACCCTGGGACTGGGTGTTGAAGGCGCCGCTCTGCTTGGCCTTCTGCTTCTGGTCGTTGTCCTGGTACTGGTACTGGGTGTTGAACGCGCCGCTCTGGTAGGCCTTCTGCTTCTGGTCGTTGTCTTGGTACTGGTTCTGGTAGTTGAAGAAGCCACTCTGTTTGGCCTTCTGCTTCTGGTCGTTATCCTGCCACTGGTCCTGGTAGTTCGCGAAGCCGCTCTGGTAGGCCTTCTCCTTCTGGTCGTTCCACTGGTCCTGGTTCTGATAGTTGTCGCTGGCCGCGACCGAGCCCGCCGCGCCCGCGAGGGCGAGCGTGACGACGGACACGAAGACGAGCAGCAGTCTGGTTTTCTTTCCAATCATGGTAGCTCTCTGCCGACACCTCATTGACGTCGACATTAGGGCCGTCCACGCCCTTCGTATTTGTTACTCACTGACATTTTTTAACCACTGGACAGAGACTCACTGGTTGGTCGAATTACCGCTTCGATGAGTAATGGACGTTCTGCTGGTAGATTGAAACGTCCGCGCGCGAGTTATCCTTGCAGAATTGTATGACGGTTTTTCGACTCGTTCCGTCAGCAGTCCTCTCCGGGTTGCAGACGGTTGATAATGAACGTGACGGCTCGAATCCGACTAATTTGGTTCACAGAGACCGAACCGCCGACCACCCTGACCACCCCCCACCGGAGGAGTCCAGAGAAGCGGCTAGTTACCGTTTCACGACGTCTCCAGAACTCTATCGGAGATAATTCGGACCGAACGAACGAAGGAGACTCACTACACGAAGTATTGACAACTGGCTGCCATTAGTGCGCCTGTCGAACGTCATGAGTCGGTCCATGCGAGCGTGACGGGCTCGATGGTGACGTGAGGAGGCCGAAATAAAGGGCTGCGTGGGTGTTCAGGTCAGTGAGTTCAGCTCTGGGTCGCGGACTGCGACTGGCTGCTGCTCTGACTCTGGGACTGGGTGTTGAACGCGCCGCTCTGCTGGGCGCTCTGCTTCTGGTCGTTGTCCTGGTACTGGTCCTGGTAGTTGAAGGCGCCGCTCTGCTTGGCCTTCTGCTTCTGGTCGTTGTCTTGGTACTGGTCCTGGTAGTTGAAGGCGCCGCTCTGCTTGGCCTTCTGCTTCTGGTCGTTATCCTGCCACTGGTACTGCGCGTTGAAGGCACCGCTCTGTTTGGCCTTGTCCTTCTGGTCGTTGTCCTGATACTGGTACTGGTCGCTGGAGCTGGCCGCAGCCGAGCCCGCCGCACCCGCGAGGGCGAGTGCAACGACGGACACGAAGACGAGCAGCAGTCTGGTTTTCTTTCCAATCATGGTAGCTCTCTGTCGACGCCCCGCTGACGTCGACGTCAGGGTCAAACACGCCGCCCGTATTCGTTATTCACTGACACATGTTAATGGAGATATAGAGACTCCATCTTCGGTGGATTTCTCGGTTCCGCGCCCATGGACGTTCCTGAGGTCGGAGTGAGATGTACCGCGTGAGGGTGGTCCCGCGACGCGTACTGTTCGACCGCGACCGGTCGGGCCGGGAGTCCTCCCGGGATTGCGGACCGTTGGAAACGATACCCGCCCTGTGTTCACGACTAAACCCGCTGACGGCGACCAGTGCGTCGTATCCATGACCACTTCCCCCTCGGAGAACTCCGGCCCTCCGGTCACTCACCGCGTCACGACAACTCCAGAAACCGCCCGGAGGTAATTCGAACCGAACGAACGAGCGAGGGTCCTTACTCGGACAGATAGCAATCGGCTGTCACGGTTGCGTTCACCTGGTTTCGGATTTTTCGATATCGTGTGGTACCCCTGCATTATCTTTCATTATAGTTCGCCGAAACAACCATAACGGAACCGCGAGTAGCGCCGCGTATGGTCCCGACACCCTCGCCCCCGACGCGACATCGGATGCCCGACTTCGCCGAGATGCGCCGAGCGATTCGCGCCCTCTCCGACGGCGAGGAGATCCGCCGCGCGCTCGACGCCGTCTCGCCGATGAACGAGGAGTGACGCACGCGACACTACGCACGTTCTACGATAGCTCGACCGCCGAGCGGTAGCGACGGCTCGGGACACATCGGCCGAAAAAGGAAGTCGGTCGCGCGGGCGTTCAGAGCTGGACCGAGGTCTGGCTCTGACTGCCGCTCTGGGACTGCGACTGCTGGTTGTTGGAACCGGACTGGGTGGCGTCCTGCTCCTGCTCGCTCTCCTGGTCCTGCTCCTGCTCGTTGTCGTCACCGTACTGCGTGGCTTCCTGGTCCTGCTCAGCGTCCTGCTCCTGGTCCTGCTCGTTGTCCTCGCCGTCCTGCTCAGCGTCCTGCTCCTGTTCGTTTTCCTGTTCCTGCTCCTGTTCGCTATCGTCGGCGGACTGGTACGCTTCCTGGTCCTGTTCGTTTTCCTGTTCCTGCTCCTGTTCGTTGTCCTCGCCGTCCTGCTCAGCGTCTTGCTCTTGCTCGTTCTCCTGTTCCTGCTCCTGCTCGTTATCGTCGTTGTACTGGTAGGCCTCCTGGTCCTGTTCGTTCTCCTGCTCTTGCTCCTGTTCGTTATCCTCGCCGTCCTGCTCGGCGTCCTGGTCCTGTTCGTTCTCCTGTTCCTGCTCCTGCTCGTTGTCCTCGCCGTACTGCTCCGCGTACTGGTCCTGCTCGTTCTCCTGGTCCTGCTCCTGCTCGTTGAAGATGCCTTCCTGGTACGCGTACTGGTCCTGTTCGCTGTCCTGCTCTTGCTCCTGTTCGTTGTCCTCACCGACCTGAGCGGCCCACTGCGACTGGTCGCTCTCCTGGTCCTGCTCCTGGTCGTTGAAGATGCCGTACAGGGTGGCGTACTGTTTCTGTTCCGCCTCCTGGTCCTGTTCCTGCTCGTTGTCCTCGCCGAGCTGACCGGCGGCCTGCGCCTGGTCACCCTGTTGGTCCGCGCTCTGCGAGTTGAACCAGCCGAAGAGAGACGTGCTGGAGTCCTGATACCGTTCTTGCGTCTGTTCTTGCTCGTTGTCGTCAGCCGTGACCATACCCGCCGCGCCCGTCAACGCGAGGGAGACGACGACGAGTACCGCCAGTAGTTTTCGGGATGTACTTCCAAACATTGTGGTTCCATCGACGCTAACGACGTCGACACCGTCAGCAACCACTTATCATCTATTTGTTATTCACCGACCAGACGTGGGATATAGAATCCGTATACCCCCGTAATTCGGCCGATGATCCGACCGAGCGGTGCTGTCGCCTCAGACGGGGGAACAATACCGAACTGACGAATATATTACCACACGTCGTGTTCGACGGGGTGACGGTCCCGTGAGGAAGCCCTCCCGCTTGGACTCGTTCGCCCCTCGGGAAACGGGAAGTAAGGGAGCGGAATCGGTCGCCGTAACGCGCTCAGTCGAGACGCGAGACCGACAGGTTCGGCGGACGCTCTCCGACGTGATTTCACGGGGTCGTGACCACTGTTTCGTCGAGAGGCAAACTAGTCGGCGTAAAATATAATTACACCACTATTTACGCCGGACTATTCGAGCGCTTGTCAGGACACTGCCGATTCGACGACTGCCCGGGGGGTTCGGTCGGCGTGAAGGAGTGAGGTGACTCGACGGGCAGGTCCAGATGTGTCTCCCTACACGGCCCGTCAGGCGCCCTGTTCGAGCGACTCGTAGCGCGACTCGAAGCGGTCGGCACACGACGAACAGCAGAAGTGGTACGTCTCCCCGCCGAGAGTCTCCGTGACGCCCTCGCTGGTGACGGTGTTGTCGCACTCGGCGCACGACGGCGCGAACTCCGCCGCGCCGACCCCCGGCGACCACGACTGAGAGGTCAGCAGGCGGACGTCGATGTCGCCGACGGCGTCGAAGGGGACGGTGTCCTCGAGGAACCCCCTGACGTCGCCGTCGGGGGCCCGGACGGTGAACACCAGTCGTCCCTCGGCCGTGGTGAAGACGTGTTCGACCGGTTCGGCGCCGGTCAGCGAGGCACGCGTCGCCTCGACCGCGTTCTGGGTGACGTCGAGTTCGACGAGGACGGCGACGCCGTCGCGCAACCGCGACCGGTCGAGGTCCGCGGTGATGCGCCTGATGATGCCGAAGTCGCGCAGTCGCTGGATACGGTCGGAGACCGCCGGCGGCGACAGTCCCACCTCCTCGGCGATGTCGCTGTACGGGCGTCGGCCGTCCTCGACCAGGAGCCGAAGGATAGTACGGTCGGTGTCGTCGATGTCGGCCATAGCGGTGGGATGGCGCCTTCGATTGAAAGACCTACCGCGAAGTGAGTTTAGAAACGAATGTCTCGCTCGTGTAAAATTACGCGACACCCGAGTCGACGCGCTCACTCCTCGCGGGGCGTCCGGGCCATCGCGTAGAACTCGTCGTTTGGACGCATGTCCGCCATCGTCGCCAGCCGGTTCGAGAGGTTGTAGTAGGCGGTGACGCTCCCGATGTCCCAGATGGCCTCGTCGGAGAAGCCGTGGTCGCGCAGGCGGTCGAGGTCCGCCTCCTCGACCGTTCCGGGCTCCTCGGTCATCTTCACCGCGAAGTCGAGCATCGCGCGGTGGGCCGCAGAGAGGTCGGCCGAGCGGTGGTTCGCCGCGAGCTGGTCCGCCAGTTTCGGCGCCTCGGCGTAGATGCGCAACAGCGCTCCGTGGGCGACGATACAGTAGAGGCAGTCGTTGACGCCGCTGACGGTCACGACGATCATCTCGATCTCCTCGCGAGCGAGGTCGGTGTCCTCGACGAGCGCGTCGTGGTACGCGAAGAAGGCGCGGAAGTGACTGGGTTTGTAGGCGAACGCGCTGAAGACGTTCGGCGTGAACCCGGCACGGTCGGTCTCCTCCTCGATGCGCTCTCTGACGTCCGTCGGCAGGTCCCCGAGGTCGGGGACGGGGAAGTTCCCCATGGCTGGCATGGCGTGACACCTCACGGTGTGAGCACAAAGTCGTTACGTGTACCGGTTGAGCAGGAAGAGGACGGCGTATCCCAGCAGTCCCGCGACGAAGATGGCGACGGGGATGAGGAACGGTCCGAAGGCGTCGACCAGCCCCCCGAGTGGCCCGAGCATACCGCCGACTACGGGGCGACGCCGCATAAAGAACCAGTACGTTCATCGCCGACGACGGGCATCGGTCGGTATGCACCGGACCGGCCACCTCGGGTTCTCCGCGCTGGTGTACGCCCCCGTCGGCCTCGCGCTCGCGGGCGAGTCACCCGCGCTAGCGATTCTGGGCTACGTCGGCGTCCTCTCGCTCGCCTCGCTCCCCGACGTCGACCTCCGCCTGCCGCTGGTGCGCCACCGCGGCGTCACCCACACCCTCCCGTTCGCGTTCGGCGTCGGCCTCGCGCTCTGGGCCGCCGGCCGTACGCTGGCGGGACCGCTCGGTCTCCCCCCGGAGACGCTCGGCACCTTCGGCGCGTTCGTCGGCGTCTTCGGGGTCTGTGCCCACCTCCTCGCCGACACCGTCACGCCGATGGGCGTCCCGTGGCTCTGGCCGCTGTCGGGGCGTCGCTACTCGCTCTCGCTCGTCCGGGCCGACGACACGCTGGCCAACTACGGGCTGTTCGCCCTCGGTGCGCTGGCGACGGCGGCGGCCGCGGCGCTCGCCGTCGTCTGAAAAGATGGCTCGGACCGACCGCTCAGTTGTCGTCGAGGTGGCCCTGCTCCTCGAGTTGCTGGAGCACGTCGTCGACGAACGCGTCGGCGCTCTCGTACGGGAAGTTCCCGCCGCCGAGCTTCGTGTTGAGCTCCATGGCGGTCATGGAGAAGTCCCCGGACTCGAACTTCGTCGAGGGGCCGTTCGGGAGCGCCGGGACGAGGTCCATCGGGCTGTTGATGGGGTAGTCGGCACCGCCGAAGGCGTCTTTCATCTGCGTGCGGAGTTCTTCTTTGTCTGCCATGTGACACCGGGCATTGGCATGACGCACACAAAAAACCGTATGGAACTCTGAGTCGACCGTTCGGAGTTCATCCCGTGAACGGGGGCGTCCGGTCCCGCCGTCAGCGCTGGCGCCGGTAGCTCCGGTAGGACATCGACGCGCCCTCGACGATGACCGTCTCGAGGTCGACGGCGGTCGGGTCCGGTTCTGGCGCCTCGTCGAGGTCCGCGTCCTCGAACGCGTCGAAGCGGTACGGCGAGTTCCTGTTCCTCATAGTCGCTGGTGGGGCGCCCGAGTACTTAAACCTATGTCAGACGGTACCATCCAGCACCTGCTCGACGTCGGAGAGGTCGTCGAGGACGTAGTCGGGGCGCGGCGAGAGGGCTCCGAGGTCCGACTCGCGGGTACTCCCCGAGAGGACGAGCGCGGTGGTCATCCCGGCGCGCTCGCCGAACGCGACGTCGGTGTCGGGGCGGTCACCGACGACGAAACACTCGGACGGGGCGTGGTCGATGCGCGCGAGCGCGAGGTCGAGCGTCTCCAGCGAGGGCTTGCCGAAGACGTGGTCCGGTTCGCGGCGGGCGACGCCGCCGACCGCCCGGGTGATGGCGCCCGACCCGGGGAAGTCCCGGCCGTCGGCGTCCGGGTAGGTGAGGTCGGGGTCGGTGCCGACGAACGTCTCGGCCTCGCGCAGCGCCCACAGCCCCGCCGTGAGGTCGTCGTAGTCGAACCCGAAGTCGTGGGAGGTGACGACCACGTCCGCGCGCTCGGGGTCCTCGGTCATGTGAAGGTCGCGCTCGCGGAACTGTGCGCGCAGGCCGTCGCTCCCGATGACGAACACCCGGTCCTCGGCGTGGTTCTCGGCGAGGTACGTCGCCGTCACTGCCCCCGCCGAGAGGATTCGGTCGGGTGCGACGTCGAGGCCGAGGGCCGCGAGCCGGTCGGCGTACGCCGCCGGCGAGCGCGTCGGGTTGTTCGTGACGAAGAGTACGTCGAGACCGCGCTCGCGCAGGGTGTCGAGGCCGTCGAGCGCGCCGGGGACGAGTTCGCCCCCGCGATAGACCGTCCCGTCGAGGTCGACGAGGGCGCCGCGATAGTCCATACCGACACCTCGCTCGTCGGAGGCTTAAGGTCCCTCTCTCACGGTCGCCGGCCGGACCGTCCTCCTGTTCGGCC
The DNA here is from genome assembly GCF_030553305.1 of Halomarina ordinaria. Lineage (NCBI taxonomy): Archaea > Methanobacteriati > Methanobacteriota > Halobacteria > Halobacteriales > Natronomonadaceae > Halomarina > Halomarina ordinaria. The sequence continues at coordinate 635,807 of NZ_JARRAH010000001.1, read as the reverse complement.
GGTGACCCCGACCCGTCCGCGTGACCGACCGCTCACGACTGCGTACGGATGCGGGGGAGTCCCCCCGCGTCGAGAGAGAACCGCTGGTCGCGCTACAGGCCGCGGAGGCCGCCCGGCGTCGGGAAGTCGAGTGTGTCGTCGTCTTCCGCCTGTGCGGCGTCGGACTCCGCTTCGTGGTCGGTTTCGGGCATGACAGACAGATATGACGACCGGACGTAATTAAACGTTTGTCGCGTTGGGACTAGTTTCCAAAGGGGAGCTCTGCCCTGTATAAGGTTCTTCTAGGATTCTCCTGTAACGAGCGCGGAACCGAACCGGGTGTCTCGCTCCGAGAACGCCTTACGGTGGCGCTTCAGGCAATCCCGGGTGGTCGACGGCGCGACACCCCGGTATCCTAGCCACCGCGCTCTTTACCCGCTCGCCGATAGTGGGCGTGCGGTCTCCTTCCGACCGCTTCCCGCCGACGCTTCTCCACTGGAGGGTAGTCGGTCGACGAGGATTTTCATGCCCGAGTACAGTGACGGGAGAGACGTGTCCGTAACGCGTTCCGGCGAGAACGTCGGGGAGGAGTCGCGTTCGTCGCCGGTCTCGTCGTCGTCCTCGCGACGTTCCTCCACGCCCTCCTCGTCGAGAGGGCAGTCCTGCTGTGGTTCGCTCTCGCCCACGTGGCTCGTGGCCTCTAGCTGGTCAGACGGCTCGTAATCGCTGTCGAGACCATCGCCGAGCGAGGGGAGGGACTCAGGCTTCGAGGACGGGGTCGTCGTGTTCGCGGAGTTCGGCGTGAATCTTCTTGATGAGCAGGTCGACCGCCGAGCGGTTCAGCCCCTCGGGGATGATGACGTCGGCGTGTTTCTTCGTCGGTTCGATGAACTGCTCGTGCATGGGTTTCACCGTCGAGAGGTACTGGTCCATCACGCCCTCCAGTCCGCGCCCGCGCTCGATGACGTCGCGCTGGATGCGTCGGAGGATGCGCACGTCGGCGTCCGTCTGGACGTAGACGCAGAGGTCCATCAGGTCGCGGACGCGTTCCTCGTACAGCGAGAGGATGCCCTCGACGACGACGACCGGCGTCGGCTCGACCGTCACCGTCTCCTCGCGCCGGTTGTGGGCGCTGAAGTCGTACTGCGGCATCTCGACGGTCTCGCCGCGCAGGAGGGCGGCGAGGTGGTCGGCCAGCAGGTCCCACTCGAACGCCGAAGGGTGGTCGTAGTTGACCTCCTGGCGCTCCTCGAACGGGAGGTGCGAGAGGTCGCGGTAGTAGTTGTCGAGCGGGATGCGAGTGACCGGTTCGCCCACCGACTCCTTCACCTCGCGCGCGACGGCCGTCTTGCCCGCGCCCGTCCCTCCCGCGATGCCGATAACGAACGAGGGTCGCGTCATCTACCCCACACTCCGGACGGGCACGCTTGAATCTACGGAATCGTCCCGGCTGCCCCACTCGTTATACTCCCGTCGGCCGACCCCCTTCCATGGCCGCCCCGAAGACCGCGATTCAGCTCTACACGCTCCGCGAGCTCGACGAGCCGCTCCCGACCCTCCTCGACCGCGTCGCCGACGCCGGATACGACGGCGTCGAGTTCGCCACCCCGGTCGCGGATATCGGCGAGGAGACCGCCGCGACGCTCGACCGCACGGGGCTGGAGGTGGTCGGCGCGCACGTCGACTGCGAGGCGCTCGAAGCCGACCCCGTCGCGCTGGCCGAACGGTGGAGCGAACTCGACTGTTCGCGGCTCGTCGTCCCGTGGCTCGACCCGGCGTCGTTCGCGACGCGAACCGAGACCTACCGGACCGCGGTTCGGCTCTCGGACCTCGCCGCCGACCTCCGGGGAACCGACGCGGACCTGCTCTATCACAACCACACGGGCGAGTTCGCCGACGTCGGGGCCGCGAGCGCGTTCTCGCTTCTCGTCCCCGCGACGGCCGGCGTGGACTTCGAACTCGACCTCGGGTGGGCCGCGGCGGCCGGCTACGACCCCGCGACCGTCGTCCGTCGGTTCGGTTCGCGGGTCCCCCTGCTGCACGTCACCGACGTCGATGGCGACGGGAACTGCGCGGAACTCCGCACCGGGCGCGTCGACCTCCCCGCCTGCGTCGAGGCGGCCCGAGACGCGGGCTGTGAGTGGTTCGTCTACGAGTACGACGACCCGGAGGACCCCCTCGACTCGCTCGCGCACGGCGCGCAGGAACTCGACCGGTTGCTCGCCGGCGAGTAGCCACGATTCACCGGACCGGAACCGGTATCCGGGTCGTCCGCGCACGCCACGCCATGGACCCCGATTCACCTCCGCTGGCGCCGGAGGCCCTCTACGACGTTACACAGGTCACGGACCTCGCCGTCTCGCCCGGCGGCGAGCGCGTCGCGTTCCTCGCCCGGGAGTGCGACCCCGACGCCGACGAGCGACGTACCTCCCTGCTGGTCGTCCCGACCGACGGGAGCGAGGACCCGCACCGCCTCACGCGTGCCTCCGACGCGAGCGCCCCGAAGTGGTCGCCCGACGGCACGAAACTCGCCTTCCTCGCGGTCCGCGAGCGCGACGCCGAGCGTCGCATCGGCTCGGACGACGGCGGACTAATCACAGAGAGCATAGACGGCAATGATGGCCAAGACAACATAGAGGGAACAGACGGCGAAGACAGCGGTGACGACGAGGATGGTGACGATGGCGAAGACGAGACGCAGGTCTGGGCGTTCGACCTCTCGCGTGGCGGCGACGCGAGACAGTTGACGGACCGCCCGCACGGCGTCGCCGACTACGACTGGTCGCCCGACGGGGAGCGTCTCGTCGTCGCCGCGCGCGACCCCACGGACGACCAGCGCGAGGCCCTGGAGCGCCGCGAGGCGGGCGGCCCCATCGAGGTCGACCGCCTCCAGCACAAGGCCGACGGCGCGGGGTGGCTCGACGACGTCCGGACCTACCTGTTCGTCGTCGACCCCGACGCAGGGAAGGAACGACGCCTCGACGCGACCGGGTTCGAACCGGGCGCGGGCGAGATGCAGTCGGGACGTCAGCCGCGCTGGGGGGGCGACGACCGCATCGCGTTCCTGGCCTACGAGAGCGAGCGCCCCGACGACACCTACGAGCGCGACGTCTACCTCGTCGACCCGGCCGGCGGCGACCCGACGCGGCTCACCGACGGCGGGTGGGCCTTCGCCGGCCTTACGTGGAACCCGAGCGGGACGCACCTCGCGGTCCGCGCTGGCGACCCCGAGAACCCGTACCGGCCGGACGAGTTGCAGGTCCTCGACGCGTCGGGCGAGCGCCGGTCGCTCGCCGCCGGCCTCGACCGGACGCTCGGCTGGGACGACCCGGCGTGGCTCGACGACCGGTCGCTCCTCGCGACGCTCGCCGACGAGGGGTGGACGCGGCTCGCTCGCGCCGACCGCGAGGGCACGCTGGAACGCACCTATCGGGCGCAGTCGCGCGACGAGTCGGTGACGAAGTTCGACGCCGGCGACGGGACCGTCGTCGTCGCGCGCTCGCACGCCGCGGCGGGGACCGACCTCCACGCGCTGGCGGCCGACGCGCTTGACGACGACCCCGACCCGACGCGACTCACGGCGCTCAACACGTGCTTCTTCGAGGGGCGGGCGGGCCACCGCGCCCGCCGCGTCGCGTTCGACAGCGGCGACCAGCGCGTCGAGGGCATCGCTCTCTATCCCACCGACTTCGACCCCGACGCGCCCGACCCCAGACCGCTGCTCCTCGATATCCACGGCGGGCCGATGGCCTACGACCAGCCGGGGTGGGACTTCGACGCCGCCTTCTGGACGAGTCGCGGCTACGTCGTCTTCCGCGTCAACTACCGTGGGAGCACCTCCTACGGGCGGGCCTTCTCCGAGGCGCTGCGGGGGCGCTGGAACACGCTCGAGGTCGACGACCTGCTCGCCGGGACCGACCACCTCGTCGAAGAAGGCTGGGCCGACCCCGACCGGCTGTTCGTCACGGGCTTCTCGCAGGGCGGTATCAACACGGCGTACGTCCTCACGCGGACGGACCGCTTCGCGGCGGGCGCGGCCGAGCACGGCATCTACGACCTCGCCTCCTCGTTCGGCACCGACGACTGTCACAACTGGCTGGAGTCGGACTTCGGCCTCCCGTGGGAGAACCCCGGGGGCTACCGCGAGGCCTCCTCGCTGCCCGACGTCGACGCCATCGAGACGCCGCTCCTCCTCACCGCCGGGGAGGAGGACTGGCGCTGCCCGCCGACGCAGTCCGAACAGCTCTACGTCAGCCTCCGGAAGCGCGGCGTCCCCGCGAAACTCGTCGTCTACCAGGGCGAACACCACGCCATCGAGGACCCCGAGCGCGCCGTCCACCGTCTGCGGACGCTGGCCGACTGGTTCGAGACGCACGACCCGGCGACCGAGACGGGTGACCGGACCGCGGCGTGAGACGGGGAAACCTGCCCACGCCGGAACCCTGATACCGGGGCACTCCGAGGCCGAGGCATGGACGCACGCATCGCCCGGTCGTCCGTCGCCGGCCGGGTCCGGGCCCCGCCCTCGAAGAGCTACACCCACCGCGCCATCCTCGCCGCCGGCTACGCCGACGGCGCGCGCGTCGAACACCCGCTCGTGAGCGCCGACACGCGCGCGACGATGCGCGCCGTCGAGGCCTACGGCGGGCGCGTCGACCGCGACCGCGCCGAGGAGTACCTCGACGTCGAGGGGTTCGACGGCCGGCCGGACACCCCCGACGACGTCATCGACTGCGCCAACAGCGGGACGACCATGCGTCTGGTGACGGCGACGGGGGCGCTCGCCCCCGGACTGACCGTCCTCACGGGCGACGACTCGCTCCGCTCGCGCCCGCAGGGGCCGCTGCTCGACGCCGTTCGGCAACTGGGCGGACGGGCCGAGAGCACCCGCGACAACGGCCAGGCGCCGCTCGTCGTCGGCGACTCGACCGGTGGCGGAGGCGTCTCCATCCCCGGCGACGTCTCCTCGCAGTACGTCACCGCCCTCCTGATGGCCGGGGCGGTCACCGAGGAGGGTATCGACGTCGACCTGGAGACCGAACTGAAGTCGGCCCCCTACGTCGACATCACCCTCGAAGTGCTGGAGGCGTTCGGCGTCGAGGCCGAGCGCACGGGGCGTGGATTCGCCGTCCCCGGCGGGCAGTCCTACCGCGCCGAGCGCTACGCCGTCCCCGGCGACTTCTCCTCCATCTCCTACCTGCTCGCGGCGGGTGCGCTCGCGGCCGACGAGGGGCGCTCCGTCGTCGTCGAGGGGGCCCAGCCGAGCGCGCAGGGTGACGCCGCCATCGTCGACGTGCTCCGGCGGATGGGCGCGACCGTCGAGTGGGACCGCGACGCGGGCGAACTCACCGTCACGCGCGCCGCGCTCTCCGGCGTCGAGGTGGACGTCGGCGACACGCCCGACCTGCTGCCCACGCTCGCGACGCTCGGCGCGGCCGCCGGGGGCGACACCCGCATCGTCAACTGCGAGCACGTCCGCTACAAGGAGACCGACCGGGTGGCCGCGATGGCGACCGAACTGGAGAAACTGGGCGCCGCGGTGACCGAACGCGAGGACGAACTCGTCGTCCACGGGGACGACTCCGACCTCCGGGGCGCGCGCGTCGAGGGCTACCACGACCACCGCATCGTCATGGCGCTGTCGGTCGCGGGGCTCGTCGCCGACGGCGAGACGACGGTCGAGGGGGCCGAACACGTCGACGTCTCCTTCCCGGACTTCTTCGACGCGCTCGCCGGCCTCGGCGCGGACGTCCACCGCGTCGACTGACCCATCCCAAGTTCTTCGTCCCGGGGACGCCACCTCGGACCATGTTCCGCCACGACGTCGCCGCCGACCTCCGCTCGCGCGGGGCGGACGAGCGCACGGTCCTCCCCGCCTACGGGGACTACTGCTTCGCGAACGTCCCCGACACCGTGCTGTCGCTCGTCGGCGGGGACGTCCGCCGTCCGCTCCCCGACGACGTCTTCTCGGGCGTCGAGACGGCCGCACGCCACGTCGTCGTCCTGCTGGTCGACGGGTTCGGCTACCGCCAGTGGCGCCGCGAGCACGCCGACCACCAGTTCTTCGCGCGGATGAGCGAGCGCGGGACGGTCACCCCGCTCACGAGCGTCTACCCCTCCGAGACGGCCGCCGCGATGTCGACGATGCACACCGGCCGTCAACCTGCCGAGCACGGCCTACTGGGGTGGTTCGGCTACGTGGAGGCGTTCGACGCCGTCCTCCGGACGCTCCCGTTCACGACGCTCGACGGGACGCCCGCGCCCGAGGCGCACCCCGGTATCGACGCCTCGCACCTGCTCGACGGCGAGACGGTCTACGAGCGCGCCGCACCCGGGGTGGACTGTCGCCTCCTGCAACCGCGGGGAATCGGCGCGTCGGCGTACTCGGCGCGGGCCAACCGGGGCGCGGAGAACGCGCCCTACGACGACGTCGAGGGGATGGCCCGCGCGCTCCGACGGGTACTCAAAGGGGCGACCGACCCCACCTACCTCCTCGCGTACGTCCCCGACCTCGACACGGTCGCCCACGAGGCGGGCACCCGCTCGGACGCCTATCGCGCGACGCTTTCGGACCTCTCGGCCGCGCTAGAGCGCGAACTCGACCGTCTCGACCGCGAGACGACGCGGGAGACGCTGCTGGTCGTGACGGCGGACCACGGCCACGTCGACACCGACCCCGACCGGAACGTCGACCTCGACGGGTTCGCACTCGACGCGCACCTCCGGCGCCGCCCCGACGGGACGCCCCTGCAGGCGCTCGGCGGGCCACGGAACGTGCAGCTACACCTCGGGGACGGCCACCACGAGGCGGCGCGCGAGGCGCTCTCCTCGCTCGACGCGACGCTGTTGGACCGCGAGGCGTGGCGGGCGCGGGACCTCTTCGGCGACCGGGTTCCGACAGAGCGCTTCGAGCGTCGCGCCCCCGACCTGCTCGCGGTGCCACACGACCTGGGCGTCTGGTACCCCGGCGCGCAACTGCGGTTCGTCGGGATGCACGGCGGCCTCCACCCCGACGAGATGCTCGTCCCGTTCGCCGCGGGCCGCCTCGACGACCTCTACCCCTGACGGGAACGGTTTTGCGTCGTCCCCGAGAACGGCGCGGTATGACGACACCACCCGCGCCGTTCGTCTTCGACTACGACCCCGGGGCCATCCACTTCGGGCGCGACTGCGTCGCCGGCCTCGGTGAAGCGCTCGCCGACCGCGGTGCGGAACGCGCGCTCGTCGTCGCCGGACGCACCGTCGGCACGACCGAGGCCGTCGTCGGCCCCGTCCGGGAGGGCCTCGGCGACCGACTCGCCGGCGTCTTCGCGGAGACGACGCCCGAGAAACGCATCGAGACGGCCGTCGAGGGGGTCGCCGCGATGCGCGAGCACGAGGCCGACGCGCTCGTCGCGCTGGGGGGCGGGAGCAGCCTCGACGTGGCGACGGCCATCCGCGTCCTCGCGGTGACGGGGCAGTCGCTCGACGCCATCCGCGAGACGGGCCGGGTCGACCTCCCGGCCGAGAGCGCTCCCCTGCCGCCGCTGTTCGCGGTCCCGACGACGCTCGCGGGCGCCGACCTCTCGCCCATCGCGGGCGTGAGCCTCCCGACCGAGGAGGGGCGAACGAGCGGCGGGCTCGGACGGAGCGACCTGCTCCCGGAGGGGCTGTTCTACGACCCCGCGCTCTTCGAGACGACGCCCCGGTCCGTCCTCGCCGGCTCCGCGATGAACGGCTTCGACAAGGGCCTCGAAGCGGTCCTCTCGCGGCACTCGACCCCGCTGACCGACGGGACGGCGAGTCGCGGCCTCTCGTTGCTCGCCGACGCCCTCCCGCGCATGGACGAGTCGGCGGCGGCGATGGACGCGGCGGTCGCGGGCGTCGTCTGCTGTCAGTACGGCGTCTCCGTCATCGACGGGATGAAACTCGGCGTCGTCCACGCCTACGGTCACGGGCTCCGGCGGCGGGCGGGCGTCCAGCAGGGCCTCGCGCACGCCGTGATGGTCCCGCACGTCCTCCGCGACGTCTTCGCGACGGTCGACGGTCGGCGCGACCTGCTGGCGACGGCGTTCGGCGTCGACGACGCCGAGGGGGTCGTCAGCGAGGTCGAACGGGTCCGCGACGGCCTCGACCTGCCGTCGCGCCTGCGCGACCTCGACGGCGTCGAGCGCGACGCGCTGGACGACGTCGCCCGACTCACCCGCGAGGACGCGCTGTTCGAGAACGGGCCCGAGGGGTACGGACCGTCGCGCGCGGCCGTCCGCGAGACGCTCGACGACGCCTGGTAGGGGCGGTCGGCGCGACTGGTAAACCCTTTAGCCGAAACCGCGCAATTCGGGGTATGGAGAGTCTCAACCGGATGGCGCTCGACCTCGTCGACGAGGCGCTCGACTTCGCCGACGAACTCGCCATCGAGGCGTTCGAACTCGACAACGGCGCGCGCGTCATCGACTTCGGCGTCGAGGCGCTCGGCGGCATCGAGGCCGGCCTGCTGCTCGCGGAGATACAGAGCGCCGGCCTCGCGACGGTCGCCAGTTCGATGGACGACGTGGCGGGCGCGCCGCGTCCGGTCGTCGACTTCTCGACCGACCACCCGGCGCTCGCGCTGCTCTGCGCGCAGAAGGCCGGCTGGGAACTCACGGTCGACGGCTACGAGGCGCTCGGGAGCGGCCCCGCCCGCGCGCTCGTCGCCGAGGAGGAGGAGTACCGACAACTGGGCTACGCCGACGCCTTCGAGTTCGCCGTCCTCTCGGTCGAGTCCGACGTCCTCCCGGACGAGGCCGTCGCGGAGCACGTCGCCGAGCGCTGCGACGTCTCCCCCGAGAGCGTCGTCCTGCCGACGTACCCGACGGCGAGCATCGTGGGAAGCGTGACGACCGCCGCGCGGGCGGCCGAACTCGCCGTCTGGCGCTGTTTCGAACTCGGATTCGACCCGCTCGACCTGCTCACCGCGACGGCCAGGTCCCCCGTCGCCCCCGTCGCCGCCGATGAGGAGGCGGCCATCGCCCGCACGAACGACGCGCTCGCCTACGGCGCGCAGGTCCACCTCACCGCCGAGAGCGACTTCGACGCGTTCGACGAGGTGCCGTCGAGCGCACGCGAGGAGTACGGCACGCCGTTCGCCCAGGTGTTCGACGACGTCGACTGGGACTTCTACGAGGTACCCGAGAGCGTCTTCGCGCCCGCACAGGTGACCGTCGACGTCGTCGGCGGCCCCACCCGCTCGCTCGGCCGGACGGACGAGGACCTCCTCGCGTCGAGTTTCGGACTGTGAAGTTCAAGGTCGTCCCCGAGCCGCGCCCGCTGTCGTTCGTCCGGGAGGCCGCCCGGACGCTCCCGCTCGTCCCCGGCACCGAGGACGACTGCTGTGCACGGCTGATGGCCGACGCCGGCCTCCCGTCCCGCGACGCCGCTCGCGAGTGGCTCACGTTCCTGCGGGCGCTCGGCCTCCTCGCCGAGTCCGACGGGAAGTTCTACCAGACCCGCGCCGACCTCACGGACGAGGACCTGGCGCGGGCGTTCCGCGAGCGAATCCACGGGGCGTCGACCGTCCTCGACGCGCTGGCGACGTCAAAGGAACCGCTCACCCCGGCGGCGGCCTACGGGCGCGTCCGAGAGACGATACCGCGCTGGGAACGCAGCCGCCGCACCGACTGGGAGCGCGTCTGGCGCGAGCGCGTCGAACGGATTCTCGAGTGGGCCGTCGTCCTCGACCTCGCGACGCGGGTCGAGGCGGCGGACGAAGGGGAGGACGAGGCGCCGCGCTACCGGGCGGCCGAGTAGTCCCCCTACACCGGCCGTTCGCGCCGGCCGGACGTGCCGACCGAGAGCGTCCCGACGACCATCATCGCCACGCCCATCGTGGCGAGGATGGCCTGCAGCGAGACGGAGTCGAGCGGGACGAACGCGAGCAGCGCGACGAGCGCGGCGCCGCCCAGGATGAGCAGGCCCCCGCCGCGGAACTTCTGCTGTTCGCTGAGGGAGTCGTCGACCTCCCGCACACGGCGTCCGACGTCCGAGAGTTGCATGGTCCGCCTAGGGTCGGCACGACCTTAAATCGCGTCACCGCACCCCTCGGCGGCGCTGTGTCACTCCTGAACGACGCGCGTGACCGTCCCGACGCCCTTGCTCTGTCCCTCGCGGAAGACGAAGCGCTGGCCCGCCTCGACGAGGTAGGGGCGGAACTTGAATCGGACGCGGGCGGTGCCCGTGTCGCCGGGGAGGAGCTGGCCGCCCTCCGGGGCGAACACGGCCGCCTCGCTCACCGTCTCGACGTGGACGACGGGTTCGTAGCCGTCGCCGATGCGCGTCGGGTGGTTGAGCACCATCACCTCCGCCTCGAACTCGCGGACTGCGGGGGGGTCGGAGCCGCGGGGGACGAGTACCATCCCGCGCTCGATGTCGCTCTCGCGGACGCCCTTGAGGGCGATACCGACGATGCGGCCGGCCTTCGCCTCGTCGACCCGATGGTAGTGCATCTCGATGGAGCGCACCTCGACGGGCCGGTACGACCCGTCCGGCATCGGGCCGAGCAGGAGTTCGTCGCCGGCTTCCACCTCGCCCGTGCGGACGGTCCCCGAGGCGACGGCGCCGACGCCCGTCACCGAGTAGGTGCGGTCGATGTACATGGAGAACTCGCCGGCGCCGTCGGCCGTCTTCGGCAGGCGCTCGAATAGTTCGTCGAGGGTCGAGAGCCCCTGCATCGTCACCGCGCTCGTGGTGACGACGGGGACGACCTGCTCGTTCGTCTCCTCGACGGCCGCGTCGACGCCGTGGCGCTCGACGCGGAGCGGGGCCTTGCCGACGTCGCGCAGCAGGCGTTCGACCTCGCGCTCGACCGTGGCGACGCGCTCCTCGCTCACCATGTCGGCCTTCGTGATGGCGACGATGGTGGGCAACTCCGTCGCGAGGAGGATGCCGAGGTGCTCGCGGGTCGTCTTCGTCGGGCCGTCGTCCGCGGCGACGACGAGCAGGCCGTAGTCGAGTTTCTGGCCGACCAGTCCCCGAATCGTGGTCCGGAGCCACGGTTCGTGGCCGACGGTGTCGACGAACGAGACGACGCGCTCCGCGTCCTCGACGATACGTGCGCGGTCCGCCTTCCGGTGGGGGTTCGACGTCCGGAGCGGCCCTTCGCCGGTGAAGCCGTAGACGCCGTAGGAGAGGTCCGCCGAGAGGCCGCGTTCGACCTCGTGGGGCTGGACGTCGAGGAAGCCGCGGGTACCGCCCTCGCCGTCGTCGGGTTGGCCGGTGACGAGCGAGCCGACGAGCGTGCTCTTGCCGTGGTCGACGTGGCCCGCCGTCCCGACGACGATGTGCTCGTCGTCGGTGTCGAGGATGGCGCCCTCGCGGACGGTGGCGACGCCGACGATGCCCCGGTCGCCGTGCTCGCCGACGCCCCAGGTCTGGACCGCCTCGATGTGCGCGCCGGCCTCCTCGGCTAGCAGCGAGAGGACGTCCATTGATTCGGAGAAGGTGTCGGGAGCGATGCCGGCCAGCCCCCCGTCGTCGGTGACGCCGACGACGTACGTCGCCTCCCCGTCCCCCGAGAGGACGCGGTGGCGAAGTTGTGCGGCCAGACTCTCCAGGCGACCGTCGGCCAGGTGGACGTTCCGCGTGAGTCGTTCCTTGAACTCGACGCTGCCACCCTCTTCCTCACCACGTTCGAGCGCGCGCTCCAGCGTGGCCCGGTCAGGGCTCATTGAGAGGGGGTAACAACTCACCGGGTAAAAGCGTTCTCGCCTTGTGTGAACGTAGCACTGGGGAGACGGCGTCGAAGCGTCTAGCGTGCGCCGCGAATCCGGTCGAGCGCCTCGAGGAACCCGTCGGCGAACGACCCCTCGGTCACGTCCCCCGCCGCCGCCTTCGCCGCCTCGTCGGCGTTCGCCACCGCGAACGACGTCCCCGCGACGTCGAGCATGCCGGCGTCGTTCTCGGAGTCGCCGACGGCGGCGAACTGGGCGGGGTCGTAGTCGAGGCGCTCGGCGACCGACCGGAGCGCCACCCCCTTGTCCACGTCGGGGGTGGTGACGTGGTACGCGTAGCCCGTGTCGAAGACGCGCATTCCGCGGCGCTCGGCGACGTCGCGCAGCGGGTCGAGCGGCTGGTCGACGTTGACGGCGACCTCCGTCTCCCGCCAGCGGTTGACGAGGTCGACCGCGCCCCACCCGAGGTCGTAGCCGGCGTCGCGGTACGCCTCGACGACCGCCCGGGCCGCCTCGCGGTCGCCGTGGAAGGTGAGGTCGTCGTCGTCCGCGAGGTAGGTCGCGCCGCCGTTCTCCGCGATGACGCGCACGGGGAGGCCGAGGAACTCGCAGAGGCCGACCGGGTAGGGCAGCGCCTTCCCCGTGGCGACGACGACCGGCGCGGGCCACGACCGGAGCGGGTCGACCACGCGCGGGTCGAGCGCCCGGGCGTCGTCGGTCAGCGTGCCGTCGATGTCGACCGCGAGCGGGGGGTGCATACCGGGAGGCCGACCGCCCGGCGTATCAAGTCACCGGGGCGTCCGCGACTACTCCGAGAGCCGGTCGTAGGCCGCGCTGACGCGCTTGAACGCCTCCTCGCTCCCCTCGGCCGTGTCGGGGTGGGTCGCCTTCACCTTCTCGCGGTAGGCGTCGCGGACGGTCTGCTCGTCGGCGTCGGGCGAGACGCCGAGGATGCGCGAGGCCTCGCGGCGCGTCGGCCCCGTGCTCCCGGAGGGGTTCTGCCGTCGTCTCCGGCCGGTGCCGTTCGTCCGGGGGCCGCGGCGGGCGCGTCCGCCGGCACCGGCCCCCGGCCCACCGACGCGACCCCGTCGCTCCCACTCCTCGCGCGGCGTCCACTCCCCGTCGACGCGCGCGCGTCGCTCGACGCGGGTGTACAGCCGTTCGACGAGTCGCCCCGAGGACTGGTACCACATCAGGTAGGCGACGACGGCGAAGGGGGCGGCGATGAGCAACAGCAGCGGCTCGAACGCGAGGCCGGCGAGCACGAGGAAGGCCGCCAGCCCCGCGAAGACGAACGTGAGCATCGACACGAGCCGCGGACGATTCACACCGGGAGTTACCGCGCGGACACCGTAAGCCTCTCGCCCGCGGTCGAATCGCCCACGAACCGGGCGGTCCGCACAGCTATCGTAGCTGGCATATCGAGCTAAGAGGGCTGTGACGGCATCCTCCGGAGAACCCTCTACGAGCAGATGGCACCCGCAGCCCTCGCGCTTTTACGACCTCGCGTGGTAGCACCCCGCATGAGCGTCTCCGGACTGTGCGAACTCTGCCAGACGAACGAGGTGGTCGACGGCTGCGACCGCTGCGGCCGGGTCGTCTGCGCGGACCACTACGACCGACCGACGGGGTTGTGTACCGACTGTCTGAAGGAGGCCGGCGGCCGACCGACCGGCGAGGAGGACCCCGTCCCGGGTGACGGTCCGGACGGTGTGGACACCTACGAGTTCTGAGCGCGCCCGTCGACCTCCCCGGGGCGAACGGTAGAGGCCGTCCGTAACCGTGCCAGCGAGGACCGGCCGATGGACGGCGACCTGAGTGGTCGTCTCGGCGCTCTCGACGACGCGCTCGAAACGCGGAGTGGGACCGAAGCCCTCGGTGACGTGCTCGCCCCGACCGCGAACCAGACGTACGACTCCGCGGACGACGTTCGAAGCCGAATACTGGGGCTGATACATCGCTGAAACGCACGCGACCGGACGGACTCGTCGCACGGTCAGGAACCGCTGGCTCTGGACATCATCTCGCGACTGTACCCATAGAACACCTCCCAGCCGCCGACTCAGGACTGGGTCCGACGGACGAACGCGTCAAGTTCGGCTTCGACGAGCGTGGCGACGCGCTCGCTGTACGTCCAGAGCGCGGCGTTGAGTCGCTCCTCGGTCTCGTCGTCCAGCCCGTCCCCCCCGCGAAGGACGGAGTCCTTGGTTATCTGTGGATGGTAGACGCACACCACCCCGAGCGAGGTGTCCGAACCCGAGCCGCCCGCCGCGTGGATTCCGTACCGGTCCGTTCCCCAGACCCCATCGCCACCCCCTCGCTCCAGTTCGGAGTCGAGCGCGTCGAGGAGCCGAAGGTCGTCCTCGCCGAGCAGCGACTCGTCGCCTTCGAACAGTTCGGCGTACACTGTCGTCCGCGCACTGTTCGTCCACTCCTCTAGGTGAGCGCGCGCCCGCAGTACGAGCTGTCGCTCGTCCGGAAACTCGGTCATAGCTCTAGGAGGACGGCGACGCGAATCAATGTTCGCACGACGTCCCCGGTTCGCGGTGGGGAGGCCGGTCCACTCAGGCGCGGACCCCCCAGAAGAACGCGATGCCGAGGACCGTCACGACCGACAGCAGGAACTGGAGGGGGGCGCCGACGCGGATGAAGTCAGAGAACGTGTAGCCACCCGGGCCGTAGACGAAGAGGTTCGTCTGGTAGCCGACGGGGGTCATGAACGCCGTCGAGGCGGCGAAGGTGACGGCGAGGACGAACGCGAACGCGTTCGCGTCGATGGACTGGGCGGCGCTGGCCGCGACGGGTATCATCAGCACGACGCTCGCGTTGTTGCTGATGACGCTCGTCAACAGGCCGGTCGCGAGGTAGAACACCCAGAGGACACCGATGGCGGGGAGGAACGTGGCCGTCGAGGCGACGGCGTCCCCGAGCAACGCGGCGGCCCCCGTCTGCTGGAGGGCGATGCCGAGGGGGATGACGCCCGCGAGCAGGAAGATGACGTTCCACTCGACGGAGGAGTAGAGTTCGGTCGGTTTGAGGACGCCGGTGAAGACCATCGCCACCACCCCAGCCAATGCCGAGACGACGATGGGGAGGACGTTCAGCGCCGGGAGCGCGACGACGCCGGCGATGATGGCGACGGCGAACGGGACCTTCTCGCTCCGGTAGGACACCTCGTCGAACTCGTGAGCGACGATGAAGTCCTCGTTCTCGACGAGGCGGGTGAGGCTATCGGGCGGCGCCTGGACGAGGAGGGTGTCGCCGACGCGGATGCCGATTGCCTCGAACCGGTCTCGCACGACGTCACCTCGGGTCCGGAAGGCGAGGACGTTCGCGTCGTAGCGCTGTCGGAACGTCGAACTCGCCAGGGTCTCCCCGACGAGGAACGACCCCGAGGGGACGACCACCTCGACGAGGACGGGGTCGTCCCCGTCCTGGTGGAAGTCCTCCTCGGTCCGGGGACTACCTACCAGCGTGAGGCCCTCCGCTTCGATGATGCGTTCGAGCGTCTCACGGTTCGTCCTGAGCCGGAGGGTGTCGCCCTCGCGTATCTCCTTGCGAGCGAGCGGGTCGGCGAAGTATTCGCCGTCTCGAAGCAGCTGTAACACGTCGATATCGAGGTCGTCGTCGCCCAGTGCCTCCTCGACCGTCTGCCCGATCAACGACGAGTCCGCCGGTACAACGACGTCCGCGAGGTACTCTTGGAGGGCGTACTCCTGGACGAGGTCCTCCTCGGCCGGAATCCGTTCGGGGAGGAGACGAACGCCGACCGTCATCAGATAGAGGGAGCCGACCGCGAAGACGACGACGCCGAGTTTCGTGAACTCGAACATCCCGAACGCCTCCAGTCCGAGGCCGGGCGACTCCGCGCCGAGCTGGGCCGCGATGTCGCTGGCGAGGATGTTGGTGGAGGTGCCGATGAGCGTGAGCGTCCCCCCGAGCATCGAAGCGAACGACAGCGGCATCAGGAGCTTCGACGGTGAGGTCTTGCCCTCGTGGGCGAGGTCGTTGATGACCGGGACCAGAATCGCGACGACCGGCGTGTTGTTGACGAACCCCGAGACCGGCCCGGTGACGCCGATCGTCGCCGCCAGCTGCTTGCGCCTGTCCGTGCCCGCGAACGCGGCCATCTTCCGACCGAAGAGCTGGACGATACCGGTCCGGTTGACGCCCGTACTCAGGATGAGCATGGCGAGGACGGTTATCGTGGCCGGGTTGGCGAACCCCGAGATACCCTCCCGGGCGGAGACCTGCGTCCACGGTTCGAGCACCATCAAGAGGACCATTATCAGGATGGCAGTGACGTCGATGGGGAACCGCTCGGTGGCGAACAGTACGAGCGCGAGGAGGACGAGCGCGAAGACGACGAGCATCTCGGCCGTCACCGACGTCGAGGGCGCGCCCTGGACGACCGGAGAGGCCGGAGAGAAAGACATACCTAACGGAGACGTTTACCGGGGAAAAGGACTGGTATCTCCCCGTACCGACCGGACGAGCGCGACGACCGGTGACGCGCCGCACGACGACGCGTTCGGGGGAACAGTCGAACGCGTCGTCGCCACCGCCGGAATCCGACTGTCCGGACACGCCTCTCTGCCGGCACGGCGGCCAACGCTTTTCGCCCTCGGCGTCCTCCCTCTACGGGACAGATGGGCCTCTTCAAACGACTCGGCAGGCAGGTCGAGCAGTTCAAACAGACGGCGACGGAGACAGCCGAGGGAGACGCGGACTACCGGTGCCGAGCGTGCGACGCGCGATACCACGTCCAGCACGACCGATGTCCGGAGTGCGGGACCGAGGACGTCGTCGCAACGGCGCCCGGGGAGTGAGTCCCGCAGCGGGACGTTCGCACTGCCTGTCGGGTCCGCCGAGGGGAGCCGCGACGCCGTCGCGCACCGTCACCCGTCGAACTCGTCGTCGTATCGCTCGTAGGTGATGGTCAGTTTCCCCGTCGCTGGCGTCGCGGCCGCGTCTCGAAGCGTTCCGAACTCGTCGAGGAGCGCGCTCGCGTCGTCGGTCCCCGCCCGGACGCTGCGGGACTCCTCTCGGACCGTGTCGTACACGCGCTCCAGGATGCGGCTGGCGGCGTAGGAGTCGGTCTTCGAGTCTATCTCGAAGGATGCCTCGTGTCGTCTCATACTGCCGGTTGGCGCTCCCGGGCATTAACGTTCCTCGTGGCTCGCATCGGGTGATGGTCCCTCGGGCCGCGTTCGGGGCGGCCCGGCCCGGAAGTAGTGCCAGAGACCGTCGGGGTGCCTATCGGTGGCCGTTCAGCCGCCGCTTCAGGCGCTTTGCCGCCTCGCCGGCCGCGCGGTCGAACGACTCGCCCTCCCCGGCGAAGACGATACCCCGCGAGGAGTTGACGAGGCCGACGCCAGCGGCGTCGCCGCCGCTCGCGGGCCCGAACGTGACGGCCGCCTCCGCGTCGCCGCCCTGTGCGCCCACGCCGGGGACGAGGAAGGGGAGCGTCGGGACGAGGTCGCGGACCCGTTCGAGTTCCTCGGGTTCCGTCGCCCCGACGACGAGGCCGACGTTCCCGCGCTCGTTCCACTCGCTCGCGCGCTGGGCGACGTACTCGAAGAGGCGCTTGTTCGGACCGACCTCGAGGTTCTGGAAGTCCGCGCCGCCGGGGTTGGAGGTGCGACAGAGGACGAACACCCCCTTGTCGGTCCGCGAGAGGAACGGTTCGAGCGAGTCGCGGCCCATGTAGGGGTTGACGGTGATGGCGTCGGCGCCGGGGCCGGAGGCCCCGCTGTCGAGCAGTGTCGCGTACTGGCGGGCGGTGTTGCCGATGTCGCCGCGCTTGGCGTCGAGGAGGACGGGCACGCCCTTCCCCTCGGCGTAGGCGAGCGTCTCGCGGAGCGCGCGCCAGCCGTCGGCGTCCTC